>JAEYGD010000147.1 GCA_023402505.1 Actinomycetes bacterium
CGGTGGGGGGGGCGATCCTCGCCGTGGGGCTGGACGCCCTGGGGCGCCGCCGGGGCGGGTCCTGACGGAGGGGGGGGCCCGCCCACGACGGGAGTCGCGGGCAGGGCCCCCGCGGGCCGGTCAGCGCAGGCTGCGGAAGCGGGCCGGCACGTCGGCCGCGGCGGCCCGGTCCAGCAGCCACAGCGTGCGGCCGGTGCCCTGCACGCCGGCGGCCGGCAACTGCACCGGGCCCGCCCCGGCGAGCGCCATGCCGACCGCGCGGGCCTTGTCCGCTCCGCTGGCCACCAGCCACACCTCGTCCGCCGTGTTGATCGCCGGCAGGGTGAGGGTGGTACGCACCGGCGGCGGCTTCGGGCTGCCCCGTACCGCGCTGACCGGGCGGCTCTCGTAGTGCACCGGGTGCTCCGGGAAGACCGACGCCACGTGCCCGTCCTCGCCGACCCCCAGGATGAGCACGTCGAAGTGGGGGAGAGCGGCGGTGCCGGGACGGGCCGCCCGGGCCAGCTCGGCCGCGTACCGTGCGGCGGCCTCCTCCGGGTCGTCGCCGGCCGGGCCGTCGGCAGCGGGCATCGGGTGCACCCGGGCCGGGTCCAGCGGCACCGCGTCCAGCAGGGCCGCCCGGGCCTGCGTCTCGTTGCGCTCCGGGTCGCCGGCCGGCAGGAACCGCTCGTCGCCCCACCAGACGTCGACCCGGGACCAGTCCACCGCGTCCCGGGCCGGCAACGCCGCCACCGCCCGGTACACGGCAGCGGCGATCCGCCCGCCGGTCAGCACCACCGACGCCTGGCCACGTTCGGCCTGCGCGTCGAGGATCCGGACCACCAGCCGCGCCGCCACCGCCTGCGCCAGCAGGTCGGCGTCGGCGTGGACGCCCACACTCACCTCGCTCATGACGGCACTCCGCTTCGCTCCCTGCCGTCATGAGGCTCCACGGCGCTGACCTTGCTGATTCGCTCGCTGCGCTCGCTCATGACGGCACTCCGCTTCGCCGAACGGTCCGAGCCACGGCCGCGTCGGTCTGGCCGGCGGCAACGGTACGGCCTCGGCCGGGGATCGGACCGTGAGCAGTGCCGGCATGGGCCTCGGCCGCCCTGAGTTGAATGATTCGCTCGCTCATGGCTGCGCGGTCCCGGTGTGGGCGGTGACGCCGGCCTCGGCCCGCTGGGCCTCCGCCGGGTCCTTCCAGACGTGCACCCGCTGAGCGGGGCGCTGCTCCAGCCCGCTGATGCCCGCGGCGGCGCCGAGCGCCTCCGCGTACACCTGGTCCGCGTCGAGCCGGCGCAGCTCCTCGGCCAACTCGTCGCCGAGCGGCCGGCGCACCAGCGGCAGGTGCCGGTCGTCCTGGCCGGTACGCCGGAAGACCGCCATGCTGTCGTCGCGGGTCAGCGTCAGCTCGTCGCCGTTGGCGCAGCGCAGTTGCACCTCGTGCATCCGGGGGTGCTCGTCGGTGTACCGCCACTGGGGGTCGATGCCCAGCCGGGCGGCCAGCCAGCCCCGCATCAGCGCCGCCGTCGGGTCGGTGCGGGGCGCCACCACGCTCGCCTCGGTGACCCGCGCGGCGGTGGTGTCGAACGCGCCCGCCACCAGGGTGCGCCACAGCGTGATCCGGGTCCACGCCAGGTCGGTGTCGCCGGGGGCGTAGTCCCGTGCCCGCTGCCGCAGCGCCTCGATCGGATCGGCGGCCTGCGCGGCGTCGGTGATCCGCCGGTCGGCGACCACGCCGAGGAAGTCCGTGGCGATCTCCGCCGGCGGCTCGCCGTGCCACCAGGTGACCACCGGCACGTCCGGCACCAGCAGCGGCATCACCACCGACTCGGCGTGCAGGGCGAGCCGCCCGTACATCCGGGTAACCACCGCCTCGCCCGGGCCGAGCCGGCCGCCCACCACGATCTCGGCGTCCAGCCGGTTGCGGTCCCGCTCCACGTCGGAGCGGACCACGATCACCAGCCGGCACGGGTGGGCGGCGGACGCGATCGTCGCCGCCGCCTCCGCCTCACGCACCCGCTTCTCGTCGACCACGACGATCAGGGTGAGCGCCATGCCGCTGGCCACGCCGCCGGCACTACGCCGCTCGGCGGCGAGCGCCTTGACCACCTCGTTTCCGGTGGTGTCCCACAGGCCGATCACAGGAGCCTCCCGGTCTGCTCGCGTCGCACGGTCGTCACGCCCGCCGCCAGGCGCGGCCCTCGCGGGCCAGCATCTCGTCGGCGGCTCGAGGGCCCCACTCGCCGGCCCGGTACGGCTCCGGCTTCGTGCCCGACCAGGCGTGCTCCAGCGGGTCCACCACCGCCCAGCTCTGCTCGACCTCCGCGGCGTCCGGGAAGAGCGTCCGGTCGCCGATCAGCACGTCCAGCACCAGCCGCTCGTACGCCTCGGGGCTGGACTCGGTGAATGCCTCGCCGTACTGGAAGTCCATCGCGATGTCCCGGACCTCCATCGCGGTGCCGGGCACCTTGGAGCCGAACTTGAGCACCACGCCCTCGTCCGGCTGGACCCGGATGACGAGCTGGTTGTTGCCCAGCGACTCCACGTCGGTGGAGTTGAACGGCAGGTGCGGGGCCTTCTTGAACATGATGGCGACCTCGGTGACCCGGCGGGGCAGCCGCTTGCCGGCCCGGATGTAGAAGGGCACCTCCGCCCACCGCCGGTTCTGGATGCCCAGGCGCACCGCCACGTACGTCTCCGTCGTGGAGTCCGGCGGCACGCCCTCCTCCTCCAGGTAGCCGACCGCCCGCTGGCCGCCCACCCAGCCCGGCAGGTACTGGCCGCGTACGGTGCCCTGGCTGACGTCCCTCGGCAGGGTGATCGCCTTGAGCACCTTGAGCTTCTCGGTGCGGATCTCGTCGGCGTCGAAACTGGTCGGCTCCTCCATCGCCACCAACGCCAGCAGCTGGAGCAGGTGGTTCTGGAGGACGTCGCGGGCCGCGCCGGCCGAGTCGTAGAACCCGGCCCGGGTGCCGATGCCCACGTCCTCGGCCATGGTGATCTGCACCGAGTCGACGTACTTCGAGTTCCACAGCGGCTCGAACAGGTTGTTGGCGAACCGCAGGGCGAGGATGTTCTGGACGGTCTCCTTGCCCAGGTAGTGATCGATCCGGAACACGTCCCGGCGGGTGAAGACGTCGTCGACCAGCTCGTTGAGCGCCTTGGCGGACGGCAGGTCGTGCCCGAACGGCTTCTCCACCACCACCCGGCGCCACCCGCCGCACTTGTCGTTGTCGGCCATGCCGGTGCGGGCCAGTTGCTTGAGCACCACCGGGAACGCCGACGGGGGGATGGAGAAGTAGAACGCGGCGTTACCCGAAATGCCGTGCGACTGGCGCAGGTTCTCGAGGGTGGCGGCCAGGTGGTCGAAGGCGGCGTCGTCGTCGAACGATCCGCCGACGAACTTGATGTTGCCGGCCAGCCGGGCCCACACCTCCTCCCGCCAGGGGGTGCGGGCGTGGGCCTTCGCCGCCTCGTGGGCCAGCGACTCGAAGTCGCCGTCGCCCCAGTCGCGGCGGGCGAAGCCGAGCACGACGAAACCGGGCGGCAGCAGCCCCCGGTTGGCGAGGTCGTACACGGCCGGCAGCAACTTCTTGCGGGCCAGGTCCCCGGTGACGCCGAAGATCACCAGAGCGCAGGGCTCCGGGATCCTCGGCAGCCGCCGGTCCTGCGGATCGCGTAGCGGGTTCGTCACACCGTCTCCTCGCTCCGCCTCGTCAGGTCGGTCGTCGTCACGCGCGCAGTGCCCCGACCGCGTCCAGCAGCTGGGCCACGCCCGCCGACCGGTCGGTCAGGTGCAGCCGCAGCACCGGGCGCTCCCGGCCGGCCAGGGCCTGCCGGTCGCCGGCCGCCTGGGCCGCCTGCAGTTCCCCGAAGGTGTACGGCTTGCCGGGCACCTCCAGATCAACGTCGACCGCGCCGGTGATCTGGAGGAAGCTGCCGACCTGTGGGCCGCCCTTGTGGTACTGGCCGGTGGAGTGCAGGAACCGGGGACCCCACCCGAAGGTCACCGGCCGGCCGGCCACCTCGGCCAGCGCCGGCCGCAGCCGGGCCGCGTCCGCGTCGGCGAACCGGTCGAGGTACGCCATCACCGCGAGGTAACCGTCGTCGCCGAGCCCGTCGACCAGCCAGCGCAGGACGCCCGCCAGGTCGCCCGGCGCGCCCGCCGGCGCGTACACCTCGACGGCGCCCTCGGTGAACGACGGCGACTCCGCCGGCGGCCCGGACGCCAGGATCTTGTTGGTGTTCTCCTTGCTCTCGGTGACGTTCGGCTGGTTGAACGGGTCGATGCCGAGCACCACGCCGACCACCGCGGTCGCGTACTCCCAGGCGAGGAACTGCGCGCCAAGCGGCCCGTTGACCGCCACGTCCGGCGCGCCGCCGCCGCCGGGCACCGCATCTGGTGCCAGCGCACCGCCGTAGGTGACGGTCAGCACGTCGTCGCCGGTGGCGCCGGGGCTGGTCGGCGACTCGACGACGACCGGCAGGACGCCGACGCCGGCCTTGCCGGTGGACTCGGCGATCAGCTGCTCGGCCCAGTCGCCCAGCCCGTCGATGCCGGTGCCGTCGGAGACCAGTGCCACCTTGTCGCGGCCCATCGTGGCCGCCGCGCCCAGGGCGGCGCCCAGCGCCAGCGCCGGGTTGTCCCGCTCGCCGTTCAGCGACGCCGCGAGCGCGTCGGCCTGGTCCAGCAGTTCGGCCACCTCGACACCGGCCAACGCGGTCGGCACCAGCCCGAACGCGGTCAGCGCGGAGAACCGGCCGCCGACGTTCGGGTCGGCCAACACGGTGAACGCGCCCATCTCGGCGGCGGTCGCCTCCAGCGGGGAACCCGGGTCGGTGACGATCACGAAGTGCCGCCCGGCCTCCGCCTCGGTCATCCCGGCGTCCAGGAACGCCTGCCAGTACGCCCGGCGGTGGCTGTCGGTCTCCACCGTCGAGCCCGACTTGCTGGCCACCACGACGACCGTGCGGTCCAGCCGGTCGGCGAGAGCCGCCCGGACCTGGCCCGGGTCGGTGGTGTCCAGGATCGTCAACGGCCGGCCCAGCGTGCGGGCGATCACCTCCGGGGCCAGCGACGAGCCGCCCATGCCGGCCAGCACCACGTGGTCCAGGTCGCCCAGCTCGGCGCGCAGCTCCGCCAGCTGCGGCAGCAGGTCCCGGCTGCGGGTGTGGGTGTCGACCCAGCCCAGCCGGATCTTCGCCTCGGCCTCCGCGTCCGGCCCCCACAGCGTCGGGTCCTTCGCGGCGAGCCGGCCCGGCACGCCGTTCGCCACCACCGCGTCCCGGGTGGACGCGGCGGCGGCCTTGTCGACCGCGTCGGCGCCGTGGACGGTCAGCCCGGCTGCGGCCTCCGCCGGCTGCGCAAAAAGCTCGCTCACGCCGGCACCTCGCTTCGCTCGGCGCCGCCGTGAGGCACGGCCGCCCTGTGCTGATGGTTCGCTCGCTGACGCTCGCTCACGCGTTTCCTCCGGCCTGCTCGGCGGCCCGCGCGTTGGGCTTGGCGGCGTCGCCCGGGTGGCTTGTGCCCTGGCCGGCGGCGTCCAGCGACTTGCGGACGCCGTCGAGCAGCTCGTTCCAGCTCACCTCGAACTTCTCCACGCCCTCGCGCTCCAGGGTGCCGATCACGTCGGCCATGTCGACGCCGACCGACTCCAGGTCCGCGAAGACCTGCCGGGCCTCGTCGTACGCCCCGGTGACAGTGTCGCCACGGGTCTCGCCGTGCTCGGCGTACGCCTTGATCACCGACTCGGGCATCGTGTTGACCGTGCCGGGCGCGATCAGCTCCTCGACGTAGATGACGTCCCGGTAGTCCGGGTTCTTCGTCGAGGTGGAGGCCCACAGCGGGCGCTGGGGGTGCGCCCCGGCGTCGGCGAGGGCCTGCCAGCGGCCGGACGAGAAGACCTCGCCGTAGCGCTCGTACGCCAGTCGGGCGTTGGCCACCGCGGCCTTGCCGCGCAGCGCCCTGGCCTGCTCCGAGCCGACCTTCTCCAGCCGCTTGTCGACCTCCGTGTCGACCCGGGAGACGAAGAACGACGCCACCGAGCCGATCTTCGACAGGTCGTGGCCGTTCGCCTTCGCCTGTTCCATGCCGGCGAGGAACGCCTCCATCACCTGCGAGTACCGGTCCAGGCCGAAGATGAGGGTGACGTTGACGCTGATCCCCTCGGCGAGCGCCGCGGTGATCGCCGGCAGGCCCGCCTCGGTGGCCGGGATCTTGATGAAGAGGTTCGGCCGGTCGACCAGCCACCACAGCGCCTTGGCCTCGGCGACCGTCTTCTCCGTGTCGTACGCCAGCCGCGGGTCCACCTCCAGGGAGACCCGCCCGTCCACGCCGGCCGTCGCGTCGTACGCCGGGCGCATCACGTCGCACGCCCACCGCACGTCGTACGCGGTGAGGTTGCGGACCGCCTCCTCGAGGTCCACCCCCCGGGTGGCGAGGTCGCGCAGCTGCCAGTCGTACTCGTCGGCGTCGCTGAGCGCCTTGGCGAAGATCGTCGGATTCGTGGTCACACCGACGAGGTGCTTCTCCCGGCGCAGCTGGTCCAGCCCGCCGGAGCTCAGGCGTACCCGAGAGAGATCATCGAGCCAGACCGCCACGCCCGCGGCGGTGAGCTCACCCAACCTGTCCGTCATGCCGTCACGCTCCCCTCAGTTGCCGGTCGTGAAACCAGTGATGTCGCCGACGCGGGTCAGTGCCGCGTGCGCGGCGGCCACGATCCGGTCGGGGGTGAACCCGAACTGCTCGAAGAGCACCGAGTGGGGCGCGCTGGCCCCGTAGTGCTCGAGGCTGACGCTCTCGCCGCAGTCGCCCACGATCGCGCGCCACGACATGGCGACACCCGCCTCGACGCTCACCCGGGCGCGTACCCCCCGTGGCAGCACCGATTCCCGGTACGCCTCGTCCTGCTCGGCGAACCACTCCTGGCACGGCATCGACACCACCCGGGTTGGGGTGCCGTCGGCCTCCAGCCGCTCCCGCGCGGTGAGGCAGAGCTGCACCTCTGACCCGGTGCCGACGATGATCACCTGCGGCTTGCCGGTGGAGGCCTCGGCCAGCACGTACCCGCCGCGGGTGACTCCCTCGGCGCTGCCCAGGGCGGACCGGTCCAGCGTCGGCAGCGCCTGGCGGCTCAGCGCCAGCGCGGTCGGCCGGTCGGTGTGCTCCAGGGCCTGCCGCCACGCCCAGGCGGTCTCGTTCGCGTCGGCGGGGCGCACCACGTCCAGGCCGGGGATCGCGCGCAACGCGGTCAGGTGCTCCACCGGCTGGTGGGTCGGGCCGTCCTCGCCGAGCCCGATCGAGTCGTGGGTCCAGACGTAGATCACCGGCAGCTTCATCAGCGCCGCGAGCCGTACCGACGGGCGCATGTAGTCGCTGAAGACGAGGAAGGTGCCGCCGTAGGGGCGGGTGCCGCCGTGCAGGGCGATGCCGTTGAGGATCGCGCCCATCGCGTGCTCGCGGATGCCGAAGTGCAGCGTGCGGCCGTACTCGTGGCCGGGGAAGTCCTTGGTGGCGTGCACGGCCGGGACGAACGACGGCTCGCCCTTCATCGTGGTGTTGTTGCTCTCCGCCAGGTCGGCCGACCCGCCCCACAGCTCGGGCAGCACCGGCGCGAGCGCCTCCAGGACCTTGCCGGAGGCCGCGCGGGTGGCGATGCCCTTGGCGTCGGCCGGGAACTCGGGCAGCACGTCCGTCCAGCCCTGCGGCAGCTTCCGCCCGGCCAGCCGGTCGTAGAGGGCCTTGCGCTCGGGGTTGCCCTGCGCCCAGGTGTCGAAGGTGGCGGTCCACGCGCGCTGCGCCTCCGCGCCGCGTTCCATCACCTGACGGGCGTGCTTGAGGACGTCCTCGTCGACCTCGAAGGTCCGCTGCGGGTCGAAGCCGAGGATCTCCTTGGTGGCGGCCACCTCGTCGGCGCCGAGCGCGGAACCGTGGATCTTGCCGGTGTTCTGCTTGTTCGGGGCCGGCCAGCCGATGATGGTGCGCAGCGCGATGAACGACGGGCGGCCGGTCTCGGCCTTGGCGGCCAGCAGCGCGCGGTGCAGCGCCTCCACGTCCTCGTGGTAGTCGCCCTGGTCGGCGTCGCCGCGGCGCCAGTCGACCGTCTGGACGTGCCAGCCGTACGCCTCGTAGCGGGCCGCGACGTCCTCGCTCATGGCGATGCGGGTGTCGTCCTCGATCGAGATCTCGTTGTCGTCGTAGATGACGCAGAGGTTGCCCAGCTGCTGGTGACCGGCGAGGGCGCTCGCCTCGTGGCTGATGCCCTCCTCGATGTCGCCGTCGGAGGCGATGCACCAGATGTCGTGGTCGAAGACCGAGTCGCCCGGCTCGGCCTCCGGGTCGAACAGGCCGCGTTCCCGGCGGGCCGCCATCGCCATCCCGACCGCGTTGCCGAGCCCCTGCCCGAGCGGGCCGGTCGTGGTCTCCACGCCCGGGGTGTGCCCGTGCTCGGGGTGGCCGGGGGTGAGCGAGCCCCACTGCCGCAGCGCCTTGAGGTCGTCCAGGCTGAGCGGGTAGCCGGAGAGGAACAGCTGGATGTAGAGGGTCAGGCTCGAGTGGCCGGCGGACAGGACGAACCGGTCCCGGCCGGGCCAGGTCGGGTCGGCGGGGTTGTGCCGCATCACCCGGTTGAAGAGCAGGTACGCCGCGGGCGCGAGGCTCATCGCGGTGCCCGGGTGGCCGTTGCCGGATTTCTCGACGGCGTCCATGGCCAGCACACGGACCGTGTCGACAGCCCGGCGGTCGAGGTCGGACCAGTTCAGTGGGGGATGCTCGGATCGGTTGGCAGCCACGTTGGTTGTGCTCCTCGGCAGATGGGCGGAACCCTCACTGGTGACCCTATCGAGCGGTCCTAAACGTCCGCCCGGGGATCTCTGCATGCTGTTCTGTACGGCTCCGAGGGGTTCCACCGTTCGATCCCGGGTGTGACGCCTCGCACCGTTGCCGGGTCGCCCGGGCAGCCAAAACGACAGCGCGTAGTGTGTGGGGCGGTGTGCGGGCCCCGAGCGGGTCCGGCCGATCGACCTCCCCCGCCGACGCCGGAAGGTGGCAATCCGTGAGCATGATCACCGAGCGCCCCGTCAGCACCTCTGCTCAGAAGGTGCGCACGGCGGTGCCCGGGTCGGCGAACCCCCGGCGGGACGTGCGCGGCGTCGTCGCGGCGTACGTGACGCTGACCAAGCCGCGGATCGTCGAGCTGCTGCTGGTCACGACGGTGCCGGCGATGATGCTCGCGCACGGTGGCATGCCGTCGCTGTGGCTGGTGGCCGTGGTGCTCGTCGGCGGGTCGCTCGCGGCCGGCGCGGCCAGCGTCATCAACTGCTACATCGACCGGGACATCGACCAGGTCATGCGGCGCACCAAGCGTCGCCCGCTGCCGACGCACACGGTGTCGCCGCGCAACGCGCTGATCTTCGGTGTGGTGCTGGCGGTCGTCTCGGTCGCCCTGATGGCCGTGTTCACCAACCTCCTGGCCGCCGGCCTCACGCTCGCCGCGATCCTCTACTACGACCTGGTCTACACCCTCTGGTTGAAGCGGACCACGGCGGCGAACACGTTCTGGGGCGGGGCGTGCGGGGCGGCGCCGGTCCTGATCGGCTGGGCCGCGGTGACCGGTTCGCTCGCGCCGGCCGCCTGGGCGCTGTTCGGCGTGGTCTTCTTCTGGCAGATGCCGCACTTCTACCCGCTGGCGATGAAGTACCGGGACGACTACGCGCGGGCGGGCGTACCGATGCTGCCGGTGGTGGCGTCGACCCGGCGGGTCAACGCCGAGATCCTGATCTTCGCGTGGTTGACCGTGCTGACCTCGCTCGCGGTGTGGCCGCTCGGGATGAGCGCGGTCTACGGGCTGCCGACCCTGGTCGTCGGGGCTGCCTTCCTGGTCGAGGCGCACAAGTTGACGCGGCGCGCGGCCCGGGGCGAGGCGGTCAAGCCGATGCGGCTGTTCCACTGGTCCACGACCTACCTGACCATCCTGTTCGCGGCGGTCGCGCTGGACGCGCTGATCTGATCCGGAGCCCGCACATCAGCCGGACACATCATCGTCATCGATGAGGTGTCCGGCTTTTGACATAGAGCCAACGGTATTTCCACACACATCCGGCATGGCCCGGCTGTTCATGTCTGCGCGACTTTGCCAGGTCGAAATCATGAGCAAAATACGCATATAACCGGGCAAATCGCTTGTGCTATTCCTTAAACTTCAAGGTAATTGGCATCACAAAAGGTTCACGGAAGTCGCCCGCCCGGGTGCGAGTCTGCTTAGGCTTCGCGTCATGGCAGATGGTTCCGATACGACGCTGACGGCTGAGCAGACCGCCAACGACCCGGCCCCGAGTGGCCTGGTCGCCGGCATCAAGTCGTTCGCCGCCGGGCACGGCGGGGCGAAGGCGGTCATCGAGTACGTCGGCAAGCGCGGCGCACGCATCGTCCTCGTCGGCTCCGACGGAGCCTGGGGCGACCAGTTCGCGGACGACACCGTCGTCGCGCGGCAGGCGTGCGCCAAGGCGGGAGTCACCGTCGAGAACGCCTGGGAGCGTGAACTGATGGACCAGATGCGTCCGAGCAACGACCTCTGGCGGTCGATGGCCCGGCGCACGATGGCCCGTTGAGATAGCGAGACAAACTGAATTGACCGACCACTACCAGTCGACCCGGGGGAAACCCCGGGTCGCTCTCGTCACCTGTGCCGCCCTCCCCGGCCTGGAGGACGACGACCGTCTCGTCCTCGCTCCGCTGGACGCCCGGGGCGTGACCGCCGAGCCGGCCGTCTGGGACGATCCGGCCGTCGACTGGGCCGCCTACGACCTCGCGGTGCTCCGCTCGCCCTGGGACTACATGGCCCGGCGGGACGAGTTCGTCGCCTGGGCGGCCACGGTGCCGGCCCTGGTCAACCCGGCGGACGTCGTCACCTGGAACACCGACAAGCGCTACCTCGACGAGCTCTGCGCCGCCGGGGTGCCCACGGTGCCGACCTCCTGGGTCGCGCCGGGACAGGAGTGGGACCTCCCCGCCGAGCGCGGGGAGTACGTCCTCAAGCCCTCGGTGAGCGCCGGCAGCCAGGACACCGGCCGGTACGACCTGGCCGATCCGGAGCACCGGGACCTCGCCCGGGCGCACGTCCGGCGGCTCGGCGCGGCCGGGCGGGTCACCATGGTCCAGCCGTACCTGTCGGCCGTCGACACCGACGGGGAGACCGCGCTGCTCTTCCTCGCCGGGCCGGACGGGCTCGCGTTCAGCCACGCGATCCGCAAGGGCGCGATGCTGACCGGCCCCGACCTGGGCGTCGACGGCCTGTACAAGCCGGAGCGGATCGCCGCCCGCACCGCCACCCCCGAGCAGTTGGCGGTGGCGGAGAAGACGCTCGCCGCCGTACCGGGCGGGCCGGACCGCCTGCTCTACGCCCGGGTCGACCTGATCCCGGGCGCCGACGGCACACCGGTCCTGGTGGAGCTGGAACTCACCGAGCCGTCGCTGTTCCTCGGGTACGCCGACGGCGCTCCCGCCCGCCTGGCCGACGCCGTCCTCGCCCACCTGACCCGTCGCAGCTGACCGCCCGCCGTCGCCACGCTCACGGATGGGCGTGGGCCGCAACATCGGGGAAGCTGCTGCCTCGCGCGCCGGTGAGGCGACAACTTCCCCGAAGATGCGCCCGGGCCGGGAGGCGGGGGCGGTGCGGGGGTCAGGCGTGGGCGGGGACGGCGGGCTTGGGCTCGGCGGCGGGAGTGGCGGCCGGGTGGCGGTCACGGGTCGACCAGAGCACCGACAGGGTCGCCAGCAGCACCAGGCAGGAGCCGAGCATGTGGGCGCCGACGAGGAGCGCCGGCAGGTCGGTGAAGTACTGCACGAAGCCGATCACGCCCTGGCCGAGCTCGACCGCGACCAGCACCAGCGCGGCCCGGTAGGCGCGCTCGGCGCCGACCGCCCGGAACGCGAAGACCAGCGCCACCGACAGGCCGATCAGCAGGAAGACCCCGTCGGCGTGGACCTGGGAGATCTGCTGCGGGTCGAGGCCGTTGCGAGCCGCGCCGCCGTCACCGGCGTGCGGGCCGCTGCCGGTGACCCAGGTGCCGACCACGAGCACGGACGCGCTGACCACGGTGGTGATGACGGCGAGGGTGCGCAGCGGGCCGGGTACCACCGGCCGGACCGGGCCGTCCGGTTCCCCGGTCCGTCGCCAGAGGGCGTACGCGGCCGAGATCACCACCATCGAGGCGAGGAAGTGCAGCCCGACCACCCAGGGGTTGAGGTTGGTGAGCACGGTGACGCCGCCGATGACCGCCTGCGCCGGGATGCCGAGCAGCACACCGGCCGCGAGCGGCAGGAGCCCCCGCCGGTGGGGGCGGTGCAGCAGGACGGCCAGCAGCACCGCGAGCGCGATGATGCCCACGGCGAAGGTGAGCAGCCGGTTGCCGAACTCGATCACCCCGTGCACGCCCATCTCCGGCGTGGTGGTGTACGACTCGTCGGTACACCGGGGCCAGGTGGGGCAGCCCAGACCGGACGCGGTCAACCGGACGGCCCCGCCGGTGACGACGATCGCGACGTTCGCGACGATGTTGGCGAACGCCAGACGGCGCAGCAGGGTGCTGGAGACCGGGAACCGGACGGCAGGAGTCACGCGCAAATCCTACGCACCGTAGTGGAACCCGATCGGGTGACTCTGCCGGCGCGGTGGTTGGGATCACCGGACCCGGGTTTGCGGGCCTCCGGCGAATTACGTAACGTTGGCGTTGTGAAAAACGCGGCGGGGGTCTCCGGGCACCGGCCGGCGCCCGTCGGGGCCGCCGGCCAGCCGGGCGCGTCCCAGTCTGCCGCGTCCGATCTCTCGACCCGCGACCGGGTCACCCAGCTGCTGCTGGAGCGGGGGGCGACCACCGCCGCGCAGCTCGGGCACGCCCTCGGGCTCAGCCCGGCCGCGATCCGCCGGCACCTCGACGCGATGCTCGCCGACGGCGACGTGGTCGCCCGCGAGCAGGTGGTGCGCGGTCACCGGGGGCGGGGCCGCCCGGCCAAGGTGTTCCTGCTGACCGACGCGGCCCGGGGCCGCTGCGGCACGCACCACTACGACAACATGGCGACCGCGGCGCTGCGCTGGATCGCCCGCAAGGGCGGTTCGACGGCCGTGGAGGCGTTCGCCGCCGAGCAGGTCTCCGCGCTGGAGGCCCGCTGCCGGGCCGCCATGGAGGACGCCGGCGACGATCCGCTGGCGCGTGCGGAGGCACTCGCCGGAGCGCTGACCGCCGAGGGCTACGCTGCGAACGCGTCCACGATCGCCTCGGGTGGCCAGCTGTGTCAGCACCACTGCCCGGTGGCGCACGTGGCCGCCGAGTTTCCCCAGCTGTGCGAGGCCGAGACCGCGGTGATCTCCCGTCTGGTCGGCACCCACGTGCAGCGCCTGGCCACCATCGCGCACGGCGACGGGGTGTGCACCACGCACATCCCGGCCCAGCCGGGGCGTGCCCAGTCCGGAAAGACCGTCACCACTGTGAGGACAGATAGATGACCGAGCAGATCGTCCAGCCCCTGACCCAGGAGGAGCAGCTCGCGGCCCTCGGTCGTTACGAGTACGGCTGGGCCGACCCCGACGTCGCCGGGGCCGCCGCCCAGCGCGGCCTCAGCGAGGCGGTGGTGCGCGACATCTCGGCCAAGAAGAACGAGCCGGCCTGGATGCTCGACCTGCGCCTCAAGGGCCTGCGGCTGTTCGGGCGCAAGCCGATGCCGAACTGGGGCGCCGACCTCACCGGGATCGACTTCGACAACATCAAGTACTTCGTGCGGTCCACCGAGAAGCAGGCCACCTCCTGGGAGGACCTGCCCGAGGACATCAAGAACA
>JAEYGD010000322.1 GCA_023402505.1 Actinomycetes bacterium
GCCTCCAGCACGTCCTGCTTGCGGATCCGGCCACCCACGCCGGTGCCGTTGACCGTCGCCAGGTCCACACCGTGCTCACCGGCCAGCTTGCGGACCAGCGGGGTCACGTAACCGGCGGCCTCCTCGGTGCCCGGCGCCGACGGCCGCTGCTGCGGCGCGGGCGACGGCGGGGTGGCGGCCTGCTCGGCCTTGGCCGGCTCGGCGGCGACCTCGGCCTCGGCGGCCGGCTCGTTGTACGACATGCCCGGCGTCGGCTCGGCCACCTGCGGCTCGGGCTCCGGCTTCGGCTCGGCCTTCGGGGCCTCCGCCTTCGGCTCCGCCTTCGGGGCCTCCGCCTTCGGGGCCTCCGCCTTCGGCTCCGGCTTCGCCTCGCTCGGGGCGGCACCGGCCGCGCCGACCATCGCCAGCGTGGCGCCGACCTCCGCCGTCTCGTCCTCGGCGACGGTGATCTCCAGGACCGTACCCGCCACCGGCGACGGGATCTCCGTGTCGACCTTGTCGGTGGAGACCTCCAGCAGCGGCTCGTCCACCTCGACGGTGTCGCCGACCTGCTTGAGCCAGCGGGTGACCGTACCCTCGGTGACGCTCTCGCCGAGGGCCGGCATCTTCACCGGGGTGCCCTCGCCCGACGGCGCCGCCCCGCCCTGCGGCTGGGCGGGCTCCTCGACGGCCGGCTGCTCCGCCTCGGCCTGCGGCTCCGCGGCGGCCTCGGCCGACTCCTCGGCCGGCGCGGCCTCCTCGGTCGCCTCCTCGGCCGGCGCGGCCTCCTGCTGCGGCGCGGCCGCACCGCCGCCGTCACCGTCGATCACGGCCAGCTCGCTGCCGACCTCGGCGGTCTCGTCCTCGCCCACCACGATCCGGGTCAGCACGCCGGCCGCCGGGGACGGGATCTCCGTGTCCACCTTGTCGGTCGACACCTCGAGCAGCGGCTCGTCGACCTCGACGGTGTCGCCCTCCTGCTTGAGCCAGCGCGTGACGGTGCCCTCGGTGACGCTCTCGCCGAGCCGGGGCATGGTGACCGATACCGGCATCTCTAACGACTCCTTCTTCCCCTGGTGCGATCTCGCCCGTCTGCCGCCGGACGCCGCGGTGTTGGCTTTCGTCTCAGGCGTGCGCGTGCAGCGGCTTGCCGGCCAGGGCCAGGTGCGCCTCGCCCAGGGCCTCGTTCTGCGTCGGGTGGGCGTGCACGAGCTGGGCGACCTCGGCCGGGTACGCCTCCCAGTTGTAGATGAGCTGGGCCTCGCCGATCAGCTCACCGACCCGGGCGCCCACCATGTGCACGCCGACGACCGGCCCGTCGGAGACCCGCACCAGCTTGACGAAGCCGGTGGTCTTGAGGATCTGGCTCTTGCCGTTGCCGCCCAGGTTGTAGTTGTACGACTTGACCTTGTCGGCCCCGTACTGCTCCTTGGCCTTCGCCTCGGTCAGGCCGACCGACGCCAGCTCCGGGTCGGAGTAGGTGACCCGCGGGATGCCGGCCTCGTCGATCACGGCCGGGTTCAGCCCGGCGATCTCCTCGGCGACGAAGATGCCCTGCTGGAAGCCGCGGTGCGCGAGCTGGAGGCCGGGCACGATGTCGCCGACCGCGTAGACGTTCGACACGTTGGTACGCAGCCGCTCGTCGGTCAGCACGTAGCCCCGGTCCATCTTCACGCCCTGCTCCTCGTAACCGAGGTTGGCGGTGTTCGGCCCGCGGCCGACGGCGACCAGCAGCAGTTCCGCCTCGACGGTCTCGCCGCCGGCGATGGTGACCTTGACGCCGCCGGAGGTCTTCTCGACCTTCTCGAACGGCTTGCCGACCTTGAAGTTGATCTTCCGCTTGCGGAAGGCCCGCTCCAGCGCCTTCGACGACTCCTCGTCCTCGGCCGCGACCAGCCGCGGCAGCGCCTCGACGATCGTCACGTCGACCCCGAAGGACTTCCAGACGCTGGCGAACTCCACGCCGATCACGCCGCCGCCGAGCACGATCGCCGACGACGGGACCCGGTCCAGGGTGAGAGCGTGGTCGCTGGTGATGATCCGCTCGCCGTCGACCTCCAGGCCGGGCAGGCTCTTCGCGTACGAGCCGGAGGCCAGCACGACGTTGCGGCCGGTGTAGCGCTTGCCGTCGACCTCGACGGTGTTCGGCGCGACCAGCTTGCCGGCGCCGGCGACGAAGGTGATGTTCTTCGCGCCACCCACCAGACCCTGCAGGCCCTTGTACAGCCGGGCGACGACACCGTCCTTGTACGAGTTGACCGCCGCCATGTCGATGCCGACCAGCTCCGCCTTGACCCCGAACTGCTCCGACTCGCGGGTCTGGTCGGCGATCTCGGCCGCGTGCAGCAACGCCTTGGTCGGGATGCAGCCGTTGTGCAGGCAGGTACCCCCGAGCTTGCCCTTCTCGATCAGCGCGACGGAGAGGTCCAGCTGGGCGGCTCGCAGCGCCGCCGCGTAGCCGCCGCTGCCACCTCCGAGGATGACGATGTCGAAGGTCTCGTTCGGCTCGCTCACGTCCAACTCCCAGGTCGCGTCGCTGCATCGGGGGTCATGGCGGGGTAATGCGGACACACCCCACCTCGGTCATCTTGTCACCACTGCGCTCAGCGCGCGTAACGAGGTGCCCAACGACACGTCGGTGACACGTACCCTTGGCACGGGCTTCGATGACGCGGTTTGGGGGAGACGACCGGTGGGACTGTTCCGACGACGGAAGAAGGCGCGACCGGTCAGCCTGGACCGCATGGCCGACCGTGCCGATCTGGAGCACCTTGAGAGCTTCGTCCGCACCCGGCGGGGTGTCGAGGCCTTCATCGAGCCCCGGACGACCGTCACCGAGACCACGGTCATGCTGATCGCCGACGACGGGGAGTGGACCCGCCGCCGCATCGACGGCCCGGACGGGGCGCGGCGCTTCGCCTTCCGGCTGGGCATCCCGGTGTACGACGTGCGCCTGATGGGTTACCCGCAACGCATGCGCGACTACAACGAACGCCGCAAACGCCGCCCCAACCTGTCCTGACCCTCGCCGCCCCCCACCCCCCACCCCCAGCCGGGGGCAGTTTCACGGAAAGAGTGGCCATTCCGGCTGGAATGACCACTCTTTCGGTGAACGTGTGCGGATCTTGGCCGGGGAGGGGGCGGGGAGGGGCGGGGAGGGGCGGGGGAGGGGGCGGTGGTTCAGCCCTTGGTGGCTACGTCCTCGATCAGGTGCAGCAGGGTGCGGACCGGCACGCCGGTGCCGCCCTTGGTCCAGTAGCCGGTCGGCTCGCCGGAGTGGTAGCTGGGGCCGGCGATGTCGATGTGCGCCCAGGCGACGTCCCCGCTGACGAACTCGCGCAGGAACGTGCCGCCCTGGAGCATGTGACCGGCCCGGTCCATGCCCGCGTTGACCTGGGAGATGTCGGCGACGTCGGAGTCCATGCCCTTGCGCACGTCGTCCGGCAGCGGCATCGGCCAGGCCGGCTCGCCGACCGCGTCGCCGGCCTCGCGTACCCGCTCGCACAGCTCCGGGCTGCCCATCACACCCGCGACCCGCTTGCCCAGCGCGACGACCTGGCCGCCGGTCAGGGTGGAGGTCTCGAAGAGGTAGTCGCAGCCGTCGGCGCAGGCGCGGGCGATCGCGTCGGCGAGGACCATCCGCCCCTCGGCGTCGGTGTTGAGCACCTCGACCCGCTTGCCGTCGAACATGGTGATCACGTCGCCGGGCCGGTACGACGTGCCGGACGGCATGTTCTCGGCCATCGGCACGTACGCGGTCACCGACACGGCCGGCTTGAGTGCGGCGACCGCCAGCATGGCGGAGGCGACCGCGGCGGCGCCGGCCATGTCGGACTTCATCTCCCACATGCCCTGCGCCGGCTTGATCGAGATGCCGCCGGTGTCGAAGGTGATGCCCTTGCCGACCAGCGCCACCCGCTTGCCGCTGCCACCGCCGGCCGGGGTGTAGCTGATCCGCACCAGCCGCGGCGGGGCCTCCGAGCCCTGACCGACCGCGACGATGCCGCCGTACCCGCCCTCGCGCAGGGCGGCCTCGTCCAGCACCTCCACCTCCAGGCCGGCCTCCCGGGCGGCGGCGGCCACGGCGTCGGCGAAGGCCGGCGGGCGCAGCTCGTTCGGGGCGGTGTTCACCCAGTCGCGGGTACGGCGCACCGCGTCGGTCACCGCCCGCGCCCGGGTGACCTCGGCGGTCGCCGCCGCGTCGCCCGCGTCCGGCACCGCCACCAGCACCTCGGCGACCGGCTGCCGCCGGCCGGGCTGCGGACGCGTCTTGTAGCCGGCGAACCGGTACCCGCCGAGCAGGGCGCCCTCGGCGACCGCGCGCAGCGCCACCGGCGCGTCGGCGTCGTCCGGCAGCGGCAGGGCCAACGCGACCCGGGACGCGCCCGCCAGGGCCCGCAC
>JAEYGD010000350.1 GCA_023402505.1 Actinomycetes bacterium
CTGCGGGCCACCCGAAATGCACTACTGGCAAGACGAAGCCGACCCGCCACAACAGCAGTACGTGCGGCCGCTCCCGCAGCCGCGACGGCGCGTCCGTCCCACCGGACTTTTCTTCTCACCGCCGCCCGGACCGGACGGGTCGGGTGGCCACATCGCATTCAGCGGCCAGGCCCCGGCTGTGACACGTACGGCGTAGGTCATCGCCGGCCTTCAACGGTGCTGATCCCGGTGGGGCTGCGGCGAGGCGAAGGCTTCGGTGGTCATGGTGAAGCCCCAGCAGTTCCTCGCGTTGTGGATCACCGCGTCTTTGCAGTACGCGGGGCTGGAGGTGGCGGTGGCGTCGGTGAGGAGCACCGCGTTGTAGTCGTGGAAGTAGGCGTCTTCCATGGTCGTGGTCACGCACTGGTCGGTGTTCACTCCGCTGAAGAAGAGCGTGGAGATGCCCTGTGTTCGCAGCACCTGCTCCAGGTGGGTGCCGAAGAAGCCGGACATGCGCACCTTCTCGATGTGGATGTCGTCCTCGTCGGCGTAGGGCTTCAGTTCGTCGACGATCTCGGCGCCCCACGAGTCGCGCAGCAGGACCGGGCCGTGGTCCAGGTCCTGCCCGATGCCGGCCTGGTCCGGGGAGTGCTTGAAGGAGTACAGGGTGGGGGCGCCGAGATTGCGCAGGTCGGGTCGGTTGTACCAGTACACCCAGATGACCCACATGCCGTGTGCGCGGGCCGCGTCGATGGCCCGCCGCACCCCCGGGATGGCTTCCCGGCAGCGCTCGTGGTCCAGTCCGGAACGGTGGGTCCAGCCCCCGGGCGAGCAGAAGTCGTTCTGCATGTCGGTGATGACCAGCGCCCCGCGGTTGAGGTTGTCCACGATTGGCAGGAGCTGGGCGTCGAAGCGCATCAGCTGGCCTTCGGTGTGGTGCGGCGACAGGTGCACGTGGTCGTCGGCGAGGTACCACCGGTCGGCGCTGGCGGCGAGCTGCACCCCGCCCTCCGGGGAGCGTCTGTAGATCTTGCGGTACGGGTGCGTCATCATCTCTCCGGCGTTGGGTGGTCGGGTTCGTTCAGAAGCCGAGGGCGGCGCCGTCACCGCGCGGGTCAGCGCCGCCTTCGAGCGAACCGTCCGGATGGATCCGGATGGCTTGGGCGTGTCCGACGTTGTCGTCCCAGTTCGGCAGCATCCTGACGGGCTGCCCGCGCCGTTGCAGTTCCTGCACGACCGGGTCGGAAATGCGGCCTTCCAGCCAGAGGTCGCGTGACTCGGCGCCCCAGGTCCGGCCCATCAGCCAGCGCGGGGCCTCGATGGCCTGCTGGACGTCGTAGCCGAAGTCCACCATCCGGGTCAGCATCGCGACCTGCGTCTGGGGTTGGCCCTCACCGCCCATGGTGCCGAGCGCCGCGTACGGGGAGCCGTCCTCGCGGAGGACCATGCCGGGCATGAGGGTGTGGAAGGTGTGTTTGTGGGGCTCGAGCCGGTTGTGGTGCTCCTCGTCGAGAGAGAAGAACGACCCACGGTTCTGCAGCAGGATGCCGGTGCCCATGGGAACCACGCCGGAGCCGAAGTCGTGGTAGATCGACTCGATGAAGGAAACCACCATGCCGTCGGCGTCGACAGCGGCCAAGTAGCAGGTGTCGCCGGCCGGGACCGGGCGAACGCCGGTCCAGCCACCGGGAACACCGCTGTCGAGCGCCACCGGATCGAGTGCCGCGTGCACGTCTATCTTGTGACGTCGTCCGTCGGCGTAGTCCTTGGCCAGCAACCGGTGCAGGGGGATGTCCTGGTGAGCGGGGTCGGTGAGCCAGGCGTCGCGGTCGGCGAAGGCCAGCTTGACCGCCTCGGTGGCGTGGTGCACGTACTCCACGCTCAGGTCGCCCCAACCGGCGACGTCGTAGCCCTCGAGGATGTTGAGCATCTGCAGGGCTGTGAAGCCCTGGGTGCTGGGCGGGAGTTCGAGCACCGTGAAGCCCCGGTAGGTCGTTTCGATCGGCTCCACCCAGGACGCCGTGAACCCGGCGAAGTCCTCCGGAACCAGCGGGGACTCGCTTACCTCGCAGAGCCGCTGTGCCAGCTCGCCCTCGTAGAACCCCTCGCGCGCACCCTGGCGGGCGAGAATCTCGAAGGCGCGAGCGAGGTCCGGGTTGACCAGTCGGTCCCCCTCCCGTGGGACGCGACCCGCGGGCAGGAAAATGGGCGACGCGCCGGGGTCCTGCCGAAGCATCTCGGCGTCCTGCGGCAGCCACTGGGCCAGTGATCGGGCAACGGGGAAGCCGGAGCGGGCCAGGTGGATGGCGTCGTCGAACAGTTCGCCCCACGGCAGGCGCCCGTGCCGCTCGTGCGCCTGCCGCCAGCCGTCCACCGCTCCGGGCACCGTCAGCGCCGCAAGCGGGCCACGGCTGGGGATGTCCGAGGTGTGTCCGGCGCGCTCGTAGTGCTCCCGGGTCGCCTTCGATCCTGCCGGGCCGGCGGCATTGAGTGCCTCGACAGCCTGGCCCGGTGGACGGATCAGGGCGAAGGCGTCACCGCCCAGGCCCGCCATGTGCGGATAGACCACGCACAGCACGGCGTTGGCTGCGATGGCTGCGTCGACCGCGCTGCCGCCGCGGCGCAGGACGTGCAGACCGGCGCCGGAGGCGAGATGATGGGGAGTGCTCACCATGCCGCGTTCGGCGCGGGTGGCGGGCCGTCCGGTGGCCGGTCCGTTGGCGTTGGTCATGACGTGCCCTCGAGATCGACGAAGCGCAGGACGGTCAGGGTGATCAGGCCGGCGGCCAGGAGCAGGGCGCCGACGACGGTGGCGACGCTCGGTCCACTGGTCGAGCCCCAGCTGATCAGGGGCAGGGCGGCCAACATGGCGACCAGCGCGGCTCCCTCCAGGTGGAGCTGGGTCATCGTTCTCCTCTCAGATCAGGGCCATGGTGGCGAGGCCGGTGAGCACTGCCACGACGGCCGCCCAGGGGATGGTCTTGCGCAGGACCGCGCCCTCCTCGCCACTGATCCCGGTGGTCGTGGTGCCGAGGATGATGTTTGTCGGGGCGACGACGTTGCCCACCGCGCCGCCCGCGCTCTGCGCGGCGAGCACGGTGGCCTGCGAGACGCCCTGGGTCTCCGCGATCGTGGTGTGCACGGGGGCGAACAGGACGTTCGAGGAGGTGCTGCTGTTGGTCACCAGTGCCCCGATGATGCCGATGATGTTGGCGAGGAAGGCGTAGACAAGGGGCGGCGCCACCGCGGCGATGCCCAGCGCGAGCACCTCCGTCTGACCCGAGTGACTCATCACCGATGCCAGGACCAGGAACGTGACCACGGCGGTCAGGGCCGGCACCGAGTCGGAGACGGTCGTGGACCAGATGGGCGGCGGGTCGGCCCGGTCGCGCCAGGCCCGGAAGTATCCCCGTGCGCGGTAGACGGGCCAGCTGATCAGGGCAGCGAGCAGCAGGAATCCCCCGGGGTCGGACAGGGGCGTGAGTGGTTCATACGCCTCGGCGCCCTCGTTGACCACCCCGAAGCCGGTGCTCACCGTGGGGAAAGACGGCGCGATGCTCACCTGCTCGAGCAGAGCAGCGACCGGTTCGACGAGCAGGACGAGCATCGAGACCACGGTGAGGACCGCGTAGGGAAACAGCGCCCAGCCCAGGCCCATGACCGGCTCCGGTTCCTCGGTGTCGTCGGCGGACTTCTCCGGAGTCATGGCCGGTAGATCGTCAAGCGGCGCCTCGTCGCGGTAACGCGACCACCGGGAGAGCGGATAGAGACTGACCAGAGCGAGAGCGGCCGCCAGGAACGAGGACAGTTCCGGACTGACGAGGACGAACGCGATCTGCCCGACGCCGAGGATGGTGCCGATGACCAGGATCATCGGGAGCGCGTGCCGAACCCCTGCGGACCGCCCCATCATCCAGGCGATGGCGACTCCGGCCGCGAAGATCGGAATGAGCAGCAGCAGCGAGGTGAGCAGCGCGGTGATCTCAGGTTCCTCGATGTCGGTGACCTGCAGGGTCGCGACCCAGCCGACTCCGAGGGTGCCGAAGAACTTGGCCCACGCGTGCCCGATCAGGGGAATGACGACGGCGTACACCGGCCGGACCCGCAGCGCCAGGAGGATCGGGGCCACGATCGCGATGGGCGCGCCGAAACCGGCGATTCCCTGGGTGAACGAGGCGAAGACCCAACCGAAGCCCAGTACCAGGAAAATCTGGTTTCTGCTCTGCTGCTGGACACCGGTGCGCAATGCGTGGAAGGCGCCGGCCGCCGTACCGACCCGGTACAGCAACAGGGCCGCGACGATGACGAGCAGGATGGGGACGGCGTCCCACACTCCCTTGGCTCCCGCCACGACCAGCGTCTGCAGGGGTGTCTCGAACGCCACCGCCGCCGCAACCGCGCTGAGGGCCACGGCGAGCGGACCGGCTTCCGTGGCCCCCCACCGCAACATCACCAGAAGGACGAGCAGCAGCAGGATCGGCGACAGCGCCAGCAACCATCGCCAGAGATCCACTGGCACGTCGCTGGCTTCGCCACCCGCTTGCGCGAGCACGTGCAACGGTGCCGTCGATGACGACATGAACGCTCCCGATACTAGAAACTGGCCAACGCCGCGTACCCGGCTTCTTGCGGCCAAAACCGGATATTGAGGATGCGTCCCGAATGTCTCCGGTCTGCCCGACTGGTGCCGCCAGCAGGGGGATCTGCCCGGCGGCATGATCTATCCCGGGGAGACACCGCGGCACGCGGCCGTCCCCGGGTCGGTCGGCTGACCGGCCGCCGCCCTCGACAGAGATCACGCTGGGTGTAGATTGTGGCCACTGGTGGAGAATCCACCAATGGCCACCATGCAGAGATCGATGATGTCAGAAAGCGACAGTCTCGTCCCGGGTCGCGGTCGGGCTGACCAGGGCGGCGTCGAACGCCTCTGCCAGGTCTGTTTCCATTGCCGCGCTCTGGGTCCTGATGCTGGTCAACGGGAATTCAGCCGCTCGTAGGTGGGTCAGCGTGATCTCGCCGCCAAATCCCCGGTCGAGGATGGCTCGTTCCACGCTGCCCGGCGCCGGATCGGGCAGGTCGACGTCCTCCACGGTGAAGCCGACCGGTGAGTGGTCGGCGGGGAAGGTCATCTCGGGCACGCGAGCGCCGGTATGGGTCAGCGCGACGGTGCGGTAGTCAGAGCCGAGAGCGCGTGCCAGATAGTGGCCCATCGGGAGTGCGGTGAGCTTGCCATCGAAGCAGACGGGGGTCTTCTGTATGTGGTTGTTGTGGGCGACCACGGCGATGCGGGCGTGCTGACCGGCTGCGGCGAGATGCCGTCGCACCGTGGTCGCCATGAAATAGTCGCGGATCGAGGTGTCGCCAGCGAGATCCGTGCCGCTGAACAGGTCGTTCATGGCGCGCAGCATGTATTCCGTGTGGCAGGCCGCGTCGAGGTGCCGGCTCGCATCGGCGTATTGGTCCGGGTTGCTGCGGGCGAGGTATTCGGGCTCAAGAGCACGCATCCGCATCGACAGTCGGTTGAGGCCAGCTGTCAATGCGTCCTGCCGGGTCGAGTCCACTACACCCCATTGCGGCGCCGACGTCGCCGCTGAGCCGCCGGTGATCTCGTGCGCGATCGGGAGGATGTCGTCCAGCAGGGTTGCGGCAGCCGGGTCGACCACACGCAGGTACTGCGAAACCGGTTGCAGGTCAGGGCTTAGGGTCAAGGTGTTCGGCAGGTCGATGCCGGCAATCTGCAAGGGATGTGACCGGCTGCGGTTGTAGCGACGTAGCCAGCCGAGCAATGCCCCGAAGAGTCCAACGGTCAAGGGCCCGGCGATCTGTGGCAGGTCGGCATCATCGCCCTCGCCGGCCAGCCACCGGGTGAGGGCAGCGGCCTCGCTCGCGCCCATCTCGAACGCCAGGATCGTGAATCCGCATTCCTCGAGGAGGTAGCGCAGCAGGCGAGCACGGGCGAGGGTGAACTCGCGGACGAAGTGAGCGCCCTCGCCCACGCCGACGACTCGGGCCTCTGCGACGACGGCACGCAGCGGTTCGAGGTCGGCCAGGCTCGGCTCGGCCGGATCGAGGGTACGCAGGACAGCAGTGTGGTTGCGGAACGTCATGTTGGTGCACTCATTTCTCAGTGACGAATATGCGGCGACGAGGACGCGCGGTCGATGCCGTCGCGTCCGGTACGGAGCTACGCCGCGTCAGAGAAAGAGGCTGCCGGTGGGCACGGGCTGATCGTACTGGAGTGGCCGACGCCTGCCCACGATGCTGGACGTCCACCAGCGCCGCCCGCCGTGACGTGGCGGGCTCGGGGGCCACGTCGACGTCGCGGACCCAGATTCCCGAGGCCAGCGGGTGTTGCGCGTGCGTTGAACGGGTGTTTAATCTGATGGGGTGGCGTCGGAAGGCGTGAAGTCAGGCAGGCGCGATGGCGAGTTCGCCACCGTGAGCCGGATCCGCGACGCCGCCATCGCCCGGTTCGCTCGCGACGGGTTCAACGCCGGGTTGCGGACCGTCGCCGCCGATGCCGGCGTCACCGCCGGCCTGATCGTGCATCACTTCGGCTCAAAGGACGGGCTGCGTCGCGCCTGCGACGAGCATGTGCTCGCGTTCCTGCGTGAGGAGAAGGCGAAGGCACTGACCGACGGCACCGGCACGATGCTGTTGGCACAGATGGCCCAGGTCGAGCGGTTCGCGCCCATGGTGCAGTATCTGCTGCGCAGCATGCAGGCCGGCGGGGAGTTGGCGCGCAGCCTGATCGATCACATGATCGCCGACGCGGAGGAATACCTGTCGGTCGGTGAGGCGGCCGGGGTGGTCCGGCCCAGCCGGGACCGCGCCGCCCGGACGCGGTACCTGGCCTATCAGGCGACCGGCAGCATGGTGCTGTGGTTCACCCTGCACGGGGCCGAAGCCACCGCCGAGGAGTTCCCGATCCTGTTCCGCCGGTACATGGAGGACCTGGCGCTACCGGCCCTGGAGCTGTTCACGCAGGGTCTGCTCGTCGACCGGTCGATGCTCGACGAGTACCTGATGTACGTGCCGGATCCGCCGGGGTCGGGCGACGCAAGTACCGCCGCACGCTAGCCACCACGCCCCCGGCGTGGCCGCCTTTCCTCCGCGAACCTCTCGCGGCTTCACGACATCGGGTCCCAGGGCTGACCCTGGCTTTCCTCGAACGAGGTCTACGACGATGACCGCTGCTATCGACATCCACCACATCAACAAGTCCTTCGGCCGGGTCAAGGCCCTCGATGGACTCGACCTCCAGGTCGCCGCCGGCACCGTGCACGGTTTTCTCGGGCCCAACGGCGCCGGCAAGTCCACCACCATCCGGATCCTGCTCGGGCTGCTGCGCGCCGACAGCGGCCGGGCCCGGTTGCTCGGTGGCGACCCCTGGGCGGACGCGGTGACACTGCACCGCCGGCTCGCCTACGTCCCCGGCGACGTGGCATTGTGGCCCAACCTCACCGGCGGTGAGGTGATCGACCTGTTCGCCCGGCTGCGCGGCGGGGCCGACCCGGTCCGCCGGGACGAGCTGTGCCAACGCTTCGACCTTGATCCGAGCAAGAAGGGCCGCACCTACTCCAAGGGCAACCGGCAGAAGGTGGCCCTGATCGCGGCGCTGGCCAGCGACGTCGAGCTGCTCCTGCTCGACGAACCCACCGCCGGGCTCGACCCGCTGATGGAGGCGGTCTTCCAGGAGTGCATCCGGGAGGCCAAGGACGCCGGCCGTACGGTGCTGCTGTCCAGCCACATCCTGGCCCAGGTCGAGGTGCTCGCCGACCAGATCTCGATCATCCGCCAAGGCACCATCGTCGAGACGGGCTCGCTGACCGACCTGCGTCACCTGACCCGGACCTCGGTCGACGCGATCACCGACCGCCCGGCCGACGCCCTCGCCGACCTGCCCGGCGTGCACGGCCTACGGTCCGAGGACGGCCACGTCCGTTTCGAGGTCGACGGCGACCATCTCGCCGCCGTGGTACGCCGCCTCGGCGACCTCGGCGTGCAGGGGCTGACGGTCCGGCCGCCGACCCTGGAGCAGCTGTTGCTGCGTCACTACGGCGACCAGTTCACGCACAGTGGTGCGGCGGAGGTGGCGCGATGACCGCGGCGACGCTGCGCCCGGTGCACCTCGGTGCCGGCGCCGGCAGCGCCATCACCGGAACCGGCACGCTCTTGCGGTTCATGCTGCGCCGCGACCGGATCCGCTTTCCCGCGTGGACGCTCGGACTGACGCTGCTCATGGTCTACTTCGCCACCGCACTGGACGCTCTCGTGCAGGGCCCGGAAGACCTGGAAGGCCTGACCGCGTTCTCCGCCAGTCCGGCCGGTGCGCTGTTCGGCGGACCCGGCATCGGCTTCGACCAGCTGACCGTCGAACGGTTCCTCGCCGGCCAGTACGGCCTGTACGTGGCCCTCGGCGCGGGCCTGATGGGGCTGCTCACCGTCGTTCGGCACACCCGTGTCGAGGAGCGCTCCGGCCGCGCCGAACTCATCCGCGCCAACGTGGTCGGCCGGCACGCCCAGCTCACCGCCACGCTGACCCTGACCGCCCTGATGGCGGTGCTGGTCGCGCTGCTGGTCGGCGTGACGATGACGAGCCGTGGCTTCGACGCCGGCGGTTCCCTGCTGTTCGGCGTGGCCGTCGGGGCGATTGCTCTCGCTTTCGCCGGCATCACCGCGATCACCGTTCAGGTGTCGGAGTATCCGCGGGCCGCGTCCGGGTTGGCCGGCGCGGCGCTCGGCGCCGCGTTCGTCCTGCGTGGGCTGGGCGACATGGCAGCGGTACAGGGCAGCGGACCGTCCTGGCTGTCCTGGCTGTCCCCGCTGGGCTGGTCCCAGCAAGCCGCACCGTACGTCCACAACCGCTGGTGGCCCCTTGTCCTGTCACTGGCGTTCGCGGCCGCCACCGCCGCCGTCGCCTACGCGCTGTCGGCGCGGCGGGACTTCGGCGCCGGTCTGGCGCCGCCCCGCCCGGGTTCACCGCGAGCCGCGGCCTGGCTGGCCACCCCGGTCGCTCTCGCGTTCCGGCTGCACCGGGCCGGCCTGATCGGCTGGAGTACGGCGCTGCTGGTCGCCGGGCTGGCCTACGGTTCGTTCACCCAGCCCCTGCTCGACAGCTTCGAGGACGCACCCGAGGACCTGCTCGCTGTCATGGGCGGATCGGAGGACCTGCTCGCCGGGTACCTCGGCATGATGGGCCTGACCATGGCCCTCGTCGTCGGTGTCTACGTGGTGCTGGCCGTGCAGACGCTACGCGCCGAGGAGGCCGCGGGACGCACCGAGCCGGTGCTCGCCACCGCGGTCGGCCGGCCCGCCTGGCTCGGCGGCCACGTCGCCGTCGCGGCACTCGGCGCACTGTGGCTGCTGCTCGTCGCCGGCCTCGGTGTGGGAATCGGCGTCGCGGTAAGCACCGGCGACGCCGCACTGATCGGCGACCTGCTGCTCGGTCACGTCGCGCACGCCCCGGCGGTCTGGCTGGTCCTCGCCGCCGCCGCCCTGCTCTACGCGGTGGCTCCCAGGGCGCTGCCGGCGATCTGGGTCGTGGTCGGCTACGGGCTGGTCGCCGGCTACTTCGCCCCGATCCTCGACCTCCCCGAGGCCGCACTGCGACTGTCGCCGTTCGAGCACGTCGGGGACTACCCGTTGGAGGACATCAACGGCGTCGCGGTCGTGGTGCTGACCGTCCTCGCCGGCGTGCTGGTGCAGGCCGCCGTGATCGTGTTCCGCCGCCGCGACCTGGCCAGCGGCACCTGACCGACCAGCCGGGGCCGCCGAGGCGTTGTCAGCGCCCGGCGGCCTCCGCCTGCGAAGCTCGGAGTAATGTTAGGAGCTAACATTACTGCGTGACTCAGTCGGAATTTGGTGGCAAGCGAGCCCGCACCAGGGATCGCCTGATCGGTCATGCCCTGGACCTGTTCGAGCAGCAGGGATTCGAGCAGACCACCGTGCGCCAGATCGCCACTCGGGCGCAGGTGTCGGAGATGACGTTCTTCCGCTACTTCTCCAGCAAGGAGATGGTGGTGCTCGACGACCCGTACGATCCGGTGATCGTCGAGGCGGTCGCTGGCCAACCGGCCACGCTGCCACCGCTGATCCGGGCGGTCCGCGGTCTGCGTACGGCACTCACCCACCTGGACGACCTGGAGGAGCAGACGACCCGGCGCCGGATCCGGATCGCGGCGAGCAGCCCGGCTCTCCGAGCCGGCATGATCCGCACCAACGCGGCCACCGAGGCGGCCGTCGCCGACCAGCTGATCGCCGACGGCGTCCCGGCGCTGCCTGCCCGGGTCGCCGCGACGGTCGTGCTCGCCGCACTGACCTGCGCCCTTCTGGACTGGGCGACCACCGACGATGGCAGCAACCTCACTACCGCGGTCACCACCGCCCTGGACACCGTCGAGGCAGGCCGGCATGACTGAGCGACTGGCGGTCCACGACCTGGTCCGGGATTTCGGCGCGGGCGCCGGCGTGTTCGGCATCGACCTCACCGTGCACCCTGGCGAGATTCACGCCCTCGTCGGTCTCAATGGCGCGGGCAAGACGACCCTGATGCGGCTGGTCCTCGGCATGCTGCGCCCCACCGGCGGCGGCTGCCGAATCAACGGCCGCCCCCTCCCCCACCTCGCCGCCGACGACTGGGCCAGGGTCGGCCACCTGGTCGAGCACCCGTTCGCCTATCCCGACCTCGACGTGCGGACCAACCTCCTGCTGGCCGCACGGCTCCGCCGGCTCCCGACCAGGGACGCGTACGGCGTGGTCGAAGAGGCAGTGACCGAACTCGACTTGACCCGGTACGCCGGGGTCACTGCCCGCCGCCTGTCGCACGGCAACCGGCAACGCCTCGGCCTCGCGGCCGCGATACAGCACCACCCCGACCTAATCGTGGTCGACGAGCCGACAAACGCCCTGGACCCCGCCGGGGTGATCCTGCTCCGCAACGCGCTGTCCCGCCGAGCCGAGGTCGGCGCCGGGATCCTGGTGTCCAGCCACCACCTCGACGAGGTGGCCCGCATCGCACATCGCATCTCGGTGGTCAACCGCGGCCGGCTGATCGGCACCCTCGACCCCGCTGCCACCGACCTCGAGCGCGCCTTCTTCGCCCTGGTCTACGACGACGAACAGGACCATCCGCGATGACCTCCGCCCTGACCGCAGCGTTACACGTCGAACTGCGCAAGCTCACGGCGTCCCGGGTGATCCGCGCGACCACCGTCCTGGTCGTCGCCGGCATCACCGTCCTGTCCGCCGCGCTCACCTCGGCCGCGGCGAGCGGCAACGAACAGGTCGTCGCCCAACTCGGTACCCTCGCCGCTGCCGACGACTGGGACCTGCTGACCGGCGTGGCGGCCCAGATCACCGCAGCCGGCGGGCTGCTCGCCTTCGGCGTTGCCCTGAGTTGGCTCGTCGGCCGCGAGTTCAGCGACACGACGATCACCGGCCTGTTCGCACTGCCGGTGTCCCGACGCGCCATCGTGTCGGCCAAGCTTCTGTCCCACCTGTTCTGGGCCGTACTGGTCGCCGTCGTCCTGACCGCCGCCATCGCCCTCGCCGGAACCGTTCTCGGGCTGGGCAACTGGGACAGCGCTGTCCTCACCCTCCTCGGGCGCCAGTTCGTGCTGACCGTCCTGTCAGCACTCATCGCCACGCCCGCGGCGTGGGCAGCAACCCTGGGACGCGGCCTGCTACCCGGCATCGCCACCACGATCGGCCTGATCGTCATCGCGCAGATCGCGATCATCGCCGGCACCGGCGCCTGGCTACCCATCGCCGCACCAGCCCTGTGGGCGCTACAGCCCGACACCGTGACTCCAACCCAACTCGGCCTCGTCGCCGTCGTGCCGGCAGGCTTCGCCGCCCTGACCCTCAGCGCCTGGACCCGACTGGAGCTCGACCGCTGAGGAACGTCTCCTCAGGCCGTGAAGAGAAAGGACGCCCGGGCGGACCTCCGCAGCGGCGGAAGACGTCAGGCCGACGCCGGCCGGGATGGGTGATCGCCCGGCTTGCCACGCGCCAGCTGCGCTAATCGCGTCTCGGCCGCGTCCAGGTCGCTGCCACCGGCGGGATCGGTCATCGCCGCTTCGTGGACAGCAGGTCCGCGACGGCGGCGATGCCCTGCTGGATGGCGCGTTCGGACAGAGGGCCGAATCCGAGGATCAACTGCGGTGGCCCGGGAGTGGACCGGTGTGCGCTCATGCCGTACAAGCCGATGCCGCGCTGGCGGGCGTGGGCGATTACCGCGGCTTCGTCGGCGCTGCCGGGGAGGTTCGCGACGGCATGGAAACCCGCTGCCAGTCCGCTGACGGTGATGGCGGGCGTGTGCTGGGCGATGGCTTCCACGAGGGCGTCGCGCTTGCCGGCGTAGACCTTGCGCATGCGGCGCAGGTGCCGGTCGAATCTGCCCGATTCGATCATGCGGGCGAGGGCGAGCTGCTCGATGCCGGGTGAGCCCCGGTCGATGCGATGCTTGAGCTTGCTGATCGGGCCGGCGAGGTCGGCCGGGCACAGCGTCCAGCCCAGCCGCAGGGTCGGTGCCAGTGCCTTGCTGGCGGTGCCGATGTAGATGACCCGGTGCGGGACCAGGCCCTGTACGGCGCCGACCGGGTCTCGGTCGTAGCGGAATTCGGCGTCGTAGTCGTCCTCGATGATCCACCCGCCGGTGGTGGCAGCCCAGTGGGCAAGGGCGAGCCGCCTAGCCGGAGACAGCACGACGCCGGTGGGCCATTGGTGGGCGGGGGTGACCACGACGGCGCGGGCACCGGTGGCGGCGAGCGCGTCGACGCACAGCCCGTGCTCGTCGACGGGGACGGGTACGTGCTGGACGTTGGCGTAGGCGCAGGCGAGCCGTCCGGTTTCGTCGTAGCCGGGAACCTCGAAGGCGACCCGGTCGACGCCGTGGGCACTGAGCACGGCGAGGGCGAGGTTGAGGCCCTGCGCGAACCCGGTGGTGATGACGATCCCGTCCGGGTCGGCGGCGGCGCCCCGGACCCGGCCGAGGTAACTGGCCAGCACGGTACGCAGAACCGGGCTGCCGCGTGGATCGTCGTACCCGAACGCCGCGGTGGGCATGTCCCGGCACACCTCGGCTACGCTCCTTGCCCAGTCCGCGCGAGGGAAGCAGGCCAGGTCAGGCACCGCGGGGGCGAAATCGACCACCAGCGACGGCGGCGCCGGTGCGGTCGGCTCCACCGCGACCGGTGGGCCGACCGGCTGCGTCGTGGGGCTGACGCGGGTCGCCGATCCGGGGCGCGTGCTCAGGTAGCCCTCGGCGTGCAACTGGTCGAAGCAGTCGACGACGAGCCCTCGGGAGACCCCAAGCTGCCGGGCGAGTTCGCGGGTGGACGGCAAACGCTCGCCCGCCCGCAGTCTGCCGCTGCGGATCGCCTCCCGCAAGCCGCGTTCGATCTGCGTCCGCAGCGGTTCCCCGCTCGTGCGGTCAACCGGAACGAGCACCTCCGGGCTCAAACCGGTCCACTGGACAGCCACGAAACTGGACCTTACCGGGGACCGGTCGAAGCGGCGAAGGTATCGGCATGACGACCAAGACTTCCGCGGTGCCGGTGCCGACGATCACCGTCGTGCGGCCACGGCTGTTCACCGCGCCGGTGCTGCGGCTCTACGCGGTCGACTTCGCGGCGATGAGCAGCTTCTACCTGTTGCTGTCGGTGACGCCGATGCTGGCCGTCGAGCGCGGCATCGGCGAGCTTGGCGCCGGGCTGTCGACCGGATTGCTGATGTTCGCCGCCGTGGGCGCGGAAATCGCCGTGCCGTGGCTGGCCGCCCGCCTCGGGTACCGGCGCCTGCTCGTCGTCGGACTGGTGCTGCTCGGCGCGCCGGCACTGGCCCTACCCGCGGTCACCGGGCTGGGGGCGCTGGTCGCCACCTCGGTGGTCCGCGGGGTCGGATTCGCGATCGTCGTCGTCGCCGTCGGCGCCATGCTGACCTGGACGATCCCGGAGCAGCGACGAGGTGAAGGCCTGGGCCTGATGGGAGTCATGGCGATGCTGCCGGCGGTGGTCATGCTGCCGCTGGGCGTGTGGCTGGTCGATCGGACGGGCTACTGGGTCGTGTTCGTCGTCGCAGCGATCGCGGCGGTGGCGGCCGTACCCCTGGTTCCTGCCGTCGAGGGCGCCACCGACGATCGTCAGCCCTCAGGCTTTGGCACCGGCCTGCGCGAGCCCGGTCTGTTGCGTCCGGTCGTGGTCTTCGCCGTCACCGCGATCGCCGGCGGGGTCGTGGTCGCGTTCCTGCCGACCGCGGTCAGCCCGCAGGCCGCCGTACCTGCCCTGTTCGCGCAGTCCGCGGCGGCAACCGCCGTCCGCTGGCTCGCCGGCCGACACTGCGACCGCCACCCGGCCGCCGGCCTGTTGCTCCCCGCGGTCCTGCTCACCGCCGCCGGGATGGCGACGGCAGCTTTCACCGGCAGCACCACCGCCGTGGTCGTTGGCATGGTCGTCTTCGGGGCAGGGTTCGGGCTCGCGCAGGCAGCCAGCCTCAACGCGATGCTGCAACGCGCCCGCCACAGCCAGTACGGCACCGTCAACGCAGCCTGGAACGCCGCCTACGACCTCGGCTGGGGCGCCGGAGCCATCGGTATCGGAGTGCTGGTCAGCACCGCCGGCCACGCGACCGCCTTCGCCGTCACCGCCGCCCTGACTCTGCTTGCCATACCGACGGCGGTGCGAGCCCGCCGCTGAACGCCAACAACCGACGAACAACCATCTGGAGGAAGTCATGGGAAAGCTGGTAGTCACCGAGTTCATCTCCCTCGACGGCGTGATCGAGGACCCGGGTGGCGGCGAGGGCACGACCTTCGGCGGCTGGACGTTCCGCTTCCCGGCCGACGACGGACAGCAGTTCAAATTCGACGAACTGATGGCCAGTGACGTGCAACTGCTCGGCCGGATCACCTACGACGGGTTCGCCGCCGCATGGCCGGCGATGGAGGAAACCACCGGCGAGTTCGGCGCCAAGATGAACGCCATGCCGAAGGTCGTCGTCTCGACCACGCTGGTCGACCCGACCTGGAAGAACACCAGCGTCGCCCGCGGCGACGACCTGCCCGGGCTCGTCGCGCGGCTCAAGCAGCAGTACGACGGCGACATTCTCGTTCAGGGCAGTGCCACCCTGGTCACCAGCCTGCGCGAACACGACCTTGTCGACGAATACCGGCTCATGCTCCACCCGGTAGTCGTCGGACAGGGCAAGCGACTGTTCAGCGACCGCAGCACCCCGACGGACCTCGTACTCGCCGCAAGCCGCAACGTCGGACCTCACGTGCTGGTACTCACCTACCGCCCGACCAACCGAGGCCACTGAAAGGCCGTCCCACAACCGGCAGAGGTACGCATTGGGGTGTCTCCACGAGTCGGAGGCACCCCATCCGCACACCCGATGCTCAGCCCGATCGCTCAGCAGTGGCAGCATCGGGGTTCGGCCGCGTCTACCCCCAACCACGGCCGCTTTCGGTATCCGCACGCGCCTGTCGCCGCCGGCGGGCCCTGCTGCCGGGAGATGGTGCGCGAGGGGCGGGCTTCGGTCAGGGGGTGGCTTGTCGGTGGGCGGGTTGGAAGAGTTCGACGAGGTTGCCGGCGGGGTCGGTGAGCAGGATCTGGCGTCCGCCGGGGCCGGCGACAACGTCGCTACGGAACGACAACCCGGCGTTGCGGAGTCGATCGATCTCGGCATCCAGGTCGTCGACGGTGAGGTGGATGCGGTTGCGTCCAGCGGTGGTCGCGTCGTCGGGGGTGGCGCGGGCGCCGGAACTGGCTGGGCCGGACAGCAGCAGCCGCAACGGGCCGCGTACGACGTCCGCGAAGGCTGGCCCGGCACTGGTGTTCAGGGCAAAGCCGAGCTGGGTGGTGTAGAAGTCGACGGCCGCCTGAACGTCGTCGACGATGTAGCGGACGCTGGCGTACTGCTCGGACGCTGTCACGGCTGGTCTCCTTCAGGATCGGATGGCGCCGAGGACGGGCAGCAGGTGCCGGACGCGGGTCTCGATGTCAGCCGCGGTGCGCCGGAAGGCGAGATAGCCGGTCTGGTCGGCGCTGTCGGTGGCGGCAGGGTCGGGAATGCTCCAGTGCGCCCGCCGAGGCTGGCCCGGGAAGTCGGGGGACGCCTCGCGGGCTTTGTCGCACAGACTGACGACGTAGTCGAAGCGTCGACCGGACAGGGTGTCCCAGTGCCGAGGGCTCTGGCCGGCGATGTCGATGTCGAACTCCTCGCGGAGCACCCGTACGGCGTTGGTGTGCAGGTGTGACTTGGGCCGGCCACCGGCGCTGACCGTCTCGACCCGGCCGTTGGTGCGGTGACGTAGCAGGGCCTCGGCGATCGGTGAGCGGGCGCTGTTGCCGGTGCACAGGAACAGCACGCGGACGCGGGGCGAGCGCGGCAGATCGGCTGGAGGGCCACCTGGCGGGCCGTGCTCCTGGCTCAGCGCCGGGTGCAGGGCCGGGTGCAGGGCCGCCCCCGTGTCGACGAGTGCGTCCGCGCAACGGTCCAGGTCCAGGTGGTAGTAGCTGTCGCGGCCGTCGAAGCTGCTGCGGGTGGCCGTGACCAGTCCGCCGTCGCGCAGCAGCCGCAGGTGGTACGAGACCAGGTTCTGTGGCTCGCCGACCAGCGTCACCAACTCCCGGACCCGGTAATCGCTGGCCGCGAGCTCGGTCAGCAGCCGCCAGCGCAGCGGATGGGCGGCCAGGCGCACGAACGCCGGGGCACCCTGACTCGACAGCGTCACGACTGCAAGTTACATCAAACAGATGTGATGCATCAAGCGGGTTTGATGAAGTGGATGGAGCCGGGGCTCATCCACGAGCGCTTGGCACTGGTCGCAAGCCTCGGAGTCGAACCGAGCAGGCCGCCGTTATGAGCAGCAGCTGGACCCACGTCCGCCTGCGCCGCACCCCACAGCGGATGGCATCGAGGTCGTGACCGGAATCGAACCGGCGTACGCGGTTTTGCAGACCGCTCCCTTACCACTCGGGCACACGACCAACGTCTCAGGAGAGTAGAGCCGACGGGATTTGAACCCGCACCTATCCGGCTTGAAAGGCCGGCGACTTTGCCAATTCGTCCACGGCCCCATGCGTACCCGAAAGCGGAATTGAACCGCTGACCTCTGCCGTGTCATAGCAGCGCTCTACCAGCTGAGCTATCCGGGCGGGAGCGGGGGCGGGATTCGAACCCGCGGTCTCTAGCTTATGAGGCTAGCGAGGACGACCGAACTCCTCTACCCCGCAGTACGCCGCCAGGGGATCGAACCCTGCTCCCCGGATTAAGAGTCCGGTGCTAAGCCACTCAGCTAGCGGCGCCTGGCGGAGGGAAGGAGGGTCGAACTCCTACGGGCTTTCACCCCAACCGTTTTCGAGACGGTGGCCGTCGCCATCTGTCGGCTGGCCCCTCCACGCGTCGGGTAGACAGGATTCGAACCTGCGAGCCTCCCGGTCCCGAACCGGGCGCGCTACCAAGCTGCGCCACTACCCGTCGAGTCGGGATGGCCGGGCTCGAACCGACGGCCTCCGGTCCCCCAGACCGGCGCGCTACCCACTGCGCCACATCCCGATGCGTACCCCCGGCGCGATTCGAACGCGCGACCCCCAGATCCGTAATCTGGTGCTCTATCCGCTGAGCCACGGGGGCATGGTGCCGTCGGAGGGAGTTGAACCCACGATCTCCTCGTTATCAGCGAGGTGCCTTGACCAGCTTGGCCACGACGACACGGCGGAAGGTGAGGGACTCGAACCCCCGACGGTGTGACCCGTTACGGGTTAGCAACCCGCTGCCTTACCAACTCGGCCAACCTTCCATCGCGGCGACGACGGGATTCGAACCCGCGGCCCCCGGATCGACAGTCCGGTGCTCTGACCAGCTGAGCAACGACGCCACTGGCGCGCGAAGACCGACTCGGCGCTGCTTTCCGCAGAGGCCCGGCCTCGCGTCTGGCGCACCCTCCGCGCGGGAGTGCGCCTGCGGCCACGGGTGACCGGCCGGCCGTTGTGGATCGACCCGGTATCGAACCGGGCAGGCGAGGCTTGCAAGGCTCCGCTGCACACCTGTGCTCGACCCATTGAGTACCCGGGGCGCGATTCGAACGCGCACTGTCCTCGCCCTGAACGAGGTGCCTCCTGCCGTTGGGCTACCCGGGCATGCGGCGCTGACAGGAGTTGAACCTGTACCGCCTTCTGCTTCCAGCCGTACGCACTGGTCGCCGACTGTCGACTCCGTCGAGGAACGGCGAGGCGGTTGCTCTGCCATTGAGCTACACCGGCATGACGAACCACCGGCGGGCCTCGATCCCGGATCCGTCGGGTTACAAGGCCGGTACGCCCGCCGGGGCTCGCCGGCCCGGTGCCCTCGGCGCGATTCGAACGCGCACTGTACGGTCCCTCAGACCGTTGCCTCCTGCCAGTTGGGCTACGAGGGCATGTTCGGGGCAGGGTCACCTTTCGGTTCGCCGGCGGCTGCGGGCGCACCCTGCACCGACCCGGATGCGCGCCCTGCCGTGGCTCCCGGACGAGGATTCGAACCTGACGATTTCGCGGTCCAGAGCCGCGCGTCCTGCCAGTTGGACGATCCGGGAATGATGGTCGTGGAAGACCGGCATGTCCGCCGAAAAGGCGGGACTCGAACCCGCGGCCTTCGACGTGCCACGCCGACGCTCTTCCGACCGAGCTACAACCTGATGGTCTGGGACCGGGGAGTCGAACCCCGTCTCTCCTGCTCCCAAGGCAGGCGGGTTGCCGTCTCCCTCGCCCCAGAGATGTTTCCCCCCGGCCGGCCCGTGCAGGCACCGGCCGGGGTGTTGAAAATGCCATCCGCTGTGGAGTTGAGAATCAACGACGTCGCCGGCCGCAGCCGGAACGAAAAGCAGGGGCGACAGGACTCGAACCTGCAACCTTCGGTTTTGGAGGCCGATGCTCTACCAGTTGAGCTACGCCCCTATGGACTCGTCGGGTAACGGAAAAGCCGCCCTATCCCTGGCGGGGCGGGCGGCTTCGCGTTTGCGTGAGCGCTATTCGCGCCGCCACCCCGGCTTCCAGTTCTGCTCGATCGCGCAGAGGTCGTTGCCTCGCCCGATCGAGGGCAGCACACCACCGCCGCGCGGCATGAACCGCGTGGATTCGGTGGAGACGTACCGCAACACGGGGAACTCCTCGGGTTGTTCCGGATGACCTTGCTATTCCAAGGTAGGGGCCGCCGCTACGATTGGCAATGGATATTCCGAAGCCACGTTCACGAACCCTGTGGCGGCGGCCGTCGGTCGTTGAGGTCGACGTCCGACGAGGATGAGGTTTACTCGACGGTCGACGCGGGCTGGCACCGGTTGCAGCGGCGGTAGTTCCGGCCGCCCTGCGGGCCCCGCACCGACCGGATCCAGTCGGTCAGCTCCTCGCCGGTCGTCCGACGGACCCGTTCGTCGGCTCCCTGTCGCAACTCCGCACCGGATTCGGCACCGCCCGTGTCGCCGACCGGAACCTGCGTGAGAGGGCAGCCCGTCGCCCGCGTGGCAATCGACCGGTGATCAGCAGCCGGCGGTACGCGTGTAGTTCCGCGTACCGAAGTAGAGAGCCAGGTTGCCGCTGAAGCGGACCTTGATGTCGTTGCCGTTCAGGCGCTGCTCGTAGTGCAGGTGCGATCCGGAGGAACCGCCGCTGTTGCCCACGTAGCCGATGGTGGTGCCGTAGCCGACGGACTGGCCGACCGAGACGTTGAACCCGCTGAGGTGGGCGTAGTAGGTGGTGTACCCGTTGCCGTGGTTGATTCGCACGTACCGGCCGTAGCTGGTGTCACCGAGGTTGGCGACCACGTCTACCGTGCCCGGGGCGCTGGCCTTGACCGGGTCGCCGTGGTCGTTGGTGCGGTTGAAGTCGATCGCGTACTGCGGGCTGTGCGTACTGCGGGTCTGACCGGACCACGTCTGGTTGCACGGGAACGGCGTCCGGAACGACGGAGCGGCGGCGGCGGGAGATGCCGGGATCAGGAACGCGGCGGTCGTCAGCAGGACGACGCTGAGGAAACTCGTCAGGCGGGGACGCATCCGGACCTCCACGTTCATAATCTTCTATGCTTTCGCCGAATGATGTCAGAAAGTTCCGAAGACCGAAAGATCGGGACCGGCCCAGCGCGGATGCCACCGAGACGCCATCGGGACGCGATCAGATATTCCGGCCTGGTCCGCCTGACGCGACCACTCCCGTGACCGGGCCAGCGGCGACGGCGACCCGCGGCTGTCCGGGTGCCGCGCGGCGACCGCACTCCGTCAGGGAACCTGAGAACGATCGCACCACGTCGTGGGGGAACCCTACGAGCTGGGCCTCTTCGGAGGAATGCCAACATGGTGGAATGGATATCTACGAAGACGCCCGGACGGTGTCGCGGGCGGATCTGGCCGCGTGGCTGCGTCAGGTGGCGAGCCAGTTGGAGACCGGGCAGATCTTCTACGGTGCCGCGGGAGCGATTGCCGTCGCCGACCAGGTGCACTGCGAGCTGGAGATCGAGCAGGAGGGCAAGGACGAGTTCTCGATCGAGATCGAGTTCTCGTGGGTCAACCCGAAGGCCACTCCGACCGAGGCGCACGTCGAGGCGGACAAGGTCACGATGGACGAGGCCGACGCGGACGAGGGTTCGGAGGCGGCGACCTCCGGTCCCGCGGCGTAACCGCCGCCCACAAGCCGGTATGGCGGTGATGCGGGAGCGTGCGGATCTACGGGTGCCGGGTTCGCCGTTGGCGTGATATTCCCGGGCTCCACCTGCATCACCTCGTGGATCCGGACACGGTGACCGCTCGCGTCATCGCCATGGCCGATCGATGGTGCTCACCGGCCGGCTGACCACGCACGCTCACCCCGGCAGCGATCACGCGCGATCACGAAATCCGGCCACCCTGACACCCGCGGCCCCGGCTGGGCCCAGCGGAACGGGTGACGGGTCGCTTCGCCGCGTCCGCGAACGGTGAAACGCATCAGCGGAATATCACGCGGGCCGGAGGAGCGGAACATTTGTTCAAGACAGCGGCGCGGCAGGACAACGACAGTGACCTCATGACGACGATGCCGCGCCCCGGCAACCAGTTCGAAGACGCTGACCCGCACTCGCCGGACCAGCAGCGGCGTCAGAGTCGCGCCCGCCGGCAGCGCCGCGTCATCGCCTCGACAACCCTGTTCACGGTCGCCGGCTTGCTCCTGGCAAACGCGGCAAATGGTGAGCCGGTACGCCGTGCCCGCCACCGGATCCTCATCGGCTGTGTCGTACCACTCCGTCACAGGTGCGAACGTAGAGTTGGTGCCCGGCGTCGGCCACTCACCCATGCTCGAAGATCCTCCGCGTACCGCCCGACTTCTCCTCAGCTTCATCAGCTCCGTGTCAGGCGGCCGGTGAACTGGCCCGACAGGAGTAACTGATGATCACCGATGAGACCCTCGTCCGCATCAACCAAGCGGTGCAGCTGCATCATCAGCAGGGTCAGCGTGAGGCTGCTCGCGACATGTTCTCGCAGATCTGGGACGAGATCGGCGGTGAGCGAGGCGATCCGTTGCATGTGTGCGTTCTGGCGCACTCGATGGCCGACGTGCAGGACGACGTGCGCCAGGAGGTGATCTGGGACGAGCGGGCGCTGGCAGCGGCCGGCCGGCTCACCGATGACCGGGTTGCGCAGGCCGGGGTGCCGATGTCGGTGGCGGCGTTGTATCCGTCGTTGCAGCTCAACCTGGGCGAGTGTTACCGGAAGCTCGGCGATCTCGGCCGTGCCCGCGAGTGCCTCCAGCAGGCGCAGGCGGGGATCGACGCGCTCGGCGACGACCAGTACGCGCAGCTGATCAAGGGCGGTCTGGAACGGCTGGCGAGGGAACTGACCACCACTGCCACGCGCGCCGCCGAGGACCCCCGGTAGCCGGGTAGTGAGGTGGCCGGGAGCGGCCACGGAGCCCGCCGACATCAGACCACCGTCGTGCCGCTTCCGCACGCGCCTCGCTCCCTTGACCACCGACTTACTGCTTTACTATGGTCCTAGGAAAGCAGTAAGGGGCTACCGTGTTCGTCTTCCGGCTCGACACCCACTCCGGAGTGCCGCCGTACCTGCAACTCGTCCAGCAGGTCCGCCAGGCGGTGCTGCTCGGCTTCCTCCAACCCGGTGACCGCCTCCCCCTCATCCGCGAGGTGGTCGAGGACCTGGCGATCAATCCGAACACCGTCGCCAAGGCGTACCGGCAGATGGAGCAGGAGAACCTGGTCACCGGTCGCCCCGGCCAGGGCACGTTCGTCAACGAACAGCAGTCGGCCGTGATGTCGGCATCGACGTACACGTCGCTGCGCCGCGGCTTGGCGACCTGGCTGCGCCGCGCCTACGCGGCCGGCCTCGACGAGCAGGCGGTCAACGCGCTTTTTACTTCCGTCCACCAGCAGACGAGGAATGAGGACGTGGCGTGACAGCGACCGGGTTCGCGCTGCGCACCGACGGTGTGGGCAAGCGGTACCGGAAGGGCTGGGCATTGCGCGACTGCACCCTGGCCCTGCCGGCGGGCGGCGTGATCGCCCTGGTCGGGCCGAACGGCGCGGGCAAGACCACACTGCTACGCCTGGTCGTCGGGTTGCTGGCACCGAGCACCGGCACGGTGGAGGTCCTCGGCCACGACGTCACCGCCAGCACCCCGCACACTCTGTCCCGGGTCGGGTTCCTGGCCCAGGACCACCCGCTGTACAAGCGCTTCACCGTCGCCGAGATGCTGCGCTTCGGCCGGGCCTGCAACCTGCGGTTCGACCAGGGGCTGGCCGAGCGCCGGCTGGCGAAGCTGGGCATCCCGCTCGACCGCAGGGCCGGGACGCTGTCCGGCGGGCAGCAGGCCCAGGTCGCGTTGGCGCTGGCCCTGGCGAAGCGGCCGGACCTGCTTGTCCTCGACGAGCCGGTGGCCAGCCTCGACCCGCTGGCCCGGCACGAGTTCCTGCAGGTCCTCATGGGCGCGGTGGCCGAGGGCGGGGTGACCGTCCTGTTCTCCTCCCACGTCGTGCACGAGCTGGAGCGCGTCTGCGACCACCTGGTCGTGCTCAACCAGGGCCGGGTCACGCTCACCGGTGACATCGACACCCTCCTCGCCGAGCACCGGCTGCTCGTCGGCCCGCGCACGGCCACCGACGTCGACCGGGCCAGCGCCGTCGTGGAGGCCGTCCACAGCGACCGGCACACGACCCTGCTGGTACGCGACGGCGCGATCCCGGCCGCGCCCGGGTGGCAGGCCCAGCCGGTCGCGCTGGAGCACCTGGTGCTGGCATACCTGCGCCGGCCGTCCGAGCCGAGCGCCGCGCCCTTGTCGGAGGTGGCCGCGTGAGCGAGGAGCGAGCTTGCGAGCCCCGCAGCGAACGCAAGGGTAGGGCGACATGACGTGGTTGATCTGGCGCCAGCACCGTACGGAGGTCTGCGTCCTGGGTCTGCTTGTCGGCATGTTCGGCACTGCCCTGCTCGTGCTCGGGACGCAGGCCCACGACCTGTTCCCCGGCGGTCCCGCCCGGTGTGCGGGGCCGGCCGGCATCGACGAGGCCTGCGCGGCCTCCTTCCGTCGGCTCGACGAGGAGTACGGGTACATCGAGAACCTCCTGGCGGGCTTCTATCTCGTCCCCGTCGTCATCGGTGCGTTCCTCGGTGCGCCACTGCTCGCCCGTGAACTGGAGGACGGCACCTGGCAGCTCGCCTGGACGCAGGCCGTGCCGCGGATGCGCTGGCTGGCGGCCAAGCTCGCGGCACTGGCCGGCGTCACCGTCGCGCTCACCGGGATGTTCACGGCGGTGCTCACGTGGTTCCGTCAGCCATTCGACGCGTGGGAAGGGCGGTTCCAGTACGACGCCTTCGACGTGGAGGGACTTGTCCCGGTGGCGTACGCGCTGTTCGCGTTCGGTGTCGCCACCGCCGCCGGGGCGATCCTGCGGCGCAGCCTGCCCGCGTTCGGCGTCGCGTTCGGGGCGTTCCTCGCCGCCCGGATGTCGGTGGCGCTGCTGGCCCGTCCCGCGTACGCCACGCCGCTCACCGCCATGGAACCGGTCCCCGCCGGCGGCTCGAAGGACCAGGCGGCGCACCGGCCCGCGCCCAGCGTCAGTGATTGGATCATCGAACACGGCTACGCAGACGCCACCGGGCGCAGGCTGAGCTCGACCGAGTACTACGAGCTGGAGGCCGCCGCCGACCGGGCCGGCACCAACCTCAGCCAGTTCCTGCACGCGCGGGGCATCCAGCAGTTCGGCGTCTACCACCCGGCCGACCGGTTCTGGACGTTCCAGCTCATCGAGGCGGCCCTGTTCGTCGCCGTCGCGGCGGTGCTGATCGGTGTGGTGGTGTGGCGGGTACGGCGCCGGATGATCTAGGACCCTGACCACGAACGTCCACGGTGTCGGCTGACCCGCTGTTCGGCTCGCCGGCCGGGCGGCGGGACCGGAGCACCGTGTCGGTAGGCCGTGGCAGGGTGAGCGTCATGGGGATCGAGGTACGCCCCGCGACAGTGTTCGAGGATGTCGCGGCTGTGGTTGGCCCGAAGCGGCCGGATGCGAACGTGTGCTGGTGCCTGAGCTACCGCATCGGCTCGAAGGAGAACCTGCAACTGCGCGGGCCGCTGCGTGGTGACCGGGTACGTGAACTCGTCGGGGTGGATCCGCCTCCCGGCGTGCTCGCCTACGACGGCGACGAGGTCGTCGGTTGGGCGGCGGTGCATCCCCGGGCCGACACCAGCTTCGCCAGCAACAGGCGGATCCCGCACCTCGATGACCTCGATGTGTGGAGCGTGTGGTGCTTCCGGGTACGACCGGGCCACCGCAGGCGGGGCGTCGTGCATCACCTGCTCGCTGGCGCTGTCGCCTTCGCCCGTGAGCGCGGCGCGCCGGCGGTCGAGGGCTACCCCGTCGACAACCGCGGCGAGAAGGTGGACCTCACCATGGCGTACGTCGGCACCCGCGCGGTATTCGAGCACGCCGGCTTCGTGAAGGCAGCCGACACCACCTCGGTGCTCGCCGGGTTCCCGCGTGTGCTCATGCGGCTCGACCTGCGGTGACGGGGGCAGTGAGCCAGATCCAGCCGGGCGCGACGTGATCGGGCACCGTTCCGGTCGCGCGTCTCAGGTCGGTCGCCCACCGAACCGCCACCGATGAACCTCGATTCCGACGTATCGATCAGCGGAGAGAACTTCCCGCGCGCGGTCTCTGTCGGGCGCTTCCAGCAGAACCGCGGCCCCGAGCACCAAGGACCCGTCATCGGACAACAGCGGACCACCGGCAATCAGGTCGTCGCGGAGCGGTAGCTCGGTGGCGTCCGCTGCTGGTTCCAAGGTGAACCCGATGACGAGGTAGCGGTCGTGGTCGGGCCGGCCACCGCTGAAGTCCCACATCGTACGACCCAGGCAGTTGCGCCACCGTCGCAGCAGCACGTCGCGGTAGGCGCCGGCCTGATAACCGGGCTCTTCGAAGGCGAAGGTACGTGCAGCGGCGGGATCTGGCAGATCGAGGATGTGCACGCTGCCGGTCAGAGTTCCGTCGCTGGTGAAGGTAGGACCGCGGGCGATCATCGTCGCGGCGAACTGATCCATGTACGACCAATGCTGCTCCACCAGCTGGCTCCGCAGCGTCGTCGAACCGGGACGATCCCGGTGGTAGCAGAAGAACTCCATGGACCGGACCGGATCCCCTTCGTCTTTTAGCGTCGCCGTCACCTGCGGCCGATCGCGAACATGTAACAGCCGTAGAGCACGTTGCGACTGTGGATGGTAGCCACGCGCGGGGACGCGAGCAGGTGCGCGATGCCAGCCTCTGCCTGGACGCCCTCGACCAGGAGCGCCTCGGCGATGCGGCCCGCCTCGTCGTACGCGCGCAAGACCTGGCGGCGGTCGCGGAATCCGGCCGGATAGGTGTCCCGCTCGGCATAGCCCTGACACGGGTCGGCGTGCACGAAGACCGGGCCGACCTCGCGGTACGCGCCAGCGGTGCCCTCGGGACGGTAAGCGATGAGGGCGAGCCGCTCACCGGGGCCAGCCTCCCGCAGGCAGCACCGCAGCGGGGCACCGCTCTCTTCGGCGACGAACGGCTCGAAGCGACCACCCGCATCGTCGACACCGTCGTGACGCAGGGCCACCAACCGCGCGGCGGGAATCGGGAAGATGACGAAGCTCATGCCGATACGGTCCGGCACGCGGACGGGCAAAGTCTCGCGGAAATCGGCCGCAGCGTTCGGCGGTCGATCGCGACTCTCCGGCCACCACGGGCCAGCAAGCAGTGCGGTCAGCTCGCTGCCCGCACCGCCCTCTCATCCGCGCGCCGGACGGTGCCCCGGGCAGGGCGGCCTCACTTCCGCGGCCGCCGCTCGCGCCGGATGTGGCCGTCTCACGACTGAATCTGGCTGCTGGGGACCGGGCGGACCTCGCACAGCCGGGTCGGTCCGTAGCGGACGCTCCGGTATAACAGGCATGCTGCTCCGCTCGACGACAACGCCGCCAAGGAGTGCCCATGACGACGCAGTTGCGTGACCGTCTCGACCAGATGGTCGACGCTGGTCAGGCCGGCGGTCTACACGCCGTCGCGGCGGTTCGCGGTGGTCAGACCGTGCTGGAGTACTACGGGGCCGGCGAAGATTTCGCCTGGGGCGACTCGCTGGGCGTCGTCGAGTTCGGGCCAGAGGTCCTGCACGACATCCGATCCGTCACCAAGAGCGTGACCGTCCTGTTGTACGGCATCGCGCTCGGCGAAGGACTGGTCCCGCCGCCGGCGGAGCCGCTCCTGCGGTGGTTCCCGCAGTACCCCGACCTGGCGGTCGATTCCCGGCGTGCCCGGCTCACCGTCGAGCATGCGCTGACGATGTCGTTGGGCATGGAGTGGCGCGAGGATCCACCGTACGACAGCCCGGCCAACGCCGAGATCGCGATGGAGCTGGCGCCGGACCGGTACCGGTACGTCTTGGAGCGGCCGATTGTCGAGCCGGCCGGCATCCGGTGGACCTACTGCGGAGGTGCCACAGCTCTGCTGGGCCGGCTGATCGCCGACTGCACCGGGCAGTCGCTGCCGAAGTACGCGCAAGCCGTGCTGTTCGCGCCGCTGGGCATCGACAGCTTCGAGTGGATGACCGGCGCGGACGGAGTGGCGTCCGCCGCGTCCGGGCTACGACTCGCGCCCCGCGACCTGGCCAGGATCGGCGAGCTGGTGCTGGCCGAGGGAACCTGGGCCGGTCAGCGGGTCGTCCCCGCCGACTGGATCCGCGCGATGCTCCAGCCACGCCTGCGGACCAGCTGGGGCGCCCGGTACGGCTACCACTGGTACATCGAATCCATCGAGGGCCACCGGGTGGTGGCAGGGATGGGTAACGGCGGCCAGCGCCTGTTCGTCCTGCCCGACCTGGACCTCACCGCGGTCGTCACCGCCGGCAACTACGACGACCCCAACCAGTGGCGGACCCCGGTCACGGTGCTGGAACGGGTCATCCTTCCCGCGGTGGCCTGACGGCACCCCGTCCCCCGGTCAGCCCTCGGCATGGCGCACGTCTTGGCCGAACGTCTTGGCCGAACGTCAGCGTACGCACGCGGTCACGACTGCTTCTGCCTCGTTGAAAGGCACTACGTCAGGGCACCCGCTCGACATCCGGTCATCGGCGAAGCCGCGGGTGCTGGCCATGTTCGGGTGGCAGTGTTGGCGGCGAAGATGTGGTCGGGGCACTCACGACCTCGACGAAACAGGAGCGGAATCGGTGCGACGAGTTGGCGACCATGAAGGGCCGGCCGCCGGACGCGGCGACGGGCCGGACACGGGCGAACGTGCCATCGCCGACCGGAGCCGGGTGACGCCGCCCGGAGGGCGATCGGCCACGAACCGCTTCTTCGCGCACCTGGTGATGCTCGGCTGGCACGGCCTGGTGATCGCCACCTACTTCACCCTCCTTGACCGGCAATCCGGAGGGAGAAAGTCGTGGGGCAACTCACCGCAGGAGGACATGCTGAATTTCGGGGTCTACGTCGGTGCACCGGCGCTGCTCGGCACCCTGCTGGCTGGTCTGATCCTGCTCCGGAGGCTCCCGAGAAGCCGGATCAGCTCGGCGATTGTGCTCGGCACCGCCGCCGCGTCACCGACGCTCCTGTTCGTGGCGGCGGTCGCTGGCCCCGTCCTGGGTTGAGGACCGTTTTCCCGTCCGGCAAGCATGAGCGGGCGTCCGTCAATCCGGACGGCCGTCGGTCAGGTGGAAGTGACGTAACCCCGGGCCGCAGGCGGCGACGTGGTCCGCGGTGCCGTGCTGCGCCGTCGATGGCGTGCAACGACTTTCGCTGTCCACGTCGTCGTAAGCGCCCCCGGTGGCGTACTCGGCCAGGATTCCGGTCACCTGGTGCTCGGCCGCCCAGGCGAGGCCGGCGTCCACGGTGTCGAACACGCCGGAGGCGTATCGAGCGCCGTCACCGTGGAGGATCCAGACGGTCGACCTGATCGGGCTTCGCTGATCACCGCCGGGCCTGCGACGCGCGCCCTCCGGCGTGAACGAGAACGAGTCGGGAAAAGGGCCTGGCCGATGACGCACGGCGAGAACCACCGGTTCGGGGTGCACGCCCCGTAGCTCCGGCCCGGTTGCGGTGCCCGCGAAGGCATTCCACAGGTGGAAGCAGATCAGGTCGTGGTCGGGATCGGCCGCGGTGTAGGCAAGCGTCTTGGGATAGAAGGGGTTGGTTCCCCCGATCCACAGCGACGGGGGTCCGAACGTCTCGACGACCTCGGACAGCGTCCGGTCCCGCGTCACCCACTCGCCGGCCCCGGTGCTCACGTGGTGAAACTCCGCCTCCGACAACACCCGATCCAGCTCAAGCCAGCCGAGGTGATGGGCGATCTCGGCGTAGACGGAGGCCGTGGCATCACGCACGGCACCAACCGGCAGGATGTTGCTGTAGGCACCCATGACACCCGTCGCAGCCGACGCCCCGCGTTCGCGTAGTCCTTCGCACTCCGTCCGCCAGCGGGTCAGGCTTTCATCCACGGCGGCCATGGCCTCCAGCAGAAGCCGTTCGGCGGTCTCGTCCCTGCCGTACATGCCGGGACGACGGAGCACAGCATTCACCTGCGCCAGATGGTGCCCGCGTGCCTCATCGAGAAGGAGTCGCGAATCCTCACCGCTGCTCATCGCCGCCGATGATGACACTTCCAACCGACGTTGTCGTACGCATGGTGGCTCTCGGCAGGCGGGCGGCGATCCGGACGTCACGTCGGCTGACGCCGGCGTAGGTCAGGCCCACTGCCGCTCGGACGTTCCCGCAGTACGGCGCAAGACGCATCGCCCCAGCAGGATCAACCGTGGGTCAACGCTCCCCGTTCGGGAACCCAGTCCAACGCTTCGGCCGCCGCGGGGTCGGTGAACACGAGCACGGACTCGTCGCAGCGAGTGAACACCATTCGCTCCTGTGCAGACTCGTACACTTCACCCGCCATCAACAGCAGCGGTCGGCCCCGGATGTGCAGGACCACCTCGGCCAGGACCTCTTCGGCCAGGACCTCTTCGGCCAGGAACGTCGAGACACCGTCCACCTCGCCGGTGGGCAACTCCGACAGGGTCCGCACGCGATACGTCTCCGCCGTACCCGCCCAGTCCACCGAATCACCGCCAGCCGCCCGGCGCAGCCACAGACCCCATGCACTGTCGTCCTGGTACGTGCCGACGGTCGCGAAGGTCCCGTCACCGAGTGCGGCGCGCAGGGCCAGCAATTGCAGACACGGCACGGCGGGATCCTCGAACTGCGGGCCACCGGCAGCGCCTTCTTCCCGCAGCGCCATCTCAACGCCCGTCCAAGCCGTGATCTGCTGGCCGCGGAGTTGGCCGAACTCGCGAACTCTCTCCATGATCCAGCCGTCGCGCGCCACGCCTCAGTATCTCCGACGACCTCCATGCTTGTGGCGTCGGCGACGACGGCTCGTCGGCACGTCCGGACGCCGTCGCCGCGTCACCTTAGGTCGCTCGCGGCGGGAGCGGACGAGCCGCGCCCACGATGGATGGCGCGACGGTTCAAGCCGCCTCGTCTCGGTGGTCGAGCCACTGCCACACTGCCGTGAGGTCGACGTCGGTCAGTCCCACGTGTGGGTCGACGCGGTGCAGCAGCGCCGGTTGTGGGTGGTGTGCAGCAACCCACCGCCGGTCGGCATCGCTGATCTCGTCGTCGAGCCAGACGAACGGACGCTGTGCCGCCCACCGCGCCAACGACGCGGTCTTCCAGTGCACGCCGCTCGGTGGTTCCTCGTCACCGTCGATCCAGTCGACCACAGGCAGAGCGGGAAGACCGAGCCGAGGTGCCACCACCTCGTTCGCCTCCGCCATCCACGTACTCGCCCAGACCAGCTCACCCGGCAAGGCGAGTAGCCGGCGACCGTCCTCGGGGTCGAGACGATCCAGCAGCGGATTGCCGTAACCGTCGGAACCGTCACCCCCGCTGTCGGGCCGCCGACGGCCGGCACCGGCTGGCCGGGCCCGCAACGGGATGAGCATGCCGTCGATGTCGAGGAAGATCAGCGGCCGTCCGGCGCAGGCAGACACCGTCGAACCGTACCGCTCATCGGCGGTCGGCGGCTCGGCGACCCGCACCCGACGCGGCGCGACAGCACGGCGGCTTCTCCGGCAGCCGTGCGAAGATCACCCGGTGGTAATGGAGCCGGTCCCCAGCTACGAGGATCTGATCTGGTTGTTCGAGGCGGAGCCGGTCTATCGGTACGCGGACGACGAGCGTGAGGCCGGTTTTCAGTCCGACTGGCGGGAGCTGTGGCCCTACACGGCGGTGACGTTCCGTACGATCCGAGCCGGTTACGACGTGGAGATGTACATCGAGCCGGGATACGAGGTCGTTCGGCTACGGCTGTCGACCGCCTCGGACGGACTCGAGCTGCTCGACTTGGAACTGCGTGCCGTCCAGTGCGTCGCAGTCGAACGGATCCATGGCCGGGAGCTGCTACGGGTCGACTTCCCGGACGACTCGCCGGCCTCCACGCTGTGGCTACGGATGAAGCCCGACGTCGCGCTGCACTGGTCGTACGGCACGCCACGTTGACGTCGCCGCGGGGACAACGGCATGAGCGGACGACGTGCACCGGTGCCTAGCGATCAGCTCCCGTTGACCGTCCCGCACGCGTTCGGCGTGAACGGGCCGGCCCGACTGTTGGACGGCGGGCAGGGCACCTCGTGGGCCGTGGAGGACCTGGTATTCAAGCCGGACGCGGGCGCCCTGCACGAATGGCTGGCCACCGCGCTCGCCGATGTCACGACTGACGGCTTCCGTCTCGCCACACCGGTCCGTACCCGTGACGGCGCCTGGGCCTTCGACGGGTGGTCGGCCACCGGCTGGGTCGAGGGCAGCGAACCAGACTATCGCGCGACCTCGACCTGGCCGGACATCCTGGCCGCCGGCCGCGCATTCCACCGGGCGGTGGCCCATCTCGACGGCCCGGACTTCCTGGACGCGCGGCAGGACTGGTGGGCACGGGCGGACAGGGCGGTCTGGGGCGAGCGAGCCATCCGGTTCCACCCGGAGTTCGCCGCCGTGGCGCGACGGCTGCGGAGCGCGCTGCAGCCGCTGGGGCATCCACAGATCGTGCACGGCGACCTGACGACCAACGTCGTGTTTGCTGTCGGGCTCGATCCGGCGGTCATCGACATCTCGCCCTACTGGCGGCCCCCCGAGTACGCCGAGGGCATCGTGGTGGCCGACGCGCTCTGCTGGCACGGTGCACCGGCGTCCCTGCGGGAAGCGGTGGATGTGCCGGTGCCAGCGGTAGCTCGCGCCCTGCTGTTCCGGATGGCTACGACGAACGAACGCGTCGCCGCCGGAGCCGGTGACGTCGACCTACCGGACGAAGCCCGGCGGTACGGTCAGGCGACCGCAGCCATCGGTCTGTGACACACGACCTTCCTCCCCCGAGCAGGCCCATCGGTCTCTCGCCCGCAACACCGACGCAGCCGGCGTCGACACATCCGACCATGCCCTGGCCGGCCCCTCAGGCGGAGCGGCGGCACCCGATGAACCACTCATGACCATGCCCGCTGGGTTCGGCGCCATCGCTGCGGGGTCACGCCGTATCGCTGACGGAAGCGGCGGACGAGGTAGGTGGCGTCCCGCAGCCCGGTTCGGGCGGCCACCGCGTCCAGCGGCAGGTCGGTCTCACGCAGCATCCGCCGCACCTCGATCATGCGGCGCTCGGTGATCCATTCGAGCAAGGGACGGCCGGTGCGCCGGCGAAGCACGGTCGTGAGATGCCCCGGGGTGTAGCCGAGCGTGCGGGCCACATCGGCGGCCGAGACCGGCTCGCGGAACATCGCCTCGATCTCGGCGAAGACCCGCTCGACGAGCGGGTCGGGCGTGACCGGGGCACTCGGCGCCAGTCGCGCCGCGGCAACCAGGAGCCGGGTGAGCAACGCGACGACGGCCTCGCCGGCGCCCAGACGGCCCGGGTCGGCGACCTCATCGGCCAGGTCCGCCAGCCACGCCGACCAGTTCGTCCGGTCGGGCGCGGCGATACGGCCGTACCCCGCGCTGGAGGCGAACAGCGCGAGGAGAGGATGTTGCCCCCACCCCAGCGGGGAGACCGCAGACAGGGCGGGGACCGCGTCCGGTGTGAACGCTACCGACCACGCGCGGCCGCGGGCGAGCTCGGTCGCCGCGCCGATGACCTGCCCCGGCGATACCGCGTGGACCTCTCCCGCGCGCAGCAACCGCTCGGCGCCGTCGACGGTGAACGAGCCCATCCCCTGCTCGACATAGACCAGGACGAGGAAGTCGTGGGCGTGCCGGTGCTCCGGCGGAAGGCTGGCGTGGGCGGCTTCGGTGTCGAAACGGGTCACCGAGACCGCAGGGAATCCGGGGCGTTCCCGGTAGCGGTACACCGGCGTCCCGTCGGGCCGTACCGTGCGCAGCCCCGACGACACTCCCGGCGGGCCACCGACCAAAGAATCTCCCATAGCTCCCACGGTAAATCCGGTGCGTGAACCGCAGAACATCCAAGACTTGGAGGTACGACGCGACACCCGCCCTCACGCACACAGAAGGCAGCCATGACAGACCACGTACGCATCCTCGACCAGCGGACCCCGCAGGAACGGGACCGCCCCTTCCTGCCCGGCGCCGGAAAGCCCTGGCTCCTCCCGTTCTACGACGCCCTGAGCCGGGTCGCCGGCGTCCGCGCACTACACGAACGCGCGGTCGAGATCGCCGACATCATGCCCGGCCAGACGGTGGTCGACGTCGGCTGCGGCACGGGCAACCTGTCATTCGCCGTGCTCGCAGCCGAGCCGAGCGCGCGGGTGACCGGCCTCGACCCCGACGCGGACGCCCTGCGCAGAGCAGCACGCAAGGCACGCCGACGCGGCGTCGCCCTCACCCTCGTACAGGGATATGCCAACCGGATCCCCGCCGAGAACGCCTCGCTCGACCATGTCGTCTCGTCGCTTGCCCTGCACCACGTCGACGACGACGGTCGGACGGCGTTCGCAAGCGACGCGTTGCGCGCTCTCCGACCGGGCGGGAAGGTCACCATCGTCGACTTCGGCGGCCCGGCAACCAACGACCGCAACACCGAGCTTCCACCACACCGTCACGGCCACACCCCGGTCCACGCCCTGCGGCACCTGACCCGCCGCATGCGTCGACGGGTGGCGGACAGCCCGGTCGTGGCCCGCAACCACGGCAACGGCATCGTCACCCTCCTGGCCGACGCCGGGTTCAGCGACGCACAGGAGGTCGCGCACCTCGACCACAGGTTCGGCCGGGTCACCTTCGTGCAGGCTACTTCCCGTTGACGTGACGGAGGTGCAGGCGCGACGCCATCGCGACGTATTGCAACGTCATGGTTGACGAGGGTGCGCCGAGCTCGATCTGGAACGCATCCTCGTACTGCTGCTGGTTGCGAAGCACCCACCACCAGGCAGAACTCCTGCCGAGAAGGCCGGCATAGTGCTGATTCATCGGGCTTGACACCGACCCTGACGCCCAATGGCGAAGCGGTGGCCGATGCAGCGGATCGAAGGAAACCTCGACGGTGTCATCGTTCGGATCAACCTCGACCTGGAGGTATCCCTCGTCGAACCGGAACTGAACCGCTACGAGCCAGGACGGGTCTTCCGGACAGGTCACATGCACGATCTCGGCCAGATCGGTGAGTGCACTGGGCGCCACGGAAGACGGGTCATGTGTCACCGGGGCATCATGGCATCCACGCAGGATCGCGGCGATGCCACGCATTCCCAGCCTCACCGCGTTCTCTGCGTGATCAACAGAAAGGGTTCTGATCCCAGTTCCGCTGGGCGGGTGCAGGCAGCCGGCGTCGGTCACGGCGTCTTCCTCAGTGATCGGATGTCATAAGGCCCGCTCCAGTCCGTTCTCGGTGGCGACGCGTTCGATCTCGGCCGGTGTGCCGGCCATGAGGGTGCGACAGTGCTGGTTGATCAGGTCGGTGGGCCAGTCCCACCACGCGGCCCGCTGAAGCCGCTGGACGTCGTGGTCGCTGAAGCGTTGCCGGATCGGTCGCGCCGGATTCCCGCCGACGATCGTGTAGGCCGGAACGTCGGTGGTGACCACCGCGCCGGCCGCGATGATCGCCCCGTCGCCGATGCGTACCCCCGACATGACCGTGGCCCGGTAGCCGAACCACACATCGTTGCCGACGACGGTGTCGCCGCGGCTGGGCATGGCGGTTACGACGTCGAGGGTCCGCTCGGCCCATTCGCCGCCGAAGAGGGTGAACGGGAAGGTGGAGGGGCCCATGACCGGGTGGTCGCCGCCGGCCATCAGGAACCGCGTACCGGCCGCTATCGCGCAGAACTTCCCGATGATCAACTTTTCCGGCCCGTAGCCGTATAGCACGTTGTGCTGCTCGAAGCCGGTCGCGTCGTCGGGATCGTCGTAGTACGTGTAGTCCCCAACGATGATCTTGGGGGAGGTGACCAGCGCCTTGAGGAACACCACACGCGGATGCGTCGCCACCGGGTGAAGGGCCGTGGGATCAGGAGTCAAGGATGCCCTCTCGTTAAGGCTACGTCTGTAGCGATAACATCGTGGCATGGCGTCGCCACGACCGACAAGCGATCTTCCCGACGAATCGGCGACCGGCCGCGCACGCCGGCCCGGCGGGCGTAGCGCAGCGGTCCGTCGCCGCGTACTCGACGCGGCGCTCGCCCAGTTGGTGCAGCACGGCTACGACTCCCTGAGCATCGACGTAGTGGCCGAGCGCTCAGGCGTACATCGCACGACGGTGTACCGGCGCTGGCGGGATGTCGGTGGCCTACTGGCCGACGTCCTGGACGAAGCGAGCGTCGACGCATGGCGCCCACCCGACACGGGTTCCCTCGAGGGCGACCTGGCCGCGGTCAACCACGAGGTCTATGCCGCACTGACCGCCGACCCGGTTACCGTCGCGCTGATCGCCGCGTCGTTCCGGTCCGAGCAGGCCGCCGAGGCCCTGCGCGCCTTCTGGACCGACCGCTACGACCGCTGCGCCGACGTGGTGCGGCGTGCCGTCGAACGCGGTGAGATACCGGCAGGCACCGATACGCGCCGGCTGCTCATCGCCGCGACCGCCCCGCTCTATCACGAGCTGGTGCTCCTGCGGACGGCCGCCGACGCGCACCTTCCCGGACACGCCGCCCACAGCGCTGCCACCGCCGCCCGCGCGGGCGCCTTCGCCGGGCGATAGAACAACGCCGGGCTCGGCGTTGCCGCGTAACTCGCCGATGTCGTGCCTCGACGTTGTCTTCACCGTCGACCAGTAGACGCGCCTGCAGGTATCCGCAGATGATGTCGTCGATGATCGCCTGAAGATGGATCCGGCCCACCGAGAATTAGTCGCCGGAGAAGCCCCAGAAGTAGATCTCGCTGGGATGGCCGGCGATGTCGTGCAGAATTGCGCAGCGGCCGATCCAGCGCTGCGTGGCGAGCGGTTGGAGCGCGTCGATGTGCGCGCGGGTTGGTTTGGCGGCGCCGAGGCGTTCGACCGCCTCCACGTCGGTGACCGGCTGAACCGTCCCGTAGCCGGGCGTCTCGCTTTCAGCCGCCACGTGGGACATGTCCAGGATGGAGTGCGTGCCGGACTCCTGCACCACCTCCTCGGCCCACAGCTCCGCCTCGGTCCGCGGCCGGTTCGGGAAGTCGGCGGCCGACTTGCCGTACTCGTGCGGTACCGCCCACCAGTAGTCGCCTGTCTCGAAGACCCGGTGCCGCAACTCCTGCAGGGCCGCCTGGAGGTCTGGTTGATAAGGGACGTAGTACTCCCACCCCGATGCGCCCATGACGGCCTCCCGAATGATCTTCTCAAAGAAAGCTAGTTCAGCGTGGTCCCAGCCCGGTGCGCCCGTCGATGAGTTCACGCACGACGTCCAGGTGACCGGCGTGCCGAGCGGTCTCCTCGATGACGTGCAGAACAATCCGTCTCAGGTCGGTGGTCTGTGACGCCAGCGGTTCGTGCGGGTGTCGGCCGGCGGGTGCCGCCGTCAACGGGGCCGCGGCGATGATCGCGTCCGAGATCTGGCACTGGTCGCGGTAGAAACCGAAGACCTGGGACGGCGATCGGGACGTGATCAGCGGTGTGTGGTCGTCCGGCCAGGGCAACGGCTCTGCCGAACCACGAAAGACCTCCTGGAACCAGTGTCGCTCGGCATACCCGAGATGCTCCACCAGGCCGAGCGGCGACCATCCGGACGGCAGGACAGGCGTTCGCAGCGAGGTCTGGTCGAGATCCGCCAGGATGGCTCGGACACTGGCGCGCTGGCACTCGAGGAACTCGCACAGCGCGGCTTTTTCCGTATCGGTGGTCACCACGTCGGCAGGTTAGCGACCGGCACCGACACTGCGGGAAACCACGTTCACGCTCTGGCGCGCAGCGGCCGGAAGAAGTCCCGCAGGTCGCCTGCGAGCAGGTCGGGTTCCTCCAGGGCAAGGAAGTGGCCTCCGCGGCGCGGGCCGCGCCATTGGCGCAGGTCGCGGTAGACGCGCTCGGCGTACTCACGGGGATAGCTCCGGTCCTCGGAGGTGAGCCGGACGCCCGTCGGCACCTCGACATCCCGCAGGGGCGGAGTGTGCGAGTCGTCGTAGTAGGGCCGGAACGATGAGCCGATCGTCCCGGTGGCCCAGTAGAGAGTGACGATGGTCAGGAGCAGGTCCTTGCTGAACCGCGATTCCACGTCTCCGTCGCAGTCGCTCCAGGCCCGGTACTTCTCGACGACCCAGGCGGCCAGGCCGGCGGGGGAATCGAGCAGCGCCGCGGCGAGGGTGTCGGGTCGGGTGCTCTGGATGGCGGCGTAGCCGTCGTCGTCACCGTCCTCGTTCGATCGCGTCCTCAGGTAGGCCTGCTCGGCTTCGGACAGGGGGTGGGCGTCGTCGAGAACGGGGTGCAGGCTCGGGTGGTGAGTGTGGATCCCGACCACCCGCTGTGGGTGTCGGGCGCCGAGGAATCCGGTGACATGGGAGCCGACGTCGCCGCCGTACGCGCCGAACGTCGAGTAACCCAGGACGTCGGTCATCAGCCGGGCCCACAGGTCGGCGACCACCGGGGGCGTCACCGGGCCGTGGTGCGGCAGTTCGGAGAACAGAAAGCCGGGCAGCGATGGAATGACGACGTCGAAGGCGTCGCCCGGCTCGCCGCCGTGGGCAGCGGGATCGGCCAGCCGCGCCGCCAACGGCAGCATCTCCACGAAGCTGCTGGGCCAGCCATGCGTGAGCACCAGCGGCAGGGCAGCGGCGGTGCCGTCGGAGGTGGCGGCGCGGATGTGCACGAAGTGCACGCGCCGCTCGTCCAGGACGGCGGTGTAGTGCGGCAACGCGTTGAGTTCGCGTTCCCTAGCGCGCCAGTCGAAGTCCGTGCGCCAGTAGGTCACCAACTCGCGCAGGTAGTCCGGGTCCGTGCCGGCACGCCACCTGTCCGCGGTGGGGCGCGCGAACCGGGTACGCGCCAGCCGCTCGGCCAGGTCGGCCAGCAGTTCGTCAGGTACGTCGATGGTGAAGGGCACAGCTCGGGAAAGGGACGACATGACGGGGTGCCTCCGTGACCTCGCATCGGATGGGACGTAAGTTCCCGAGGTCAGCTCGCCGTGTCGGCTCGCCCGATGGCTGCAAGGGAAGCGGCCTGGATGTTATCGAACGGGAAGCCGCCTGAGAAGTGCCGGATCGGCAGGGGAACCGACGGCTCGACGATGGAACTCGCCGCGATGTCACGTCCGCGCGAGCCACAGCGACGAGATTTCTGCCTGTCGCGCCGGCCGCCTCTACAGGTCGCCCGGTGCGTCCGTGCCGGCGAACGCCTCGACCGTGTCACGTAGCCGGTCGAGAAATCCGGCCAGGTTCGTTGCCACCACATCGAATCGAGGGTCATCGCTGCGGTAGACGCCGGCAACGGTCTCGCCGGCGGGAAGCCGGTACACGGGCGAGCCGGTCCCCGCCTCCACCGCGAACAGGGTGCCGCCGCCATCACTGGCGAACACGACCACGTCCGCGGTGAAGCGTCCCCGGATGGACGCGACCTCCCGATGCACGACCAGGCCGGGGGCGTGGATGAAGTAGCCGTTGCCGACGTCCGGCAGGCTAACGTCGCGCACCTGCCGGTACCACCCGAGCAGGTCGTCGGGCGGGCGGATGCCCGCCAGGCAGGCAAGCTCCTCCTCCCCCGCCGGACCGCCGACCGTGTGCCGGCCCGGCGGGTATCCGAACCGGCCTTCGAAGCCCGGCAGCAGCCGGTCCAGGCACGCGGTGACGTCCTCGCGCCAGCGCCGGGCGTATGCCACGTCCATGGGACGATCAGATCCGTTGGTCATCGGCCCGGCGCCCCGGCGCAATCGGATACCTGGCTCATCGCTGCCCTCCATCGGTCGGGTCGGTGAATGCTCGCAACGGCAGCCGCGCCACCACGGTGCCGATGAACCATGCGAAGTGTTCGCTGTCCGGGTCGACGTCAGCGCGAACCAGGTCACACCAGTCCTGCCGGTCCAGCACCGCGAGGTACTGCCGCACCAGGTCATCGCGCTGCTCGGTGGTGCACCCGGATCGTTCGGGGGTCTTGTTCACCAGGTGATCGGCGATGACAGCCGCGTTGACGTACCTGCTCACGGCCGGCTCTTGCCGACCGAGGTGAGCCGCGTGCGCGGCGAGCACGGCCGGTGCGGGCGGGTAGTGCTGCAGGGTCATGCCCATGCCATCGCAGTCAGCCATGGTCTTCAGTAGCCGCCCAGTGTGATCGACCAGGTCATCGTCGGCCTCGGTCCCGGTGATCGCTTCGTGCAGGTGGGCGGCGGTGGCGACCGGGCCGGCGAAGTAGCCGTCGAGATAGTCGCCGCCGCAGGCATGGCGCAGCAGCCACCACCGCGAGGCGTACACGCCGCGTCCGCAGAGCGCCTTGACGAGGTAGACCCGGCCCCAACCGGCAGCCCGCTGGGCCAGCCACAACAACGCTTCTTCGCCGCCGCGGCGACGCCGCAGCGCCTCGGCCGCCAACGACCCGAACCGGTCCGACAGCAGGCCGATGGTCTGGATCAGCGGAATGTCCTCCTCCGCCCAGTCCGTGGCGAGCAGCGCCAGCCCGACTGTCGCCGAGCATCGATCGGTGCTGTGCCGCACCAACCAGCGGCCGGTCTGCCGCACCCGCTGCCGGTCCGCGCGCAGCGCCGCGGCAGTGATGTGCTCGTTGGGGTGGATCGGGACATCGACGTCACCGAACGCGTCGGCGAGTTCGCTCGGCGCCGCATCGGCCCGGCCGAAGTGCAGGTCGAGGATGGCAGCAGCGTCAGCGCCGTCGAGGCGCCGGTCTTTCCGGGTCTGCGGTCGTTGCCGCCGGCGGTGACGTCCGTCGTCCGGATACGGCTCGCCGTCACGCGGGAGAGGAGAGTCCGGAGCCTGCCGGTGCAGGCGCAGAGCGTGTTCGAACAGGGAGATCTGGGGTCCGAGCGAGCCAGGCTCGGTCGTCACGCTCACCGGCGGACAGAGGACTCGATTCTTCCGATCATGGCAGGGATGCTGCCAGCCCGAACCCGCCGAGGCAAGTAGCGCACGGCCTCAGGGACCTCCGACCCTGCGGTTGACGGGCCGGCGACGTGTGGACACGCCGGCACCCGCCGAACACGGCGGCCACCTGCCGCGTCATGGCGAGGAGACGAAGAGACGGGTCGGAAGCGTCGGGTTGAATGACATGGTGATCACAATGCGGGCGGTCATCGAGGTTCCAGCGTTCGACGCCGGACCGCCGCATCCGTGGCCGGTGGCCCCGATGGCGACCGGTTCCTGGCTGGTGCTCGACGCCGGCTGCACGGATGAGCAGGTCGGGCTGTTCGTGGCCGCCCTCGCCGATCGGATCGACGTTCCGCCCCCCGGCGGGCTGGACGAGGTCGTCGACGCGTTGCTGGCCGAGGAACTGCTGATCATCGGCGGTGGTCTGCAGGTCGCTGACACCAGCACCGCGATGGCGGTGGTGCCGGGCTGCTGCGCCGGTCTGGAGGACTGGCGGGACTGGACGCAGGCCATCACCGGTGGTTCGCCGTGGCTGGGCCATGACCCCGGCCCGGAGGTCGAGGTGCTCGACGACGTTTTCCGGGTGTGGCAGGACGGCGGCCCGAACCGGCATCGGGGCCGCTGGGCAGGGCGTCATGTCGACATTCCCCGTGGCGCGCTGCCCGAGCTGCTGATGCGTACGCGTCAGGACCTGGTCGGTTTCCTCGCCGCCCTCACCGCGTGGGCCGAGCGGGCCGGCCTGGGGCGACGAGGAGTCAGCCTGGCCGAAGCGATCGACAGGGACTTCACCATCACGGCGCCGCTGGACGTGGCGATCGGTTGACACGACAACGGCGCGGGGAGGCCGGGTCGGGTCACCACGCGACCGGACTGCGGTGGCGGCACCGCCGCCACCGCAGTCCGCAGCGCTCGACGTCGATCCGCTCACGGATCAGCGTCCTCGCCCTGCCGCGGGTAGACCTACCCGCCCTCGAACAGGTTGTTCGTCGAATCGGTCCTGGTCATCACGCGAGGGCGCGGAGCCTGAACTGCTGGTTGGTCTGTCCGTGGCAGTCGTAGAGCTGGACCTGCGCTCCGTTGGCCGTGCTCCACACGTCCAGGCAGCGCCCGGACTGGACGCCACTGATGGTGCCGTTGGAGTTGACGTTCCACTGCTGGTTCGTCTGGCTGTGGCAGCTGTAGATCTGGACCGCGGCGCCGTTACCGGAACCGGCCGCGTCCAGGCACATGTCCCCGTACACCCGGAGCTGCTTGCTGGAGGTGTACGTCCAGGACTGGTTGGACTGCCTGTTGCAGTCATAGAGCTGTACCCGGGTGCCGTTGGTGCGTGAGGCGTTGGGTACGTCGATGCACCGGCCGGACTGCGTACCGACGATCTCGTTGGCGGAGCCGGGCGAGCTGGTCGGCGTGGCGGTGGGCGTGGCCGTCGGCGTGGCGGTCGGCGTGGGCCCAGGCCCCGCGCTGTTCAGGGCGTCCAGGGTGGACGTGTAGGCAGCCTTCTTGTTGCCGTTGCAGTCGAAGAGCAGCGGCGTGCCGCTGGAGCGCCACGAGTCGCAGTCACGCACACCCCACACGGTGATGCCGTTGCACCGGGGCACCGCGAGGCAGTCGTTGACCACGCTGCGGTAGGTGTTGGCCTGCGTGGTGCCGGAGCCCTCGATGTCCAGCTCGGTGACCTGCACGTCCACGCCGAGCGCGGCGAAGCTGGACAGCGTGGTGCGGTAGTTGCTGTTGTACGGCGAGTTGGCGTTGAAGTGCGACTGGAACCCGACGCAGTCGATCGGCACGCCGCGCTGCTTGAAGTCCTGGACCATCCGGTAGACGGCCTGGGTCTTGGCCCAGGTCCAGTTGTCGGTGTTGTAGTCGTTGTAGCAGAGCTTGGCGTTCGGGTCGGCGGCCCGGGCGGCCCGGAACGCCGCCTCGATCCAGTCGTCACCGGTGCGCTGTAGGTTGGAGTCGCGCCGGGCGCCGCTGTTGCCGTCGGCGAACGCCTCGTTCACCACGTCCCACGAATGGATCTTGCCGCGGTAGTAGGTGGCCACCCGGGTGACATGGTTGAGCATCGCCTGGCGCAGGGTGCTGCCGGACATGTTCTGCATCCAGCCGGGCTGCTGGGAGTGCCAGGCCAGCGTGTGACCGCGCACCTTCCAACCCCGGTTGAGGGCGTGGTTGACGATGCGGTCGGCGTTGGCGAACGTGAAGTTGTTCTGCTGCGGCTCGGTCGCGTCGATCTTCATCTCGTTCTCAGGTGTGACCGAGTTGAACTCACGGTTCAGGATCGTCGTGTACGCGCCTTCGCTGAGCTTGTTCGCCGCCACCGCCGCACCGAAGTACCGACCCGACTGGGCCGCAGCCGCACCGAGGGTGCTCTCGGCAGCTTGGGCGAGGCTGGGCAGCAACGACGCGACGAGGACGACACCTATCGCGGCGGTTCCGGAGGCAACGAGCGCGCGAAGTCGACGCCCGGAGGGACGGGTCCAGGAGATCATGCTGATCCTCCACTGGTGGGATAGCAAAATGTGTGTCGCTGTTCAGGGGCGCCACGATCGCGGCGACCCACGATGCTGAGTCCGCTGCGAGCCGGCTGCTGGCCCTCTGATCCAGAGGGTGGCGCTGAGTGGGCTCGGTGGCCCGCCGGAAAGCGTTGCGGGCGTGGGACTCCAGGTGGTGGATGTGGCACCGGGCCGGTGGTGGAACCGTGGCCGCTAAGCACCTCCAGGGTCTCGACGGTCTTGTTAGCGATCACATTGATCTGCGGCTATCAGGCTGACAGAGTTTTCCAGGGTTCTCAACCGGTGTTCCCGGAAAACTATCGATAGTTTTTCGGTCGACGCCCTGTGCTGGACCGCAGGGCGGGGCAGCCCGATCGACTTCGCCCGGCCAGATCCGGGATCGGGGAGGACGGTCCTGGCGAGGCGAGGAAACCGATTCGGCCCGTCCCCCGGGCTACCAGCGGGGGGACGGGCCGAAGTCACGGTCGACGGCGACGCGCCGCCGATGATTCCGACGTCAGATCGTGAAGCCACCATCGACGTTGATCGTCGCACCGGTGACGTACCGCCCGTCGGCCCCTGCGAGGAACGCAACGGCGGCGGCCACGTCTTCTGGCGCGGCGTAATGACCGAGTGCGGTGAACCCGTTGATCGTGTCGGCGTTCGGGCCGTCGGCCGGGTTCAGGTCGGTGTCGGTCGGGCCCGGGTTGACCAGGTTGACGGTGATCGCCCGGGGTCCCAGCTCACGCCCGAGCGCCTTGGTCAGCCCGATCAGCGCCGTCTTGCTCATCGAGTACAGCGAAAAGCCCGGAAACACCGCCCGCTCGGCCATGTTGCTGCCGATATTGATGATCCGTCCACCGGCGGCCATGTGCCTGGCCGCGGCCTGTGACGCCACGAACGGCGCCCGGACGTTGACCGCGATGGTCTGTTCGACCTCTTCCATACTCAGTTGCTCCAACGGCCCCAGCAGGAACACGCCGGCGTTGTTGACCAGGATGTCCAGGCGACCGAAATCGCCGACGACCCGGTCGACCGCGGCGGTCAACGCCGCCGGGTCGGCGCTGTCCGCCTGCACCGCGACCCCCCGCCGGCCGGCGGCCTTGATCTGCGCCACGACTTCGTCGGCGCTCTGCTGGTTGTGCTGGAACGTCAGTGCGACATCGGCGCCCTGGTCAGCGAGGCGCACCGCCACGGCAGCTCCGATGCCACGTCCGCCGCCGGTAACGAGGGCGACCTTTCCGTCAAGTGTGGTGTTCATGAGGAAAGCCTGGTCGATGGCGACGCCGCGGTCTGGCGGCGGTCGGACTCCGCGTTCCGGGGCGATGCGTTCCGGGGCGATGCGTGCCGGGGTGATGCGTGCCGGCACGCATCGCGGGCCCCGACGAACAGAGTGGACGAAAGACTCATCTCAATGAATCTTTGCTACCATCCGGGTGGGAGCCGCCAAGCGAGGTAGGCAGGACGGCGCACGTCGCCTGTCTCCACGGGATCGTTCACATCGATCGACGCACATCACCCGGTTGGGCATCCGGGTGACGACACACCGGCGTCGGCGGATCAACCGGAGCATCGATGAAACTCTCACGCACAGCACGCCGTCTTGGACTCGGCGCGGTCACCGTACTCGTCGCCGCGTTCACGATGGTCGTCGTCAACCAGGCCGGCCCGGCCTCGGCACACGGATCGGTCACCAACCCGCCCTCCCGCAACTACGGATGCTGGGAACGGTGGGGATCCGACCACCTCAACCCCACCATGGCCCAGACCGACCCGATGTGTTACCAGGCCTGGCAGGCCAACCCGAACACGATGTGGAACTGGAACGGCCTGTTCCGCGAGAACGTCGGCGGCAACCACCAGGCGGTGATCCCCGACGGACAGCTCTGCAGCGGTGGGCGCACCCAGGGCGGCCTGTACGCCTCGCTCGACGCGGTCGGCGCGTGGACGGCGAAGCCGATGCCGAACAACTTCACCCTGACCCTGACCGACGGCGCTCGACACGGCGCCGACTACATGCTGATCTACATCACCAAGCAGGGCTTCGACCCGACGACCCAGCCCCTCACCTGGGGCAACCTCGAACTGGTGCTGCGCACCGGCAGCTACCCGACCACCGGCCTCTACGAGGCCCAGGTCAACGCCGGCAACCGCACCGGACGGCACGTCGTCTACACGATCTGGCAGGCGTCCCACCTGGACCAGCCGTACTACATCTGCAGCGACGTGATCTTCGGGGGCGGCAGCAACCCGCCGCCGACCACCCCGCCCCCGACCACCCCGCCCCCGACCACCCCGCCGCCGACCACTCCGCCGCCGAGCACCCCGCCGCCGACCGGTGACCGTGCCTGCACCGCCACCTACCGCAAGACCAACGAGTGGGCCGGCGGATTCGGCGCCGAGGTCACCGTCCGGGCCGGCAACGCCGCCATCTCCGGGTGGACGGTGAACTGGACCTGGCCCAACGGCCAGGGCATCACCAACTCCTGGAACGCGTCGATCACGTCGAGCGGATCGTCAGTCACCGCCACGAACGTCGGTTACAACGGCACCGTGAGTGCCAACAGCAGCACCAACTTCGGTTTCAACGGCTCGTGGAACGGCACCAACTCCGCGCCGACCCTGAGCTGCACAGCCCGGTAACAGCAGGTACGAACGGGGGCGGCGCCGACCGGCGCCGCCCCCGCGACCGT
>JAEYGD010000403.1 GCA_023402505.1 Actinomycetes bacterium
CTCGTGCCGAGCGCGGTGACCGCCAACGCGGTGGTGGCGGTCCGTCCGGTGGTCACCGACGCGTTCACGCCCAGCGGGGCGTCCGCCGACCGGGCGGTCAACATGAACGTCGAGAGCGGCATCGCCACCGGCACCGACGTGGTGCAGCGGCTGGTCGACGCCACCGGCCGGGACCAGCGCGACGTCCGGGACGCCCTCGAGGTGGAGGTGCCGACCGGCGGCCAGATCCTGCGCTTCGTCTACACCGCCAACTCCCCGGAGGACGCGGTCGAGGGTGTCAACCTCGCCGCCCAGGCCTACCTCGACGTGCGCCGCGCCATGTACGAGCGGCAGCGGGAGGACATGCTGCGCTCGTACGACGAGAGCATCAGCAAGGTGCAGGCCCAGCAGACGGCGCTGCAGCGGCGGATCGCCAACGCCAAGGAGAGCGCGGTGGACGCGGCCGTGGCGGAGCTCGCCGGCGTCAACAACCAGCTGACCCAGTTGAGCTCGAGCCGTACCGAGATCGCGGCGGTCGACGTCAACCCGGGCTGGGTCACCCGCAAGGCCGAGAAGAACCTGGTCGCGGCGGGCGGCAACCGTCCGCTCTACCTGCTCGCCGGCCTGCTGGGCGGCGTGCTGCTCGGTATCGTCCTGGCGTACGTGTGGGAGTCGGTGGACCGCCGGATCCGCTCGGTGGACGACGGCCGGGACGCCACCGGCCTGCCGCTGCTCGGCACCGTCCGCAGCAAGGGGCTGCGTGGCTCCCGGCACGCGGTGGACGCCGACATCCGCTACGTGGCGATGGCGATCGCCGAGCGGGTCCGGGAACCGGCCCGGGTGGCGCTGTTGAGCACCCGCGAGGATCCGAGCGTGATGACCGCCGGGCTGGCGGTGGCGCTCGCCGCGACCGGCCGGGAGGTGTACGTCGCCGACGACAGCGGCCGGCTGGAGCGGCTGCGCGCCGAGGTGATGGCCGGCCTGGGCCGGCTGCCGGCGGCGGCGAACCCGGGGCGGCCGGTCGTCCCGAAGCCGCGTGACGGCGGGGCGGTCAAGGTCGACGACATCACCGAGCAGATCACGGTCCGGCGCCCGTCGCCGCACCCGACCCCCCGCCCGTCCAACGACCCGGACGCCACGATGACCCTGCCCCGGGTCGCGTCCGGCGTGCCGATCGCCGGGAAGAGCACGGTCAAGGAGACCGCCGACGAGGTGCCGGTGGGCGCGGGTGGCGTCCGGTTCGGCACGTGGCGGCAGCGGGCCGCCAAGGGGCTGGTGTTGTTCAACGCCCCGCCGGCCGAGGCCGACGAGCGGGGCGTGGCGGCGGCCCGGCAGGGCACCGCGGTGGTGGTGGTCGAGCAGGACCGGACGCGGCAGGGTGACCTGCGCCGGCTGGCCGAGCGGTTGCGGGCCGCCGGCGTGACCCCGCTGGGGTTCGTCCTCACCCGCACGGGACGGGGATGACGGTGCCCGTCACCCGGGCGCCGGCGACCAACGAGCCGACCGGGGACGGGCCCTCCCCGATCCTCCCGCCGCCTCCACCGCCCCCGCCACCGCCCCGGCTGCCGGTGTGGCCGCTGGCCCTGATGTTCGGCCTGGTGCCGCTCTGGTGGCTGGCCGGCGCGTTCTACCTGGGCTGGCCGCTGCTGGGGGCGCTGCTGCTGGCGCTGCTGCTGGTCCGGGGCCGGGTGCCGTTGCCGCCGGCCGCCGGGATCTGGCTGATGTTCCTCGCGCTGGTGCTGGTCAGCGCCACCCAGTTGGAGACGTTCGCCTCGGTGCTGACGTTCGGGTTGCGGCTGGGCTTCTACGTCACGGCGCTGGTGGTCGGCGTGTACGCGTACGCGGTGGCGCGGGAACGCACCGACCAGAGCGTGGTGCTCGTGCCGCTGTGCGCGTTCTGGCTGGGGCTGGTGGCGCTGGGCTGGCTGGGTGTGTTGGCGCCGCGGCTCGCGATGACCACCCCGATGGAGATCCTGCTGCCCGGTGGCATCGCCGGCAACCCGTTCATCAGCGACATGGTGCACCTGTCCACGGCGGAGTACAGCGCCCGGTCGCTGAACCCGATCTACCGGCCGGCCGCGCCGTACGCGTACACCAACAACTACGGCAGCGCGTACGCGATGACCCTGCCGTGCGTGGTCGCGTTCACCATGCTCCGCCGCCGGGGCGTGCTGCGCTGGGTCCTGCTCGGGTCGTTGCCGCTGTCCCTGGCGCCGGCGTTCTTCACGCTGAACCGGGCGATGTTCCTGAGCCTCGGGGTCGGGCTGCTGGTGCTCGGCGTGCGGGCCAGCCTGCGCGGCAACATGCGGGTCGCCGCCTCGATCGTCGGCATCGTCGTGGTCGGCGGCATCGCGGCCCTCTTCATCCCGGTGGCCGAGATGATCGGCAACCGGGTGGAGTCCAGCGACACGAACAGCGACCGGCTGTCGCTCTACACCGAGGTGCTGCGGCGGGTGGGTGACTCGCCGTGGTTCGGTTACGGCGCTCCCGTCGATGTCGACACGGTCTCCGCCGACGCGCCGATCGGCACCCAGGGGCAGCTGTGGATGGTGCTGTTCAGCCATGGCGTACCCGCCCTGCTGTGCTTCCTGGCCTGGTTTCTCGTGGTGGCCCTGGTCTGCGCCCGGGCCGCCTCGCCGGCCGGGCAGTGGCTCGCGATCGTCCCGGTGGTGTGCCTGGTGCAGATCCCCTTCTACGGCATGGCCAACCAGAATCTCGCGGTGGCGTTCTACGCGGTCGCCTTCGCCATGGCGCTCACCGAACGGGAGATGGCGTTGCGGCGTACCCCCCAGTTACCCGTGACCGTCCGGGCGGTGCCCACGTGACGGCCACCACGCGACCCGCGACCGCCGTTGGCGACGCCGGCCGGCCGGGCGACGCGGAGACGCGACGCAGCGCCCGCAGCGGGGCCGCCGGGCTGGTCGGCGCCGCGACCAGCGGCCTGTTCGGCTTCGTGCTGGCCGTGGTCATCACCCGCGGCTACGGCCCGGCCGGCTCGGGCGCGTTCTTCGCCGCGATCGGGGTGGTCACGGTGGCCACCGCCGTCTGCACGCTCGGCGCCGAGACCGGCCTGATGTGGGCGCTGCCGCGCCGGCGGGCCGGGGCGGGCGGTGACGCCGCCCGGCTGCTGCCGGTGGCGCTGCTCCCGCCGCTGGTCGCGGCCGTGGTGGTCGGCGCCGTCGGGGTGGCCGCCTCGGGCGCGCTCGCGCCGCAGGTGCTCGGCGGCGCCGCCGGCAGCGGCCTGCTGGTGGCGAGCTTCGCCGCCGTGCCGGTGGTCGTGCTGATGACGCTGCTGCTGGCCGCCGTGCGGTGTCTGCGGCCGATCCGGGCGTACGTGTCGGTGCAGTTCTTCCTGCTGCCGGTGGCCCGGCCGGTGCTGGTCGGCGCCGCGGTCCTCGTCGGCGGCGGCCTGGTGGCCGGCATGGCCGGGTGGCTGGTCCCGGCCGCGCTCGCCCTGCTGGTCTGCCTGACCCTGGTCGCCGGGCCGCTGGGCGTCGGGCGGGGCGCCGCCCTGCGACCGGAGCGGCGGGACTGGTCGGCGTTCTGGCGCTTCGCGCTGCCCCGGGCCGCGTCGGCGGCCATCGACGCCGGCAACATGTGGGTCGGCGTGCTGCTCACGTCGTCGCTGGCCGGCGCGGGCGAGGCGGGTGTGTTCGGCGCGGTCGGGCGTTACATCCTCGCCGGGCAGCTCGCCATGCAGGGCCTGCGGGTGGCGGTGTCCCCGCAGCTGTCCCGGCTGCTGGGGGAGGGCCGGCCGGACGCCGCCGCGGCCGTGCACCGGCAGCTGACCACCTGGGGGCTGGTGCTGTCCTGGCCGGTCTACCTGCTGCTCGCCGTGTTCGGGCCGGCCTTCCTGGAGCTGTTCGGGTCCGGCTTCACCGCGGGCGCCACCGCGATGACCGTGCTCGCCCTGGCCATGCTGGTGAACACCGGGGTCGGCAACGTGCAGAGCCTCCTGCTGATGGGCGGCCACAGCGGACTGCACCTGGTCGCGACCCTGGCCGGGCTGCTCGTCACCGTCTCCCTGGGCCTGCTGCTGATCCCCGACCACGGCGCCACCGGTGCGGCGCTGGCCTGGGCCGCCGGCATCGTCACGGAGAACCTGACGGCTGTGACGTGCGCGTGCCTGGTGGTGCGGCAGCCTCTGGTGGACGCGCCGATGCTGGCCGCGGCGGCGGCCACCGTCGCCGGGGTGGGCGCCGCCGCGGCGGTCGGTGTGCTGGTCGGTGGCCGGGGCATTCCCGGCCTGCTGGCGGCGGCGGCCGTGCTGGCCGTCGGGTGCGTCGGCTTGTTGACGTTGCCCCGGGTGCGGCGCGGCATCCGGGTCACCATGAGGCAGATCCGTGGGCGGGGGGAGGCGGCCCCGGCCGCCCCCGGGCCCGTTCCACCGCAGCAGAAGGGCAGGTGAGGTCCGTCGTGTCGGCTTTGCGCGATCGGGTGAAGCAGCTCGTGCCGACCCAGGTGACCGAGCGGGTGAAGGAGTCCCTCGTCGGTTACGGCGTACGGACCAGCGACCGGCGACCGCTGCCGGACTTCCTCGTCATCGGCACCAAGCGGGGCGGCACCACCTCGCTGTGGAACTACCTGATCCAGCATCCGCTGGTGCCGCGGCTCTTCCCGGCGTGGAACACGAAGTCCGCGCACTACTTCGAGGAGCACTGGCGGCGCGGCGAGGCCTGGTACCGCTCGCACTTCCCGACCGTGCGGCAACGGGAGGCGCTGGAGCGGCGGCACGGCGGCCCGGTCCGGGTCGGCGAGGCGGCCCCGTTGTACATGTTCCACCCGCTCGCCGCGCAGCGGGTGGCGGCGCTGATGCCGTCGGTCAAGCTGATCGTGCTGCTGCGTGACCCGGTGGAGCGGGCGTACTCGCACTGGAAGGAGCGGCGCACCCACGGCATCGAGCCGCTGGACTTCGCCGACGCCCTCGCCGCGGAGGAGGAGCGCACCGCCGGGGAACGGGAGCGGCTGATCGCCGAACCGGAGTACTTCAGCGAGGCGTACGACTGGTACACCTACCGGGCGCGGGGCCGCTACGTGGAGCACCTGGAGCCGTGGCTGGAGCGTTTCGACCGCGGGCAGTTCCTGTTCCTGCCCAGCGAGGACCTGTACCGCGACGCCCGGTCGACGTACCGGCGGACGCTGGACTTCCTCGGCCTGCCGCCGCACGACCTGCCGAGCTTCAAGGTCTACAACGACCGGCGTTCGGCGCCGCTGGACCCGGCGCTGCGGGCGGAGCTGACCGCCTACTACCGCCCCTACAACGACGCGCTGCGGCAGCGCCTCGGGTTGGACCTCGACTGGCCGGACCGGGTCGCGTGACGGCGCCGGCGACCGCGACCGGCGACCCGCGGACGCGTACCGACGGGCTGGGCTGGGTCACCCGGGCGGTCTTCGGTGACGAGCGGGTGGGGCTGACGGTGGGTGGTGCGCCGCCGGCCGGTCACCGGGTGGTGGCCCGGTACGCGGTGGTGCCGTCGCCGGAGCGGGCCCGGTTCCTGCTGCCGCTCGGCTCGCCGCGCGCCACGGCCGCGTCGCTGCTGGCCTACAACGCTCTGCGGCCGCCCAAGGTGCGGGCGGTCCGGGCCGTCCTCGGCGGGGTGGCCCGCCTGCGCGGGATCGAGCTGGCCCGGTTCCCGGTGCTGACGGTGTCGCTGCCCGACGGGGTGGCCGCCGAGGAGGCGCTGCTGGCGCAGCGGCTCGCCGCCCTGCTCGGCGGTGGCACCGCGTACGCGGCCTGCGGGGTCCGTCCGCCGGACCCGAACCACAAGCCGACGCTGCAGCTGTTCGACCCGGCCGGTCGCCCGCTCGGCTACGCGAAGATCGGCTGGAACGACGCCACCCGGGCGCTGGTGACCGCCGAGGCGGCGGCCCTGCGGGAGCTGCCCGCGCTGGCCGGGGTGCCGGGGCACCCGGTCGCGCCGCGGCTGCTGGCCGAGACCACGTGGGCGGGGCAGGCCGTCGCGCTGGTCGAGCCGCTGCCGCCGGACGTGCGGGGCGTACCGGTGACCGGGGACCCGGAGGTCGCCGCGGTCGTCGCGGTGGCCCGCCGGGGCCGCCCGCCGGCTCCGGCGCGCCCGCTGGCAGGGTCGAGCTTCCTGACGCGGCTGGCGGCGACCGCCGAGCGGGCCGCCGGCACGACC
>JAEYGD010000473.1 GCA_023402505.1 Actinomycetes bacterium
GCCGAGCCCGTGGCGGCTCGGCCCGGCCGACGCCGCCCTGGCCGGCGAGTGGCTCACCGGCTGGCTCGACGCCGCCGCCGAGCAGCGTCCCGGACTGGCCGACCCGATCGCCGGGTACGCCCGCCGCCGTCGCGCCGACCTGGCGGCCGGCCGGCTGTCCGTGCTGGTCGGCCACGAGGACCTGCTCGCGGTGCCCGCGGTGAACCGGTGACCGCTGCGCAACGTGCCTACCCACGGGAAGATCGTGAGGGAGGTCCGATGGAGTCGACGGCGACGCGCGCACCGGCGGCCGGCGCGAGGGTCTGGGCATGGGCCCGGACGGTTGGCGGCCTGGGTGTGCTCGCCCTGCTCCTGTGCCTGGTCGGCACCGGCCCGTTCCTCGACGGGCTGCGCCTGATCGACGCGCCGGCCCTGGCGGGCGCCCTGGCCATCGGCGTGCTCACCACGGTCTGCTGCGCCTGGCGGTGGAGCCTGGTGGCCGGCGGCCTCGGGATGCGGTTGCCGCTGCGTACCGCCGTGGCGCACTGCTACCGGGCGGTGTTCCTCAACGCGACCCTGCCCGGCGGGATCCTCGGCGACGTGCACCGTGCGGTCCGCCACGGACGGGATTCCGGCGACGTCGGGCGGGGTATCCGTGCGGTCGTGTGGGAACGTACAGCGGGCCAGGTGGTCCTCGCCGGGGTGGCGGTGGTCGTGCTGGCCGCGTTCCCGTCCCCGGTCCGGCCGCACCTGCCGGCGGCGGCCGCCGTCCTGGCCGCGGTCGGCCTCGGTGCCGTCCTGCTGGCCCGCACGCTGCCCGTGGCCGGCCCGTCCCGGTGGGCCCGGGCGGTCCGCGCGGCCGTCGCCGACGTCCGCGCCGGCCTGCTGGCCCGCCGTACGTGGTTCGGTGTGCTGCTCGCCTCCGCCCTCGCGGTGGCCGGGCACCTGGCGACCTTCGTGCTCGCCGCCCGCACGATCGGTTCCACGGCGCCGCTGTCCCTGCTCGTGCCGCTCACCCTGCTGGCCCTGCTCGCCATGGTCGTCCCGGCGAACTTCGCCGGCTTCGGCCCGCGCGAGGGGGTGGCCGCGTGGGCGTTCGGCGCGGCCGGCCTGTCCGCCGCCGAGGGCGTCTCCACGGCCATGGTGTACGGAGCCCTGGTGCTCGTCGCGAGCCTTCCCGGCGCCGCCGTCCTGGTGGCCCGACGTGTCCGCGTGCCGGCCGGCACAGTCTGACGAGGAGTCCGATGCATTCCGCACCGCCCGCCACCATCCGCACCCAGGTCACCGTCCCGCTGCACTTCCCCGACGGGTACGCCACCAAGGCCCGCGTCTACTCCTTCGACGGCCTGGCCGACGGGCGGGAACACCTGGCGTTCGGGCTCGGTGACCGGGCCCAGCCCACCGAGCCGGCGGCCCGCCGGCCCGTCCCCCTGGTCCGCCCGCACAGCGAGTGCCTCACCGGGGACGTGTTCGGCAGCCAGCGCTGCGACTGCGGCCCGCAGCTGCGCGAGTCGGTGGAGCGGATCGCCGACAGCGGCGGCTACCTGCTCTACCTGCGGCAGGAGGGCCGGGGCATCGGCCTGTACGCGAAGCTGGAGGCGTACGCGCTGCAGGACGCCGGGCTGGACACGTACGAGGCGAACCTGGCCCTGGGCCACCGCGAGGACGAGCGGGACTACACGGTCGCCGCGCAGATGCTCGCCGCCCTCGGCGTGGACCGGGTCGCGCTGCTCAGCAACAACCCCGACAAGGCCGCCCAGCTGCACCGGCTCGGGATCGCCGTCGCCGAGCGGGTGACCACCGGGGTGTTCCTGTCCCCGGCCAACGCCGGCTACCTGGCGACCAAGGTGACCCGCGGCGACCACTCCCTCGACCTGTCCTTCGTCCATGACTGACCGGCCGTACGTCCTGCTGAGCTGCGCGGCGTCGATCGACGGCTACATCGACGACGCCACCGGCCAGCGGCTGGTGCTCTCCAACGACGCCGACCTGGACCGCATCGACGAGGTACGGGCCAGCTGCGACGCGATCCTCGTCGGCGCGGGCACGGTGCGGCGGGACGACCCGCGGCTGCTGGTGCGCTCCGCGGCGCGGCGCGCCGAGCGGGCCGCCCGCGGCCTGCCCGCCTCGCCGGCCCGGGTGACCCTCACCGGCTGCGGCGACCTCGACCCGCAGGCCCGGTTCTTCACCGTCGGCGACACCGACCGGTACGTCTACTGCGCCACGTCGGCCGTGGAGAAGACCCGGGAACGCCTCGGTGACCGGGCCACCGTGGTCGACGCCGGGGACCCGGTCGACCCGGCGTGGGCGCTCACCGACCTGGCCGCCCGGGGGATCGGCCGGCTCATGGTGGAGGGCGGCGCGAGCGTGCACGCGCAGTTCCTGGCCGCCGGGCTCGCCGACGAGCTGCACCTGGTGGTCGCGCCGTTCTTCGTGGGCGACAGCCGGGCACCGCGCTTCGTGGGCGACGGCCGCTTCCCGTGGCACTCGGGCCGCCGGGCCCGGGTCGCCGAGGTCCGCCAGATCGGCGACGTCGCGCTCGTCCGCTACGCGCTGTCCGACCGCTGCCAGGACTGACACGTCACCCTCTGCCCGCCTGTGGGCGGGCGTTGGTCGGTTAGCCGAGCGTCGTCAGTCGTCAGCCGTCAGCCGGGCGGTCGAGGAACATCAGCCGGGCCCGCTTGTCCGGCAGGTCGACAAGCGGCCCGTCGACGAAGCCGGTGCGCCGCAGCCGGGCCAGCGCCTTGTCGTTGCGCGCGTCCGGCTCGGCGACGATCCGCCGGTGCTCCGGGTCGGCGAACACGAACGCGACGAGTGCCCCGAGCAGGTGTCCGGTGAAGCCGGGGACCGGACGTGTCGGCGGGCCGATCAGCAGGTGTACGCCGTGGTCACCCGGCCGTACCTCGTACACCTCGCCGACCGGGTCGGCCGCCGGCTCGTAGGTCTGGAACAGCGCCGCCGGCGCCCCGTCGCGCAGGGCCAGCCAGGCATGGTGGGTGGGCAGCGAGTCGACGTACCGGTAGATCTCGGCGACCCGGTCCCGCCCGGCGTCGCGCATGCCCCAGAAGCGCGCGCGTTCCTGGCGCACCCAAGCGTGGATGAGGTCGGCGTCCCGGTCCGGGTCGACCGCCGCGAGCGTCACCCGGCCGAACCCCGGGACCTCCCGCGCGAAGACCACGTGCCGGTCCGCCGGCCCGCGTTCGCCAACCGTGCCGCGCTTCACTTCGCCGCGCTCACCGCCCATGCCGCGCCCTTCAGTCCGGCTCCTCGGTCAACTCGTACCAGTCGGTGACCACCGGCAGCAGCTCGCCGCGCCGCCAGGACGCGAGCTGGTCGTCATGATGGCCGGTGCCGGGCACGCCGTCGGCGCCGAGCGGCACCACCCACCGGCTGTCCTCCCGCCGGGCCAGGTCCCACGCGTAGCGGGCCGCCGGCCCGCGCAGGCACAGGTCGGTGATGCCGGGAACGCTCGACGTGGCGAGCACGCAGTCGTGGTCCCCGTCCAGCTCCGGCCCGCCGCCCGCGGCGTGCTCGGGCCCGACCGGCCGCTCCGGCCCGACCTCCACACCCGGCCCGACCTCCACACCCGGGCCGGCCTCCGCGCCGGGGCCCGTTTCCGCGCTCTGGCCGGCCTCCACACCCGGGCCGGCTGCCGCCGCCGTTGCGC
>JAEYGD010000240.1 GCA_023402505.1 Actinomycetes bacterium
GTCCACCCGGACCGCGCGCGTCCGCGTCAGCCGGCCCGGCCGAGCACCGTCCGCAGGGCCTCACGCAGGGCGGCGGCGGGGTCCACCGGGTCCTGCGAACACCAGGCCACGTATCCGTCCGGGCGCAGCAGCGTCGCGCCGGCGGCGTCGTACCGGGCCGCGAAGACACCCTCGACGTCGACCAGGTCCGCGCCGCCCGCCGCCGGCCCGACCCGGTACGCCCGCAGCGGCACCGACAACTCCCGCGCCACGAGCGATCCCACCCCGTCCCAGCGGACCGCTCCGTCCCCGGTCAGCAGCACGAACGCGTCGTGGCAGAGGTCGTGCACGGAGATCCGCCGGCCGCCGCGCTCCAACCACAGGTGCGGCGCCCGCAGGCCGGGTCCGGCGCGGGTGGCCAGCTCCCGCGCGTACACCGTGTCGTGTGTCGCGCCGACCGTCGCCGCCGACCGGTACCGCTGCCCGAGCGTGCAGAGCACGTCGTCGACGTCCTCGGTCCCCGGGTCCTCGCCGAACCGGGCCCGCTGCCGGGCGACCGTGATGTCCGCCAGCGCGAGCGCGGCCGGGCGGCGTTCCGCCTCGTACGTGTCGAGCAGGTCCTCGCCCGCCCACCCGCCGAGCACCGCGGCCAGCTTCCACGCCAGGTTGTGCGCGTCCTGCACGGCGGCGTTGGCGCCCATCGCCCCGGCCGGGGGCCAGACGTGGGCGGTGTCGCCGACGAGGAACACCCGCCCGGCGCGGAACCGGTCGGCGACCCCCACGGCCTCCTCCCATGCGGCGACGTCCAGCACCTCCACCGGCTGGTCGGTGCCGAGGAAGGACCGGGCCAGCTCGCGGCAGCGCTGCGGGGTGAACGACGACACCGGCGTCCGTTCCGGGTCGAAGCTCACGCTCATCGCCCACTGGTCGGGGACCGAGGTGGTCAGGAACGAGCCCAGGCCCAGCTCGTCGTTGACCACGATCCAGAACATCGCCCGCTGGCGGACGATCCCGGTGAGGTCGGCCCGGACCAGGAACGTCACCCAGCGCTGCGTGACACCCGGGCCGGAGCGGTCGATCCCGACCGTCTCCCGGACCCGACCGCGGAAACCGTCCGCGGCGACCAGGTAGCGGGCGCGGACCGTACGGCGCCCGCCGGTCGCGACGTCCTCCACGACCGCGGTCACGCCGTCGTCGTCGGCCACCACCGACCGGCACCGGGTGCCGAAGCGGATGTCCGCCCCGCGGGCCCGCGCCGCGTCGACCAGGATCGGCTCGACGCTGCGCTGGTCGGCCATCACGAACTCGGCCGGGGTCAGCTCCGGCAGGGGCTTGCGGGTGTCGTCGGCCAGCAGCCACGTCCACTCCCCGCTGAGCGTCTCGCAGCGGACCACCCCGGCCTCGTCGTCGAACGGCCGGCCGGCCTGCCGGATCGGGTCCTCGACGCCGAGCGGGCGGTAGAGCTCCATCGTCCGCTGGTTGATCCCCCGGGCCCGGCCCTGCACGGAGATGCCCGGGTGCCGGTCCACCAGCACCGACGCCACCCCGTGATGGGCGAGGAACAGCGACGACGCCAAGCCGGCATAGCCACCCCCGACCACCAGGACGGGGGTCGTCTCGTCGTACGTGTCGGCGGCGGGCTCCCGCCCCGCCGCCCGGTCGCTCGGCATCCGCGTCCTTCCTCTCCGGCGGCCGCCGGCCGCCCGTACGCCGGACCAGCCCCGGAGCAGGCCGCGTCCGGACAGCAGGATCACGGCCCCGCCTCGAGAACCGGTGGACGTCCCGCCCCCGGCGGCCGGGCGGTGCCTTCAGCCCGCTTCCAACATGCGTTGAGGTCGCGCCGGCACGCTGCCGGAGTGACCGTCTCGACCCTGTCCCCACCCGCGCCGGAGTGGGTCAGCTGCGGCACCTGCCGGGGCCTGACCTACGGTCCGCGCTTCGACCGGGACCTGCGGGTGTGCCCCGGCTGTGGCCATCACAGCCGGCTCACCGCCGGTCAACGCATCGAGCAGCTGCTGGATCCGGGATCCGTCCAGCCGCTGGAGCCGCCCGAGGTGAGCGAGGACCCGCTCGGCTTCGTGGACTCCCACCCGTACCCGGACCGGCTCCGCGCCGCGCGCGGCCGCACCGGCCTGAGCGAGGCGGTCACCTGCGTGACCGGCACCCTGATGGGGCACCCGCTGGTCGCCGCGGTGATGGACTTCCGGTTCCTCGGCGGCAGCCTCGGCGTCGGGGTGGGCGCGGCCATCGCCGCCGCCGCCGACACCGCCCGCCACACCCGCCGCCCCCTGCTGCTGGTCACCGCCTCGGGCGGGGCGCGCATGCAGGAGGGGGCGCTCGCCCTCATGCAGATGGCGAAGACCAGCCAGGCGATGGCCGAGCTGGACGAGGCGGGCGTCCTGACGATCTGCCTGGTCACCGACCCGACGTACGGCGGGGTGGCGGCGTCCTTCGCGACGCTCGGCGACGTCGTCGTCGCCGAGCCCGGCGCCCGCATCGGCTTCGCCGGCCGGCGGGTGATCGAGCAGACCATCGGCCACGAGCTGCCGGAGGGCTTCCAGACCGCCGAGTTCCTGCTGGCCCGTGGCCTGCTGGACGCGGTGGTCGCCCGCTCGGCGCTGCGCCCGACCCTGGCGCGGGTGCTGGCGGCGGCCGAGCCGGGCGCCCCGGCGGCCCCGGCCCCGGACCGGGTACGGCTCGTCCGGGATCCCGCCGAGCTGCCGGTGCGCCAGGCCGGTGCCGTGGTGGCGGCGGCGCGGCACCCGCAGCGTCCCACCACGCTCGACTACATCGCCCAGGCCTTCGACGATTTCCTGGAACTGCGCGGTGACCGTGGCTCGGGGGACTGCCCGGCCATCGTCGGCGGGATCGGTCGGCTCGACGGCCGGCCGGTGGTCGTCATCGGCAGCCAGAAGGGCCGGGACACGGCCGAGCGGATCCAGCGCAACTTCGGCATGGCGCTGCCGGAGGGTTACCGGAAGGCGGCCCGGCTGATGCGTCTCGCCGCCAAGCTGGGCCTGCCGGTCGTCACCCTGGTGGACACACCGGGCGCGCACCCGGGCGTGGACGCCGAGGAGCGCGGGCAGGCGTGGGCGATCGCGGAGACGATCCGGCTGATGTCCGGGCTGCCGGTGCCGATCGTCTCCGTGGTCACCGGCGAGGGCGGCAGCGGCGGCGCGCTGGCGCTGGCCGTCGCCGACCGGGTCCTGGCCCTGGCCGGCGCCATGTACTCGGTGATCAGCCCCGAGGGGTGCGCCGCGATCCTCTGGAACGACCCGGCGGCGGCACCCCGGGCGGCGGCGGCGTTGCAGATCGGCGCCCGGGACCTGCTGCGCCACGGCGTCGTCGACGCGGTGGTGCCCGAGCCGCCCGACGGCGCGCACGAGGACCCGGTCACGGCGGCGGACCTGTTGCGGGCCGCGCTGATCGAGTCCCTTCAAGAGATCGCCGCCGTCGCGGCGACTGATCTGGTGGCCCGCCGTCGGCGACGGTTCCGGCGGTTCGGCACCGAGGAGTCGAGGTGGGCATGACCAACGAGGCGACCGACACGACCGCGCACGGCATCGACGAGCTGTGCCGGCAGGCGACGCAGCTCGCGCGTACCGCCCCGGCGCCGTTGCGCAGCGTCCGGGTGCAGGCCGGGGAGCTGCTGGTGGCGCTGGAGTGGCCGGAGTCGCCGGGGCCGGCGCCGGCCACGGTGGCCGCGGTGCCCGTCGCGGCGCCGGCGGAGGCGTCCCCGCCGGACGGCACGTTCGCCATCACCGCGCCGCTGGTCGGCACGTTCTACCGGTCCCCGTCGCCCGGGGCGCCCCCCTTCGTGGAGGTCGGCCAGGACGTGGCGGCGGGCCAGCAGGTGGCGATCGTCGAGGCGATGAAGCTGATGAACCCGGTGGAGGCCGACCGCCCCGGCCGGGTCGTCGACGTGAGCGTGACCGACGGCACCGCCGTCGAGTACGGCGAGGTGCTCTTCGTGCTGGCGCCGCCGCAGGCGGACGCGCCGTGACGCGGACCAGGAGGTAGGACTCGTGTTCTCCACCGTGCTGATCGCGAACCGGGGCGAGATCGCCCTGCGGGTGGCCCGGACCTGCCGGGAGATGGGCGTCCGCACCATCGCGGTCTGCTCCGACAGCGACCGCGACTCGGCCGTGGCCCGGTACGCGGACAAGTGCGTCCGGATCGGACCGGCCGCGGCCCGGCTCAGTTACCTGAACCCCGCGGCCATCGTCACCGCCGCGTTGCAGAACGGCGCCGAGGCGGTGCACCCGGGCTACGGATTCCTCTCCGAGGACCCGGATTTCGCGGAGATCTGCGAGGCCAACGGGCTCACCTTCATCGGCCCGCCGGCCGCGCTGCTGCGCCGCCTCGGGGACAAGGCGCAGGCCCGCGAGATCGCCCGTGCCGCCGGCCTGCCGGTGCTGCCGGGCAGCTCCCGCTCGCCCGCCTCGCTGGAGGAGGCGCGGGAGGTGGCGGCGCTCATCGGCTACCCGGTCATCATCAAGGCGACGGCGGGTGGCGGTGGCCGGGGGATGACCGTCGTGCGGGACCCGCGTGAGTTCGGCCGCTCGTGGGCGCGGCTGCGCGCGGTGGCCCAGGCCACCTTCAACGATCCCCGCCTCTATCTGGAGAAGTTCCTGGAGAACGCCCGGCACGTGGAGGTGCAGGTTCTCGGCGACGGCAACGGTGACGTCATCCACCTGGGGGAGCGCGACTGCTCGGTCCAGCGGCGCCGCCAGAAGCTCGTCGAGGAGACGCCCGCGCCCGGCCTGCCCGGCGAGCTGGCCGAGCGGATCCGCGCCGCCGCGGTGTACGCGGCCCGCGAGGTCAACTACGCCGGTGCCGGCACGTACGAGTTCCTCGTCGGCGACGACGGCGACTTCGTCTTCATGGAGGTCAACTGCCGGATCCAGGTCGAGCATCCGGTGACCGAGCAGGTGACCGGCATCGACCTGGTGCGCGAGCAGTTGCGCGTGGCGGCCGGGTACGGGTTGTCGGTCAGCCAGGAGGACGTGCGTCCCCGGGGGGTGGCCATCGAGGTCCGGGTCAACGCGGAGGACCCGGAGCGGGGCTTCCTGCCGACACCGGGGGTGCTCGACGAGTTCCTGCCGCCCAGCGGGCCGTTCGTGCGCGTGGACACCCACGGTTTCCCGGGCTTCCGGGTCACCGCCGACTACGACCCGCTGCTGGCGAAGGTCACCGTCTGGGCGCCGGACCGGCGGCAGGCCATCGAGCGGGTCGACCGGGCGCTCGCCGAGTTCCGGGTGACCGGCCGGGGTGTGCACACCACCCGCGACTTCCTCCGCCGGGTGGTGGCGCACCCGGTCTTCCGGGCCGCCAAGCACACCACCGGTCTGGTCGACGAGATGGCCGTGGAGGACGCCGAGCGGCTGCGTCCGGCCGGCTGACGACGCGACCGAGGGCCCCTCCCGTCGGGAGGGGCCCTCGTCGTGCGGAGGCGGCCGTCCGGTGCCGCCGCCGCGGTCAGTTCGGCTGTGGGGGCACGTACTCTTCGCGGGACAGTTGCGAGATGCACCGCATGGTGGCGTTGCGGAAGTACGTCTGGAAGCCGTCGGTCGTCTTGGTGTCCCGCTGCTCGGCGAGGTACGGGGCGAGCCGGCTCTCCAGCAGGTGGACGCCCTTCTGCTTCGCCATGTGCCGGCCGATGGCGGCGAAGTCGCCCTGGTAGTGGATGACCCGCACCATCAGGTCGTCCTGGATGAACACCGCGGTGCCGAGCAGTTCGCCCACCTCGGTGCCGTCCTCGTCGCGCAGCACCGGCGAGTCCACCCGCCGGAAGTTCGCGAAGATCTCCGCGATCTCGCTCTCGTGACCGGGCTTCACCCGGTAGGTGATGGCGGCGTACGGCATCAGATTCCTCCGTCCACGTGCAGGATGCTCCCGCTGACGTAGCGGGACTCGTCGCCGACGAGGAAGAGCACCGGGCCCGCCACCTCGTCGGGCTCGCCCAGCCGGCGCAGCGCGGTCATCCCCTTGATGATCTCTGCGACCGGTGGCGGGGGACCGCCGCCGGGCTCGGTGACGATGACCCCCGGGGCCACCGTGTTGATCCGGATCCCCCGGTCGCCGACCTCGCGGGCCAGCGACCGGGTCAGCCCGACCAGGGCCGACTTGGACGCCGCGTAGTGCGCGCTGTGCGGGCGCCCCCGCAGCGCGGCCGACGCCCCGACCAGGACGACCGAGCCGCCGTCGGCGAGCAGCGGCAGCGCCGCCTTGGTCACCAGGAAGGCGGCGGTCAGGTTGATGTCGACGACCCGGTTCCACTCCTGCGGGGTCAGCTCCTCCAGGGAGGCGCGGCCGTCGACGCCGGCGTTGTTCACCACGGCGTCCAGGCCACCGAGCGCGTCCCGGCAGACCTCGACCAGGCGGTCCACGTCCTGCTCGTCGGTCACGTCGGCGCGGACGACCCGGTGGCCGGTGCCCTCCTTGTCCAGTTCCCGGGCGAACTCCTCGGCGTGCTCCCGGTCGTGGCCGTAGCACACCACCAGGCGGGCGCCGGCCCGCGCGGCGGCCAGCGCGGTGGTCCGGCCGATGCCGCGCGTACCGCCGGTGACCAGGATCCGTTTCCCGGCGAGCGGACCCACGCCGGTGCCGCCCTTCGTCGTGCCCCCACCGGGGTGGGCGGCGGGTTCCGGGGTCACCGGGCCGCCGCCGCGCCGGTCATCCCGTACACGACGCGCATGGTCGTCATCGAGCCGCCGGAGCGGTAGGGGTGCAGCTTGGTGCGGTGCTCGACGTGCGCCTCGCTGTGTTCGAACTCGCGGAACCGCGGCTCGTCGACCCAGTCGCTGACCACGTAGTAGACCGACTCCTCCTCGGCGCTGCGGGACAACCAGTGGCCCAGGTTCGCCGGGTGCTGGACGATCGTGCTGCCGACCCGGTGCCAGGTCTGCTCGAACTCCCGCTCCATGCCGGGGTGGATGTTCATGCGCAGCATGACCCGGAAGACCTCGGACCGGTCCTCGTCGGTGGCCATCAGATCCCCCCGTCGACGTTGACGGTCTCGCCGTTGACGAAGCTCGCGCTGTCGCTGGCGAGGAACCGGACGACGGAGGCGATCTCGTCGGCCTCGCCGAGGCGACCCAGCGGGATCAGGTTCCGGTAGCGCTCCAGCACCGCCGGGGGCGTCTCGGTCTCGGTCTGCACCGGGCCGGGGGCGACCACGTTGACGCGGATGCCCTGTGGGCCCAGTTCCTTGGCCAGCGAGCGGGTCAACCCGATCAGCCCGGACTTGGCGGCGGTGTAGTGGGCGCGCAGCGGGATGCCGACGGTGGCCACCCGGGAGCCGACGTTGACCACCGACGCCCCCGCGCCGAGCAGCGGCAGCGCCGCCTGGATCACCCGTGCGGCGGCGGTCAGGTTGCTGTCGATGACCGTCTTGAACTCGTCGAGCGGGAGTTTGGCGAACGGTACGTGGCTGATCACGCCGGCGTTGTTGACCAGCGCGTCGAGGCGTCCGAACCGGAGCCGGGCCTCCTCGACCAGCGCGGTCACGTCCTCGTCGGCGGTGACGTCGGCCCGGACCACGTGGTGGGTGCCCGGGGTGGCCTTGAGTTCCTCCACGAGGCTGCCGACCGCCTCGCTCTCCGTCCGGTAGCAGGTCACGACGTCGGCTCCGGCACGGGCGAAGGACAGTACGATCGCCCGCCCGATGCCCCGGCTGCCGCCGGTCACCAGCACTTTCTTCCCGACAACGTCCACGGTGTCTCCTTCCCAGGGGTTCAGGGGTCCGCCGTGGCGCCGAGCAGCAGCGCCACGGTCCCCACGTTCACGACGAACGCCAGCACGGCCAGTGCCGTGCGCAGCAGGTTCCAGTTCCGCCAGCGGACCCGTGGGTCCGCCCGCGCCCAGTCGGCGGGCGGGTGCTGCGGGTCCAGCGACATGACGTACCGGTTGATCGGCACGTTCTTCATTACCGAGATCGCCATCACGACCAGCAGCAGCGCGGCGGCGGTGCCGAACAGCGTCCGGGCGGTGGCGTCGTCGACGACGGCGACGAGGACCAGGCCGAGGACGCAGGCCGTCGCGTTCAGCGCCGGCATCAGGGGGTCGTACCGTTTCCAGAGGAACTGCACGGTCCTGACGTACGTCTCGTACGGCACCGCCAGGCTCATCGGTGCCAGCCCGATGACCGTGGAGACCATGACCCCGACGGCCACCCCGTTGGCCAGCAGGGTGACCGCCACGAGCAGCGGTGTCACCTCGACCCGCCCGGTCCGGTCGGCCGCACGGTCACGGCACCACCGCGTGCCGGTTGACGTAGTCGACGAGGCGGGCCGGGGTGGTCAGCTCCGCCACGTCGTCCTCGCTCACCTTCACCCCGTACTCCTGCTCGATGCGGGCGGTCAGCTCGAGCACGGCGAGCGAGTCGTACCCCAGGTCCTGGAACTCCAGGTCGCCGACCTCGCCGTCGAGGTCGACCGACTCGTCCACGCCGGCGCTCTCGCGCAGCAGGCGCCGTACGTCATCAAGGTTGATCCTGGTCACCACTGACCCCTTCCTCGCCC
>JAEYGD010000015.1 GCA_023402505.1 Actinomycetes bacterium
GCCGCAGGAAGCCCTGCGGCCGCACGCTTGCCTGACTCATCGTCGTCAACCGGCGATGACCGGGAAGGCGGCGATGTTGTCGGTCGGGTCGACATCGGCCAGTTCGTCGCCCCAGCCGAAGAGGGCGTACAGCCGCACCGACCCGGTGCCGAGATCACCCGGAGCCACGTCGGCCGCTGCCCGCAGCAGCAGCGTCACGGTGCGCTGCTCGCCCGGCATGAACTCGCCGCCGGCCACCGCGCAGTGGACCGCGCAGACGTCCTCCGGTTCGATGCCGGCGAGCCGCACCCCCGCCGGCAGCGTCGGGGCGAGCCAGTACGCGTCGTGTGCGGCGTCGCCGTTGACGCGCACCGTCACCGGCAACCGACCGAGCCAGCTCCCGTCCTCCTCCCGGGCCATGTTGGCCGGTCCGGGAGCCACCACCACCGCGTCCGGCTGGGTGTCGCGCACATAGGGTCGGGGCCTGCCGGGTGCGCCGGTGCTGGAGCGGAAGCGGGCGGTGAAGTCCGCGGTGTCGTTCGCCGGGTTCCCGTCCCCGGCCGCGACGCTCACCCGGCCGCCGTCGGAGAACATCGCGTACGGGCGCACGGTGGTGAGCACCCGGAAGTCGATGGTGAACCGGCGCCGCTCGCCCGGCTGGAGCGTCCCGCCCGGCACCTGACAGTAGATCGTCCGGACCGGCTGGGCGGCGCCGCTGAGGCAGGGGCTGTCCGGTGTCGTGCCGGTGAAGGCGCCCGGCACCGGCTCGGTGATGGTCAGGTCGAGGAGGGCTGCCGTGTCGCCGCGGTGGTTGACCGTCACCGGGAGGCTGCCGGCGTACCCCCGGTCGGTGGGTTCGAGGACCAGCCGGCCGACGGAGATCGACGTGTCGCCCGGCGCGGCGACGGCCGGCCCGGCCCCGCCGGTCAGCGCGATCCCCGCGGCCAGTACGCCGACGAGCAGCCGGCGGGTCATGGTTCTGGTCATTGCCTACTCCTGTCCCCGTGGTGCCGCCGCCGGTCGTCCGGGCGGCGGTGCTACGGGCAAGACACCCGGTCGGTGCCCCGGTGGTTGCAGGCAGGTGGACATCGGAGGTTGTCAGGTCGGCGACAGGTAGCGGCGGACGCGGCGGGCCGGTGCCGCGACCGGCGTGGTTGACTGGTGCCGGGAGCGGAAGGGAGACGGTCGTGCAGTTGCCGGCGGTGCTCGGCGAGCCGATCCGGTTCGTGCTGAACTGGGGCCGGCGCTACTCGCTCTGGGTCTTCAACTTCGGCCTCGCCTGCTGCGCGATCGAGTTCATCGCGACCAGCATGAGCCGGCACGACTTCATGCGCCTCGGGGTGATCCCGTTCGCGCACGGCCCCCGGCAGGCCGACCTCATGGTGGTCTCCGGGACGGTCACCGACAAGATGGCGCCCGCGATCAAGCGTCTCTACGACCAGATGCCCGAGCCGAAGTACGTGATCTCGTTCGGCGCCTGCTCCAACTGTGGCGGCCCCTACTGGGACTCGTACTCGGTGACCAAGGGCGTCGACCAGCTCATCCCGGTCGACGTGTACGTGCCCGGCTGCCCGCCGCGCCCGGAGGCGCTGCTGCACGGCATCCTGCGGCTCCAGGAGAAGATCGCCGCGGAGGAGTCCGGCGTGGGCGGCGTCTCCCGGCCGGACGTGCTCGCCCCGCCGGTCGCCGCGCCGCCCGCCGACGGGCTTCCGCCGCGCTCCGCCGAGTCGCTGGCCGCCCCGCCGATCCGCCCGCCTGCCTCGTCCTGACGGTCGATCTACGGGTGGTGCGCGGGCGCTAGCGTGCCCTCCATGACCCAACCCGCGGAGCGGCGTTCCGCCTTCATCGTCGACGTGCTCACCGAGGAGTTCGGTGAGTCGATGGCCCTCGACCCGGCGGCGTTCCGCCGCAAGTTCCGCAAGATGGCCGCCTCACCGTTCGCCTTCTACCGGGGCAGCGCCGCGCTCTTCTACGCCGACCAGCGCGGCGACTTCGCCGACGACGCGTTCCTGGACGAGCGGACCGGCCGGGTGTGGATCCACGGCGACCTGCACGCCGAGAACTTCGGCACCTACATGAACGCCTCCGGGCAGCTGGTGTTCAACGTCAACGACTTCGACGAGGCGTACGTCGGTCCGTTCTCGTGGGACCTGAAGCGTTTCGCGGCGAGCGTCGCGCTGCTCGGCTACGCCAAGGCGCTCTCCGACGGCGCGATCAGCGACCTGGTCGCCGTGTTCGCCCGGTCGTACCTGGCCGAGTTGCGGGGCATCGCCACCGGCGGCGACGACACGATCGGCTCGATCACCCTGGACACCGCCGACGGCGTGCTGCTGCGGGTGCTCCAGCAGGCCCGGCTCAACACCCGCGTCGACCTGCTGGCCGCGCAGACCACCATCGACAACTACGAGCGGCGGTTCTCCCTGGGCGAGGGCGTCTTCGAGATCGACGGGGCCACGCGGGACCGGGTCTGCGCCGCCTACGAGGCGTACCTGTCCACCCGGCCGCCGTCGGCCGCCGAGCGACCGGTGGCCGCCCAGATCAAGGACGTGGTGCTGCGCAAGGGCGTGGGCATCGGTTCGGCCGGCCTGCCGTCGTACAACCTGCTGCTGGAGGGGCACACCCAGGCCCTGGAGAACGACGTCGTGCTCTACATGAAGCAGGCGCAGGTGCCGGCCGTCGCGCGGCACATCACCGACGAGACGGTCCGCGGCTACTTCCGCCACCAGGGGCACCGCACGGCCGAGTCGCAGCGGGCCCTCCAGGCGTACGCGGACCCGTGGCTGGGCTTCACCGAACTGGACGGGGTGGGGCAGCTGGTCGCCGAGGTCTCCCCGTACGCCGCCGACCTGGACTGGGCCGACGTCAACGAGCCGGAGGAACTCACCGGTGTCCTGGGCCACCTCGGTCACGCGGTCGCCCGGATGCACTCGGTCGCCGACGACGAGTCCAGCCACGACCTGGTCGACTACTCCACCGAGGAGGCGATCGTCGCCGTGGTCGGAAACGACATCGACGGGTTCGTCGCCCACCTGGTGGACTTCGCCCACGCGTACGGCGCCCGGACCCGGGCCGACCACCAGCTCTTCGTGGACGTGTTCCGCAACGGGCGGCTGCCCGGCATCTGACCGCCCTCAGGAGGGGAACTCCAGCACCACCTTGATGTCGTCCGGCTGCTGGGCGTACGCCTCCGCGTACGCCTCGACCGGCACCCGGCGGGTGACCAGCGAGCCCAGCCACGACTGGTCGGCCTGGGCCAGCGCCGCCGCCGCCAGGTCCCAGTGGCGGCGGTTGGCGTTCACCGAGCCGAAGACCACGTTGTTCTCCAGCACCAGGGTTCGGTTCAGGGCGCCGGCGTCGAAGTCGATGGTCCGGCCGCCGCTGGAGACACCGGTCAGGCACACCACGCCGTTCGGCCCGACCTTGCACATCACGTCGAGGACGACGGTCGGCGCTCCGGTGCACTCCAGGACGACGTCCGGCTCGAAGTCCAGGTCGTTCACCGGCGTCGAGTGGTACGTGGCCCCCAGGGCCACGGCCAGCCTGGGCTTCGGGCCCTCGGTGGCCAGGTCGAGCACGTGTACGGCGAGCCCACGCTGGCTGGCCAGCAGGGCGGCCAGGAGCCCGATCGGCCCGGCGCCGGTGACCAGCACGCTCTGCGGCTGCCACTCGGCGCGGTGCCCGATCCGGTCGATGTGGTCCCAGGCCTTGGCGACCACGCTGGTCGGCTCCAGCAGCATCCCCACCTTCGCCAGGGCCGGGTCCAGCCCGACCGCGAACCGGGGCTGCACCCGCCACCGCTCCCGGGCGAAGCCGGGCAGCGCCTTGATGCCGTGCTCGGTGAACCGCCCGTTGCGGCACATGTCCCACTCGTCCACGGCGCAGTTGGGGCAGGGCACCGGGTCCGGGTGGCGGACGATCGCCGCGACCAGGTCCCCCGGTTGCAGGGTGCCCGTCGGGTCCTCCAGGACCCGGCCGAGCGACTCGTGACCCAGCACGAGCTGGTCGGTGCCGGGCGGCGCCTCGCCGTAGTGCCCGTCGATGATCTCGTTGTCGGTGCCGCAGACCCCCACCGCCAGCGACTCGACGAGGATCGCGCCCTCCTCGGGCGTCGGCTCCGGGTAGTCCTCGACCAGCCGCAGGGAGTCGGCCACGCCAGGGGTCACAGTCACAGCCCGCACGATCCTCATCTTTGCCGGCCTGCTGTCCCGGCGACGGCGAATGCCCCAGATCCCGCCGACCGTCGCTGCCGGCCGGGCCGGGCGCCGGACGGCTGCGGGGCCGGGCCGAACGCCGGACGGCTGCCGGGCCGGGCCGAACGCTGGACGGCTGCGGGGCCGGGCCGGGCGCCGGACGGGTCCGTAGGATCAGCGGCATGACTCCGGACGAGGTCGGCCAGCGGATGGCCGCGCTGCTCGCGCCGGCCGAGGTCACCACGTCGGTCTCCGGCGGCCAGGCGTACGCCCGCGCCACCGTCGACGTCCCGGTGGCGAGCTGGCCGGACGCGCTGCGCGCGGCCCGCGACGACAGCGACCTGGCCTGCGACTTCTTCGACTGGCTGTCCGCCGTCGACGAGCTGGCCGGCGGCTTCGACGTGGTGGCGCACCTGTGGTCCACCACGCACCGGCACGGGCTGCTGCTGCGCACCCGGGTGCCGCGTGAGGCGCCGGCCGTCCCCTCGGTGGTCGACGTCTACCCGGGCGCGGCCTGGCACGAGCGCGAGACGCACGAGATGTTCGGCATCGACTTCGCCGGCCACGCCGACCTGAGGCCGCTGCTGCTGCCGCCCGAGTTCGAGGGGCACCCGCTGCGCAAGGAGTTCGTCCTCGCCTCCCGGGTCGCCAAGCCGTGGCCGGGCGCGATGGAGCCGGGCGAGTCCGAGGCCGGTGGCGGCCGCCGGCCGATCCGCCCACCCGGCGTACCGGCGCCGGGGGAGTGGGGCACGACGCCCACGCCGGCCGGTGCGGCCGGCG
>JAEYGD010000047.1 GCA_023402505.1 Actinomycetes bacterium
GGGTTGTTTTTGTTTGGGGCCCCCCGCGCGGCCCCGGGCCGGGCGTTGCCGAGCGCCCGGGGGTGGCCCGTCGCGATCGGGCCTGGTCACGACGTCAAGCATGCGGTTCGCGGGGGCCGGCGGGCAACGCATTTCGGCCGGGCTGACGGCCCGGCATCGGGTCAATGGTCTGGTCCGGGGCGATTTTCGGTCGATCTCCATTGACGTGCGTGAGTCGGTGGGCTCATCATCCCGTCAGGCGGTGACGCAGGTCACATCCGCACCCTTCGTCCAAGGGAGACACCGATGAGTTCGACGATTCAGGACGGAGTACCCCAGCCAGCCCCGGTGACGGACGAGGAACGGCTCGCGCAGCTCGGCTACAAGCAGGAGCTGCGCCGCAAGTTGTCCGGCTTCTCCAACTTCGCGGTCTCGTTCTCGATCATCTCGATCCTGGCCGGCGCCATCACCTCGTACGGCATCGCGATGACCGCCGGCGGCCCGGCGGCGATCACCCTGGGCTGGCTCTTCGTCGGTGTCATGGTGGTCTTCGTGGCGCTGGCGATGGCCGAGATCTGCTCGGTCTACCCGACCGCCGGCGCCCTCTACTGGTGGGCCGCCGCCCTGGCCAAACGGAACAAGGCGGCGTGGGCCTGGTTCGTCGGCTGGTTCAACTTCCTGGGCGAGGTGGCGGTGACCGCCGCGATCGACTTCGGGGCGGCGATCACCACGTCGGCGTTCCTCAGTCTCGCCTTCGACATGGAGGTGACCGCCGGGCGTACCTTCCTGATCTTCCTGGTGATCATCACCGCGCACGGGCTGCTCAACACCTTCGGCGTCAACCTCGTACGGGTCCTATCGGACGTCAGCGCCTGGTGGCACCTGGCCGGCGTGGCCGTCATCGTCGGCGTGCTCGCGATCGTGCCCGACCAGCACAAGCCGATCTCCGAGGTCTTCCTCGAGGTACGCAACGAGACCGGGTTCACGTTCGCCGGCGCGGCCGGGTACGCCGTCCTCATCGGTCTGCTGATGGCCCAGTACACCTACACCGGCTACGACGCCAGCGCCCACGTCGCGGAGGAGACCCACGACGCGGCCCGCTCGGCGCCCCGCGGGATCGTGATGTCGGTCGTGGTCTCGGTACTCGCCGGCTTCGTGCTCCTCTTCGCGATCACCTGGTCCATCCAGGACTACGAGGCGCAGCGGACCACCGAGCTGGGGTTGCCCCCGGCGCAGATCTTCATCGACGCGGCCGGGACCGACCTCGGCACGTTCCTGCTGTTCATCTGCGTGGTGGCCCAGTTCTTCTGCGGCATGGCGTCGGTCACCGCGAACTCCCGCATGGCGTACGCGTTCAGCCGCGACGGCGCGCTGCCCGGTTCCCGGTTCTGGAAGCGCGTCAACCCGCGTACCGGCACGCCGACCAACTCCATCTGGCTCTGCGTGGTGTGCTCCTCCCTGCTGGTCGTGCCGTCGCTGTGGAACACCACCGCCTACCTGGCGGCCACCTCCATCGCGGTGATCGGCCTCTACATCGCGTACGTGGCGCCGGTCTTCCTGCGCCGGCGTACGCCGGACTTCCGGGTCGGCCCGTGGAACCTGGGCCGCTGGAGCGGGCCGGTCGGGTGGCTCGCGATCGTCTGGGTCGCGATCATCTGCGTCCTGTTCGTGCTGCCGACCAGCAGCCCGGTCACGCCGAGCACCTTCAACTACACGATCGTCGCGGTCGGCGTCGTACTCGGCGGGGCCTGGCTGTGGTGGCTGCTCGGCGCGCGGCGGTGGTTCACCGGCCCGCGCCACAACGTGCCGGATCCGGTGCTCCCGAAGCCGGCCACGGGCGCCGAGCCCGTTCCCGGCCCGGCGGGCGACCAGAGCTAGGTTGGCCGGGTGGCGGTGTCTCCGGGCACCCGCCACGCCGACACCGGGAGGGACGGCCGATGACGATCCACGCCGAACGGGGTGCCCTGCCGGTGTGGCGGCCGGTGCGGGGCGGCAACGCGTTCGAGATCACCGTCGCCCGGCTGGTGCAGGCGATCAAGCTCGGCATGGTCCGGGCCGGGGAGCGGCTGCCTGCGGAGCGCGAGCTGGCGGAGCGGCTGCAGGTGAGCCGGGTGACGCTGCGGGAGGCGATCGCGGCCCTGCGGGACGCGGGTTACCTGGAGTCCCGCCGGGGGCGCCACGGCGGGACCTTCGTGCGGTCGGCCCGGCCGGCGCCCGGACCGGGCAACGGCCGTCCGGACCCGGGGAAGCTGGCCCGCGAGATGGGCGAGCGGCTGCCCGACGCGTTGGACTTCCGCCGGGTGCTGGAGTCGGGCGGTGCGGCCCTGGCCGCGAACCGGAGCCTGCCGGCCGGCGAGCGGCAGCACCTGGTCGGCGCGCTGGCCGCTTCCCGGGACCGCGACCCGCTCACCCGCCGGGTGGCGGACTCCCGGCTGCACCTGCTGATCGCCACGGCCAGCGGATCCCCGTCGCTCGCCGCCGCCGTGGCCGACGTGCAGCTGACCCTCGACCGGCTCCTCGCCGCCATCCCGGTGATCGCGAAGAACCTCGACCACTCCGACGCCCAGCACGCCCACATCGTCGACGCGATCCTGGCCGGCGATCCGGGGAGCGCCCGCGCGGCGATGGAGGAGCACTGCGACGCGACGGCGGAGCTGCTGCGCGGCCTGCTCACCTGAGCCGGCCATTGACGGATCCAAAGGTTTGGTAGTAGACCTTTTCCATGGAGGCTCGCAGATGAGGAAAGCTCCGCTCACGCTGGAACAACTGCGGGTCGCCGTCGCCGAGCGCGAGATCGACACCGTGGTGCTGGCCCTGGTCGACATGCAGGGCCGGCTGCAGGGCAAGCGGTTCCACGCGCCCTACTTCCTTGAGCAGGTGGTCGCGCACGGCAGCGAGGGCTGCAACTACCTGCTCGCCGTCGACGTCGACATGAACACCGTCGACGGCTACGCGATGTCCAGCTGGGAACGCGGCTACGGGGACTTCGCGATGACCCCCGACCTGGCGACGCTGCGCCGGGTGCCGTGGCAGCCGGGCACGGCGATGCTCCTGGCCGACCTCGAATGGCTGGACGGCTCCGGCCCGGTCGTCGCGTCGCCCCGGCAGATCCTGCGCAAGCAGCTGGACCGGCTGGCCGCCCACGGGCTGACCGCGTACGCCGGCACCGAGCTGGAGTTCGTGCTCTACCGGGACTCGTACGAGGAGGCGTGGCGGCGCGCGTACCGGGACCTGACGCCGGCCAACCAGTACAACGTCGACTACTCGCTGCTCGGCACCGCGCGGGTGGAGCCGCTGCTGCGGCGGATCCGCACCGAGATGGCCGGCGCGGGGCTCACCCCGGAGAGCGCCAAGGGCGAGTGCAACCTCGGCCAGCACGAGATCGCCTTCCGCTACGACGAGGCGGTGACCTGCGCCGACAACCACGTGATCTACAAGAACGGGGCCAAGGAGATCGCGGCGCAGGAGGGCCTGTCGATCACCTTCATGGCCAAGCCGAACGAGCGCGAGGGCAGCTCCTGCCACATCCACTTCTCCCTTCGCGACGCCGAGGGGCGGTCGGCGATGCTCGGCGACGGGCCGGCGCACCTGTCGCCGACCGGCCAGCGGGTCCTGGCCGGCCTGCTCGCCACGATGCGGGAGTTCAGCCTGCTGTTCGCCCCCAACGTCAACTCGTACAAGCGGTACCAGCCCGGCTCGTTCGCCCCGACCGCACTGCGCTGGGGCACCGACAACCGCACCTGCGCCCTGCGTCTGGTCGGCCACGGCGAGGGCATGCGGGTGGAGAACCGGGTGCCCGGCGCCGACGTCAACCCGTACCTGGCGATCGCCGCGCTGGTGGCCGGCGCCGTGCACGGCCTCGAACAGAAGCTGGAGCTGGAGCCGGAGTGCACCGGCAACGCGTACGACGACCGGCTGGCCGAGCGGGTGCCCGGAACCCTGCGCGAGGCGCACACCCTGTGGCACGGCTCGGCCCTGGCGAGCGAGGCGTTCGGCGACGAGGTGGTGGCCCACTACGCCAACCAGGCCCGGGTGGAGTTGGCCGCGTTCGACGCCGCGGTGACGGACTGGGAACTCTTCCGTGGCTTCGAACGCCTGTAACGCCCCCGGGCGGGGACGGGAGGGTGGGTTGGTGGAGGTTTTGAATCCGGCTAACGGGCAGGTTGTCGCTTCGGTCGAGGGGGCGACGCGTGTGGAGGTGGACGCGGCGATCTCGCGGGCGGCGTCGGCGTACGAGGGGTGGCGGGAGGTCGCGCCGGGGGACCGGGCGCGGCTGCTGCGGCGGTTCGCGGCCCTCGTCGACGAGAACCTGGAGGAGCTGGCGCGGCTGGAGGTACGCAACGCCGGGCACACCATCGGCAACGCGCGCTGGGAGGCGGGCAACGTCCGGGACGTGCTGGACTACTACGCGGGCGCACCCGAGCGGCTGACCGGCCGGCAGATACCGGTGCCCGGCGGCCTGGACGTGACGTTCCACGAGCCGCTCGGGGTGGTCGGGGTGATCGTCCCGTGGAACTTCCCGATGCCGATCGCCGCCTGGGGCTTCGCGCCGGCTCTCGCCGCCGGCAACACCGTGGTGCTCAAGCCCGCCGAGCTGACCCCGCTCACCGCGCTGCGGCTGGCCGAGCTGGGCCGCGCGGCGGGCCTCCCCGACGGCGTGTTCACGGTGCTGCCGGGGTCGGGCTCGGTGGTGGGGGAGCGGTTCGTCACCCACCCGGCGGTACGCAAGATCTGCTTCACCGGCTCCACCGAGGTCGGTACGCGGATCATGGCCGGCTGCGCCGCCCAGGTGAAGCGGCTCACCCTGGAGCTGGGCGGGAAGTCCGCCAACCTGGTGTTCGCCGACGCCGACCTGGAGCAGGCCGCCGCCACCGCGCCGTACGCCGTCTTCGACAACGCCGGGCAGGACTGCTGCGCCCGGTCCCGGATCCTGGTCCAGCGCTCGGTCCACGACCGTTTCCTGGAGCTGCTGGAGCCGGCCGTGCGGGCCCTGCGGGTGGAGGACCCGGCCGCCGAGAGCGCCGAGATGGGCCCGCTCATCTCGGCGGGGCAGCGGGACCGGGTGGCCGGGTACGTGGCCGGGGCCCGGGTCGCGTTCACCGGCTCCCGGCCGGACGGCCCCGGCTTCTGGCACGCCCCGACGGTGCTGCTCGCCGACTCGCCGGTGGACCGGCACTGGCGGGAGGAGATCTTCGGCCCGGTGGTCTCGGTGCTCCCGTTCGACGACGAGGCCGAGGCGGTCCGTCTCGCCAACGACACGGAGTACGGCCTGTCCGGCTCGATCTGGACCCGGGACGTGGGGCGGGCGATCCGGGTGGCGCGGGCGGTGGAGTCGGGCAACCTGAGCGTCAACTCGCACTCCTCGGTGCGGTACTGGACGCCCTTCGGCGGGATGAAGCGTTCCGGGCTGGGCCGCGAGCTGGGCCCGGACGCGCTGCACGCCTTCACCGACGTCAAGAACGTGTTCATCTCGACGAGGGAGTGACAAGGTGCAGGGTCGGTTGCAGGACCGGGTGGCCGTGGTCACCGGCGCGGGCAGCGGGATCGGGCTGGCCACGGTCCGGCGGTTCGCCGCCGAGGGGGCCCGCGTGGTGTGCGTGGACATCGACCCGGAGGCCGGGCAGCGCGCCGCCGACGAGGTCGGCGGCGAGTTCGTCGCCGCCGATGTGTCCGACGAGGTGGCCGTCCGGGATCTGTTCGACGGTGTGGTGGCCCGGCACGGGCGGGTGGACGTGGCGTTCAACAACGCCGGGATCTCCCCGCCCGACGACGACTCGATCCTGGAGACCGGCCTGGACGCCTGGGAGCGGGTGCTGCGGGTCAACACGACGAGCGTCTACCTGTGCTGCAAATACGTGATCCCGCACATGCGGCGGCAGGGCAAGGGCTCGATCATCAACACCGCCTCGTTCGTGGCGCTGATGGGCGCGGCCACCTCGCAGATCGCGTACACGGCGAGCAAGGGCGGGGTGCTGGCGCTGACCCGGGAGCTGGGCGTGCAGTTCGCCCGGGAGGGGATCCGGGTCAACGCGCTGTGTCCGGGACCGATCGCCACGCCGCTGCTGCTCGACCTGTTCGCCGAGGACCCGGAGCGGGCCGCCCGGCGGCTGGTCCACGTGCCGATGGGTCGGTTCGGGCAACCGGCGGAGATCGCCGCCGCCGTCGCCTTCCTGGCCAGCGACGACGCCTCCTTCATGACCGCCGCGCAGTTCGTCGTGGACGGGGGGATCACCGGCGCCTACGTGACACCGCTGTGACCCGCCCGAGCTACGCGGTGCGCCGGTCCCGTGTGGAGCGGCCGGTGACGTGACGGACGCCACAAATCCGGGTGCGCCGGTGCGCGGGAGACGGCGGGCGCCCGAACCGAGGGACGGGTAAGCAGCGCTCAACGCCGGCCATGCGTTACGTTGCTGGTCCGTCGGGGTAGAAGGCGGAGCACGCCGATGGTCAGCGGGCCGAGGCGGGAACGGCCGGACCGGGAGGCTGCATGAGCTCGGCCCAGGAGGGCGCGGAGGGGGTACGCCCCTCGGGTGGTCCCGTGCACGGGACTCTCCCGCCACTGCTCCAGGCCGCCTTCGACGGGGGCGGCGAGATGGGCGAGCGGCTGCGCGCGTTCGACTGGTCGACCACCCCGCTCGGACCACCGCACACCTGGCCCTCGGGGCTGCGCCACGCCGTCAGCACGATGCTCGCGTCCCGGTCGCAGATCGTGCTGTTCTGGGGCGAGGACTGCCTGGCCTTCTACAACGACGCGTACCGGCCCACCATCGGCACCAAGCACCCGCACGCCATCGGCCGGCCGGCCCGGGAACACTGGGCGGAGACCTGGGACGTCCTGGGGCCGGTGCTGGCCGGGGTGCGCCGTACCGGCACGCCCTACTACGGGCAGGACCACCCGTTCCTCATCGACCGGCACGGGTTCCTGGAGAGGGTCTACTTCGACGTCTCCTACGACCCGGTCCGGGGCGCCGACGGGCAGGTCGGCGGGATCTTGTGCATCGTGTCCGAGACCACCGGCCGGGTGCTGGGCGAGCGGCGGCTGCGGGCGCTGGCCGAACTCGGCGGTGCGCTTACCGAGGTGACCGGCACGGCCGACCTCGGCCGGACCGCCGGGCAGGTGCTCGACCGGCACCGGGCGGACGTGCCGTTCGCGCTGATCCACCTGCGGGACGCCTCCGGGCGGCTCGTCCTCGCCGGGCACAGCGGCGTCGACCCGGCGTCGGTCACCCTGCCGTCCCCCGTGCTGCTCAGCGAGCTCGCCGCGGCCGACGGCCCGGCCGGCGTCGCGGTCGCCGACCTGTTCGACGGCGTGACCGGTGCCGAGCGGGCACTGGTCCTGCCGATCACCGCGACCAGCGAGCAGTTCGGCACGCTGACCCTGGGCATCTCGCCCCGCCTCGCCCTCTCCGCCGAGTACCGCAACTTCTTCGAGCTGCTGGCCGCCCAGATCTCCCGGGCGGTCGACCGGCAGCAGGCGTACGAGCAGGAACGCGCGCGGGCCGCCGAGCTGGCCGCGCTCGACCGGGCCAAGACCAACTTCTTCGCCAACGTCAGCCACGAGTTCCGTACGCCCCTGACGCTGGTGCTCGGCCCGCTGGAGGACCTGCTCGCCGACCCGGCGCTGCCCGAGGCGTACACGGACCGGCTGACCGTGACCCACCGCAACGCGCTGCGGCTGCTCAAGCTCGTCAACACGGTCCTCGACTTCTCCCGGCTGGAGTCCGGCCGGCTGGCCGCCCACTACCAGCCGACCGACCTGGCCGGCTACACCGCACGGCTGGCGAGCACCTTCCGGTCGGTCACCCAGCGGGCCGGCCTGCGGCTGGTGGTGGACTGCCCGCCGCTTCCCGCGCCGGTCCACGTCGACCGGGACATGTGGGAGAAGATCGTCCTGAACCTCGTCTCCAACGCCGTCAAGTTCACCTTCGACGGCGAGATCCGGGTCGGGATCCGGGCCGTCGGCGACCACGCCCGGCTGGAGGTCGCCGACACCGGCGTGGGCATCGTGCCGGAGGAGTTGCCGCACGTCTTCGAGCGGTTCCACCGGGTGCCCGGCGTGCGCTCCCGCACCCACGAGGGCACCGGCATCGGCCTGGCACTGGTCCGCGAACTGGTCGAGATGCACGGCGGGCGGATCGACGTGCGCAGCGCCGTCGACGAGGGCAGCACGTTCACCGTGACCGTGCCGTTCGGCTCGGCGCACCTGCCCGCCGAGCGGGTCGCCGAGGCGGCGGACGTCCTCCCGGAGGACCTGACGCAGGCCGAGCTGCACGTGGCGGAGACCACGCTGTGGGCGGGAACGTCCGGCCGGGACGGAGCGGCCGGCGGGGGCACCGGTGCGACGGGTACGCCGGCCGCCGGACGCATCCTGGTCGCCGACGACAACCCCGACCTGCGCGAGCACGTCACCCGGCTGCTCGCCCCGTCGTGGGAGGTGGTGACGGTCAACGACGGTGTCGAGGCACTGCGGAGCGCCGTCGAGAGCCCGTTCGACCTGGTGCTGACCGACGTGATGATGCCGCGCCTGGACGGCTTCGGGCTGGTGGCGGCGCTGCGCGCCGACCCGCGTACCCGGCACCTACCGATCGTGCTGCTCTCCGCGCGGGCCGGCTCGGCGGAGGCCGTCGCCGGGCTGTCCGTCGGGGCCGACGACTACCTCACCAAGCCCTTCTCCGGTCAGGAGCTGGTCGCCCGGGTCCGGGCGAACGTGGAGCTGGGACAGCTGCGCGGCCAGGTGATCCGCCGCCTGCGGGCCCTCGCCGACGCCGCCGTCGCGGTCAACACCGCCCGGTCCACGGACGAGGTGCTCCAGGTCGCCGCCCGCCACGCGCTCAACCTGGCCGAGGCCGCCCGGGTCGTGGTCAGCGCCGCGGGTGCCCGCTTCGAGGCCGACGCCGGCGGCGTGACCGCGCCCGACCCGTCGCTCGTCCTGCCGCTGACCGGCTCCGCCGGGGAACAGCTCGGCGAGCTGCGGGTCTGGCGTCCGGGCGGCGACCGTGCGGAGGCCGACGACGCGGCGCTCACCCAGCTCGCCCGCCTGGTCGGCGTCCGGCTGGAGAACGCCCAGCTCTACGAGGCCGAGCACCGCATCGCCACCACCCTGCAGCACAGCCTGCTGCCGCGCTCGCTGCCGCAGCTGCCGGGAGCCGTCGTCGCCAGCCGCTACCTGCCCGGCACCGCCGACGTGGAGGTCGGCGGCGACTGGTACGACGTGGTCGCGCTCGGCGACGACACCCTCGTGCTGGTCATCGGCGACGTGGTCGGCAAGGGCGTCCGCGCGGCCGCGACGATGGGCGAACTCCGCAACGCGCTGCGGGCGTACGTGCTGGAGGGTTTCGACCCCGGCGCGTCGCTGACCCGGCTCAACCGGCTCGTGGGCCCCACCGAGGGCCGCTCCTTCGCCACCGTCGTCTGCCTCGCCTTCAACCCCCGCACCGGCCGGCTGCGCTATGCCAGCGCCGGCCATCCGTCGCCGCTGCTGATCCGAGGAGACGACGTGGCCTTCCTGCACGATCGCGCGCTGGGCCCGCCGGTCGGGGCGATCCCCGACACCGCGTACCGGACGGCCGAGGGGGAGCTGCCGCCGGGCAGCCGGCTGCTGCTGTTCACCGACGGCCTCATCGAGGACCGCGACCAGGGCATCGACGCGGCGCTGGAGCAGCTGTGCCGGGACGTCGTGACGCCCGGCGAGCACGTCGCCGACCTCGTCGACGCGGTCGTCGAGCGGGTCGCCGGGCGGCCCCGTCGCGACGACGTCGCGGTCCTCGCGCTGGAGGCCACCGAGCTCAACCGGTTCGCCCTGCGGCTGCCCGCCGACCCGACCCGGCTGAGTGTGCTGCGCAAGCGACTGGAGGACTTCCTGGTCGCGCACACCGTCGGCGAGACGGACCTGTTCGACCTCACCGTCGCCGTCTCCGAGGCGGCGGCGAACGCCATCGAGCACCCCGTCGACCCGACCGAGACGACGATCGACGTGGAGGTCACGATCGAGGACCGCACCGTGGTGGCCACGGTGCGCGACAGCGGCCGGTGGCGCGAGTCCAGCGGCGCCGGCTTCCGGGGGCGCGGGTTGACGCTGATCCGGGCGTTGGGGGAGCTGTCGGTCCGGCGTACGCCGGAAGGCACCGAGGTCACGCTGCGCCGGCGGCTGCAGGACTGAACCCGCCCGGCGACGGCCGTGGGGTGCCGGCCGTTCAGGCGGGCCGGAACCACTCCTGGTCGCCCAGGCCGGAGATCTCCAGCACCCGGGCGACCTGCCGGGACGGCAGCACGGTGAGCGCGCCGGGAAGCTGCTGGGCCAGCCGGACCACCGCGTGGATCGCGGCCGAGTCGAAGAAGGTGACCGCGCGCAGGTCGAGCGTGACCCGGTCGGCGCGCTCGCGGAGAGCGGTCTGGAGCATCGTGTCGGCGGTCGCCATGTCGACCTCGCCGGTCACCACGACGCGAAGGTGGTCACCCTGCAACTCCGCGCTCGCGGAGAACACGGGAGGCGCGCCCTCTTGATCCACGCAGAAACCATGGCACAGCGGACCTTGCGGGGCAACAATCGACGGCGAGCCGCCGTGGCGCGGGTCACCCCGCGGCCCGGCGATAGGCTTGCGGTATGACCGTCCGTGCGCCGCTGACCCCAGGCACGCTCTCCCCGTGGCGGCAGGTGCCCGCCCACATCCCACGACCCGAGTACGTGGGGAAGAAGCGTCCCCAGGAGTGGCGTGGCTCGCACGTGCAGACCCCGGAGACCATCGAGAAGATGCGCGTCGCCGGGCGGCTGGCGGCGCAGGCCACCCGGCTCGCCGGCGAGCACTGCAAGCCGGGCGTGACCACCGACGAGATCGACAAGGTGGTGCACGAGTTCCTCTGCGACCACGGCGCGTACCCGTCGACGCTGGGCTACAAGGGCTTCCCCAAGTCCTGCTGCACCAGCCTCAACGAGGTGATCTGCCACGGCATCCCCGACTCCACCGTGCTGCAGGACGGCGACATCATCAACGTCGACGTGACCGCGTACCTCGACGGCGTGCACGGCGACACGGACGCCACCTTCTGCGTCGGCGAGGTCAGCGACGAGGTCCGGCTGCTGGTGGAGCGCACCCACGAGGCGATGATGCGCGGGGTCCGCGCGGTCGCCCCCGGCCGGCAGATCAACGTGATCGGCCGGGTCATCGAGTCGTACGCCAAGCGCTTCGGCTACGGCGTGGTGCGTGACTTCACCGGCCACGGCATCGGGGAGTCCTTCCACAGCGGGCTCTACGTGCCGCACTACGACAGCCCGCGGCCCACCGACGTGATGGAGCCCGGGATGACGTTCACCATCGAGCCGATGATCACCCTCGGCACCCACCAGTACGACATGTGGGACGACGGCTGGACCGTGGTCACCAAGGACCGGAAGTGGACCGCCCAGTTCGAGCACACGATCCTCGTGACCGAGGACGGCCACGAGATCCTGACGCTGCCGTGACCGAGACCCCGGCGGCGCTGCGCGAGGCGCACCACGCGGACGTCTCCGGCGGCTGGCTGCGGCCGGCCGTGTTCGGCGCGATGGACGGCCTGGTCACCAACATCGCCCTGATCGCGGGCGTCGGGGGCGGCGGCGTGTCGCCCCGCACCCTGGTCCTCACCGGCACCGCCGGTTTGGTGGCCGGCGCCATCTCGATGGGGCTCGGGGAGTACACGAGCGTCCGGTCGGCCAACGAGCAGGTCGCCGCCGAGGTGGCCAAGGAGCGGCGGGAACTGGAGCGGCATCCGGAGGCGGAGGCGCGGGAACTCGCCGACGCGTGGACCGCCCGGGGCCTGCCCCGGGACCTGGCCGTGCAGGTGGCCGAGGCGGTGCGCCGCAACCCCGAGGAGGCGCTGCGGGTGCACGTCCGGGAGGAGTTGGGCGTCGACCCGGACGACCAGCCCAGCCCGTGGGCGGCGGCGATCTCGTCGTTCCTGTGCTTCTCGATCGGCGCCCTGGTGCCCCTGCTGCCGTACCTGCTCGGTTTCACCAACCTCTGGCTGGCACTCGGCTTCGGCGGTCTCGGGCTCTTCCTGGCCGGCGCGATCGTCGCCCGGTTCACCAGCCGGCCCTGGTGGTCCAGCGGCCTGCGCCAACTCCTGCTGGGTGGCCTGGCCGCCGCCGCCACGTACGCGATCGGCACCCTGATCGGCGTGCAGGGCGGATTGTGACGGCCCTCGCCCACCGGCCTCACGGGCCGGCCAGCAGGTCCTCCACCGTGCCGTCGACGGGGCGGCCCCGGGCCGCCAGCTCGTCGGCCTGCCGGGCGAGCACCACGCCCACCTCGGTCATGTCGGCGCCGGCCAGCCCGGTACGCCGTACCGCGTCGCCCGGGTCCCGGAAGTAGGTGCGGCTGAGCAGGCCGTTCACCGTGGCCGCCGCGAGCCGCGCCGCACCGAGCATGAGCAGGGCCTGGTCGGTCTCGTACCACTCGGCCAGGCGGGCCGCCCGCGCGTGTGCCGCGCTGCCCCGGTACCAGGCCTGCCGGGCGGCGGCGCTGAACTCCGCCGGCCGGGCCCGGGCCAGCCGCCCCAGGTGTTCGTCGCGCAGGGTGCGCAGCCAGCCGGTCGGGTCGTGCAGGGGGCGCGTGGTGACGTAGCGGTCGGCGGTGAGCGGCCAGAGCGGGGTCAGCGTCCGGGCCCGCTGGAGGTGGTCGTCGGCGGCGACGACGGTCAGGTCCACCAGGACACCGTCCACCCGCCGGGTGGCCGGTGCCGGCCCGCAGCCCGGCCGGTAGGTGACGACCAGCAGGCCGACCTCGGCGTCCCCGCCGCCGTCGTCGTCGCCGTGCGCCAGGGGGCCGTGCACCGCCACCGCGAGCACGTCCGCCGGGTACCGCCGGCGGGCCGCGTCGCCCGCCCGCTCGGCGACCGTCCACCGTGGATCGTTCCGGTACGCCTCGTCGCCATCGGAGTGCACGCCGCTCACCTCACGCCCCGCCCGAGTTCGACGACCGCCCGCACCGCAGGCTAGTCCAGCCGGGGCGGGTCGGCCGGTGCGGCACGCCCGTCCGGAACCAGCCGGAAGATGCGGATCTCGCGGCCACCGGCCCGCTGCACGTACGCGCGGTAGGCCGGCCACTCGGTGACCAGGAGCTGCCACAACCGGTCCCGCTCGGCGCCCTCGGCCAGCTCGGCGCGCACCGGGACCCGGCGCCCCTTGACGTCGACCACGGCGGCCGGATCGGCGAGCAGGTTCAGTGCCCAACCGGGCTGGTGCGGCTGCCCCCAGTTCGACCCGATCACCACGTACCCGTCGCCGTCCGGCACGTAGAGCAGGGGGTTGCTGCGGGGCTTGCCGGAGCGCCGGCCGGTGGTGGTGATGACCAGCGAGGGGATGAGGCCCAGCGCGACCACCCGCCCCCGGGTGATCCGCCCCACCACCCGGTCGGCGGGGACGAGCAGACGGGCGGCGGCGCCGAACCAGCGGTGGTGACCGACGCGGCGGGTGAGGGTTCCCAGGAAGGACACGGGGACAGTCTGCCGGCTCACGGCCGGCGAGGGCACCCCTGGACCGCGGCGGGCTACTCCAGGCGGCGCTCCACCGGCAGCCGGGAGCGGGTGAACAGGCCAGCCCCGAGCATCGCCACCAGCGGCACCACCACCAGCACGGCGAGCGTGGAGCCGGGCACCACCAGTGGGTACGGCTCGGCGACCGGCCAGCTCGTCGCGTACCGGCGGTTGACGGCCACCATGATGACCACGGCGGAGCCGAGCCCGGCGACGAGGCCGAGCGCCGAGCCGAGGACGGCGATGACCCCGGCCTGGCAGAGCGAGAGGACGCGGCGTACGGCCGGCCCGGCGCCGACGGCGGCCAGGGTGGACAGGTCGGCGCGTCCCTCGGCGGCGGCCAGGCCGGTCGCCACCCCGGCGGCACCGAGCGTGATCACGCCGGAGGCCGCCGCGAGCAGCAACAGGAGCGGTCTCGTGCCGCTGCTCGGCGGTCCCTCGTCGTAGCTGACCGCGAAGGTGCCGTGAGGCCACAGCGCGGCGACGAACCGGTCCCGCCGGTCCCGGTCGTCGAGGTGGTCGGAGGCGACGGCCCACCCGACCGGCCGGACGGCCAACCCGAGCCGGGCGGCCGCCTCGGGGGAGAGCAGCAGCCACTCGGTGGCGAGCCGGGTGCGCAGCGCGTGGCCAGGGACGGCGGTGCGGGCGGAGACCACGCCGTCGCGGCTGTCACGGGCCACCAGCTCCAGCCGCCCGTCCACCAGGTAGCGCGGATCGCTCACCACCGCCCCTCCGGCGCGCAGCACGGCCGCGGCGGCCGCGGCGTCGGCCTCTCCGACACCGGTGAGCAGCGGCAGGGCGCTCCCGTCGTCCACGCTGACGGCCAGGTACGGCCCGATGCGGTTCTCCGGCCCGAGCCGGCAGCGGTCGTCCGTCCGGGCTTGCCGGCGCTCGGCCTCGCTGAGGCGGTCCTGGTACGCCCACGGGCAGCTCTGGCCGGGCGGGACGACCGCGGTGACCCGGCAGGTGTCGTCGCCGGTCGCGGCGCAGCCGACCTCCGCCAGCGGCACCACCCGGTCGGTCCCGAGGTGGCTCCGGGCCGCCGCCGCGACCGCGTCCGGGGGCGGAAGCGCCGGCCGCTCCAGGATGGTCGACCCGGTGACCCGGGAGGCCGCCCAGTTCGCCGCGTCGGTGCGGGTGACCAGCACGGTCCGGTCCGGCAGGAGCGGCAGCCAGGCGTCCTCGCTGCGCGCCGTGTCACTGGCCAGCCAGATCCCGAGGCCCACGCTGCCGGCGACCGCCGCCATCACCGCGGAGATCGCCGGCGCCGCCGACGAGCGGTTGCGGCTGGCGTCGCGCAGCGCGATCCGCGGGGCCAGCGGCAGCACCCGCCCGACGCGGGAGAGCAGCCCGATCAGCGCCGGTGTGGTGAGCACGAGCCCCAGCTCACCGAGGACGAGGCCGGTGAGGATCACGGTCGGGTCGGTCCGCACCGCACCCGCCGCCGCGACGGTCACACCGAGGGCCGTCAGCGCGACTCCCGCCACCAGCCACCGGCGCCGGTAGGCCGGCGGGGTGCGCCGCCCGGCCAGCCCGGCCACGACGTCCTGCCGGGCCGCCGTCCAGGCCGGGACCAGCGCGGCGAGCACCCCGGCCAGCACGGCGACCGCCGCGATGACCACCAGCAGCAGGGGCGGGGCCCGGTAGCCGCCGAAGCGAGTCCCGAACAGGTACTCCTCCGCCAGCGTCCGGGCGGCGAAGGCCGCCGCGACGCCCAGCACCAGGCCGACCGCGGCGCCGACCGCTCCGAGGACCACCCCGTCGGCCAGGACGATCCGCCGCAGGTGCGTGCCGTCTCCGCCGGCCACCGCGACGAGCGCGAGTTCCCGGCGCCGCCGCCGGACGCCGACGGCGAACGCCGGACCGACCAGCAGCACCACCTCCAGCAGGGCGAGACCGCCGACGAGCAGCGTCCCGCCGGCGTCCGCCGCGCTCATCGAGGAGACCCAGGAGTACGTGTCGGCCGCGGAGCCGTTCTCCGCGGCCGGCCCGGGGACGCGGGCCCGCACCAGCCAGCCCTGCGCGTTGAGGTGGCGGAACAGGTCGTGGTCGGCGGTGCCCGGCAGGTCCACCAGCCAGCTCGTCCCCTCCTGCGGACTCGGCCCGGGCGGCAGCGTGACCAGGGGATCCAGGTGGTCGGGGAACTCGACCACGCCCACCACGGTCCAGGTGCGGCGGCCGTCGGCGGAGGTCAGCGTGCCCCCGAGGCGGGTGTCGAGGCGCCGAAGGGCGGCCCGGTTGGCGGCGATCTCGCCGGGAGCGGTGGGTGCGCGACCGGCGTGGAACCGGGCCAGGCCGCGTCCCAGCGGGTCGGTGAGGTCGACGACCCGGCCGGCGACGCCGTCCTCGATCCGGTCTCCCGCCCAGGCCTCGAACGGCGCCCAGCGCTGCATCGGCAGGACCCGCGAGCCGGCCGGGAGCAGGGCGGCGACCGCGGCCCCGGTGGTCCGGCCGGGATGGACGGAGTCGTCGCCGAGCGCGCCCCAGCTGTCGCCCCACGGGGTCTGCTCGACCGGGCCGCGATTCACCGGGATCAGCTCCGCGTCCGCGACGCCGAGCTCCTGCGCGGCCCGTTCGGCCCGGGTCAGGTTGGACATGTCCCACGTCGTGGCGGCGAAGGCGAGGACCAGCACGGGCAGCGTGATCATCGTGAGTACCAGCGCCGAGCGGCCGCGCGTACGCCGTGCCTCCCGCCGCGCGATCCGCAACGCGACCAACCACGAGCCGACCGCCGTGGCCAGGCGGGCGCCGCGCTGGCCCGGGTTCACCGGCCGGTGCCGCTCAGCAGCTGTTCGACGTCGCCCAGCGGCGCCGTCGAGTCGACCAGCACCCCGTCGCGCAGGAACACCACCCGGTCGGCCCAGCCGGCGTGCCGTGCCTCGTGGGTGACCAGCACGCCGGCGGCACCCGCGTCGACGCGGCGGCGGAGCAGGTGCAGCACCGCCTCACCGGTCTGCGAGTCGAGTGCCCCGGTCGGTTCGTCGGCCAGGACCAGCCGGCGTTCGCCGACCAGCGCCCGGGCGATCGCCACCCGCTGCTGCTGGCCGCCGGAGAGCTGGTCCGGGAAGCGGTCGCCCAGCTCCGGCAGGCCGACCTCGGCCAGCGCCGCCAGCGCCTCCCGGCGGGCCCGGCGTACGCCGGCGCCGTCCAGTTCGAGCGGGAGCGCGACGTTCTCCACCGCGGTCAGGCTGCCCAGCAGGTTCAGGTTCTGGAAGATGTAGCCGACGCGACGGCGGCGCAGCCGGGCGAGGCTGCGCCGGTCCAGCCCGCCGAGCCGCTGCCCCTCGACGTGGATCTCCCCGGCCGTCGGGCTGTCCAGGCCGCCGGCCAGGGCGAGCAGGGTGGACTTGCCGGATCCGGACGGGCCCATCACCGCCACCAGTTCCCCGGCCCGGACGGTGAGGCTCACACCGCGCAGCGCGTGCACGGCGGCCGGACCGCTGCCGTGGGTGCGGTGCACGTCACGGACGTCGAGCACGGGGACCGGCCCGGCCTCCGCCGCGCTCACCGGACCACCCTCGTTCCCGGGCGTGAGGCTCGCCGGACCGGCCCGTGCCGCGCGCTCACCGGTGGGCCTCCTCGTCGGCGCGCTCCACCGCCCCGAAGTCCGGCGCGGCGCCGCCGCGTCCGGCGGGCCCGGGCGGCGGGTGCCGCACCAGGCTGCTCTCGCAGTGGTCGAGCCAGCGGACCTCCGCCTCGGCCCGGAAGACCATCGCGTCCAGCACGAGCCGCCAGGGCAGGTCCTCCGGGCGGTCGCTGGCGTACTTGAGCCGGGTCAACTCCTGGAGGGTCCGCATCGTCGCGGCCCGCTGGGTCTGCACCACCGACCGCACGTCCACGCCCGGTGTGGTCAGCGCGAGCGCGAGCTTGATCGCCAGTTCGTCGCGGGGCCGGTCGCCGCGGCTGATCGGGGTGGCGAACCAGAGGGCGAGGTCCGCCCGTCCGGCGTCGGTGATCTCGTACGGGCGCTGCCCGGCCTCGCTCTCCGGGAGGGAACGCACCAGTCCGTCCCGTTCGAGGCGGGACAGGGTGGTGTAGACCTGCCCGATGTTCAGCGGCCAGGTCGACCCGGTCGACTCCTCGAACGCCGAGCGCAGCTGGTAGCCGTACATCTGGCCGCGCTCGAGCAGGGCGAGCAGCCCGTGACGGATGGACATGGCATCGGAGTATGCATACCTGGTATGGCATCGGCAACCGGAGCGGTCACCCGGGTCAGGCCGGCCGTCCCGGGAACGGCACGGTCAGCGGATTGGTCCCGGCCGTGCGCCGCCAACGGGTGGCCCGGACCGCGCAGTCGATAAGCGCCGCCAGCGCCTGTTCCCGCTCGGCGCCGGTCGTCGCGGCCACGGCCGCCCGCCAGAACGCCGCCGTCCGCTCCTCGACCTCGACGGCGAGCCGCAGGGCGCCCGCCCGGTCGGTGACCGGGAACGGCAGGGCGTAGCCGGCCCGGTCGGGCGGCACCTGCCCGCCGCCGGTGCTCAGTCGCAGCACGAGTCCGTCCCGTCGCCGCCGGTGCGCCGCCTCCGCGTCGCGGGCCGCCTTCCGGGCGGCGTCGGTGAGGCGTACCCCGATCGGACCGTACGCCCAGATGGCGGCGTACTCGGCGGTCAGTGCCGCGCCGAGGGCGGCGGCGGGGCCGGCGGTCGGTGTCGGGGTCGTCATCGCAGTGCCTCCAGGTGGGTGGCCCGGGCGGCGGCGATGGAGCCGAGCAGCGCGGCCCGGTCGGCCGGAGCCTCCACGCAGGCCCGGACGGCCGCGTCCCGGGCGGTGGTCTCCTGCGCCCGCAGCGCGGCCAGCGCGGCGGCCGTCTCCCCGGCCGGGGCCTCCGGGACCGTCACGGCGGAGCCGGTCGGCAGGGTCGCCCGGGTGACCCGGGCCAGTTCCTCGGCGTGGGCGGCGTGCGCGTCCGCGATCGGCGTCAGCCGCTCGGCCAGCGCGGGGTGCGAGGCGCTCACCACCCGGTAGGTCGCGGCGAGCGCGAACGTCTCCTCGGCCATGCGCGCGAGTGGGTCCGGCCCGGGCGGCGGGTCGCCGTCGCGGTCGAACGGATCACAGCCGGCGAGCGGCGCCACGGCGCCACCGAGCGCCAGGAGGGCACCCGCTCGTAGCACCTTCCGCCGGGAATGCCCGGTTGTCCCGTCGCGGTGTGTCGTTCTGCCGGTCGCCACCGCACAAGTCAACACCATCGTGGCCGCCCACGCGGCCACCGGCGTCGGTGCGCCGCCCGGGCCGGCGGGCGGGCGGCGCGTTACGCTCTGCGCAACCACCGGGGCGTCCGCCCCGGTGGCGTATGGCCATGGCGACCGGACGGGCGCCGTCGACAGCAGAAGGGGCGCCAGATGACCCAGCGTGGCCGTGCCACCAGGCCGACCGGGCCGACCGGGCGACCGCGGCGCGCGGCCGGCCAGCGCGGCGCGGACC
>JAEYGD010000063.1 GCA_023402505.1 Actinomycetes bacterium
CCATCGCACTTGCTGCCCTTGAGGAACAGCTTCATCTTCTCCCGCCGGCAACGGCGGCAGTCAGCACCGGTGTAACGAGCCATCTCTCTCTAACCTCTCAGACCCGGCGACGCTTCGGCGGACGGCACCCGTTGTGCGGCTGCGGGGTCACGTCGGAGATCTGACCGACCTCGAGACCAACGGCCTGCAGCGAACGGATGGCGGTCTCCCGGCCGGAGCCGGGGCCCTTGACGAACACGTCGACCTTGCGCATGCCGTGCTCCATCGCCCGACGCGCGGCGGCCTCGGCGGCCAGCTGCGCGGCGAACGGCGTCGACTTGCGGGAGCCCTTGAAGCCGACCTGGCCGGCGGAGGCCCAGGAGATGACGGCACCGGTCGGGTCCGTGATGGACACGATGGTGTTGTTGAAGGTGCTCTTGATGTGCGCCTGGCCGTGGGCGACGTTCTTGCGTTCCTTGCGCCGGACCTTCTTGACGGCGGCTCCGGCACGAGCCTTCGGTGGCATAAGTCTTCTGCGCTCCTATTACTTCTTGCCGGGCTTCTTCTTGCCGGCGACGGTCCGCTTCGGGCCCTTGCGGGTGCGGGCGTTGGTCCGCGTCCGCTGGCCGCGCACGGGCAGGCCCCGGCGGTGGCGGATGCCGGCGTAGCAGCCGATCTCGACCTTGCGGCGGATGTCCGCGGCGACCTCGCGGCGCAGGTCACCTTCAACCTTGTAGTTGGCCTCGATGTGGTCGCGGAGCTGCACGAGCTCCTCGTCCGTGAGGTCCCGGGCGCGCTTGTCCGGCGAGATGCCGGTGGCGGCGAGCGTCTCCATGGCGCGGGTGCGGCCCACGCCGAAGATGTAGGTGAGCGCGATCTCCAACCGCTTGTCGCGGGGGAGATCAACGCCGGCTAGACGTGCCATGTGCGGGCGTACTCCTCGTGGTGTTGTGGCGGAGGTGTGGACCCGTCCCACCCCGCTACCGGCCGTTCCCTGTCCTTCCGGCGCCTGTCGGCGTCGGCGACCGGGAGCGGTCGTTGCCCGAGCGGGCCCCGGCCTCCGACCGGGGGTCGACCACGATGAGGTACGCGCTGCGCACTCCCGCGGCTGGGACGAGCTCTGTGATGTGTTGTGTCAGGATCTGCGGCCCGGACCGGTCGACGACCGGTCGCGGTGTCGCGACCGGCCGGATCGGCTCAGCCCTGGCGCTGCTTGTGGCGCGGGTCGGCGCAGATGACGATGACCCGGCCGTGCCGGCGGATCACCTGGCACTTGTTGCAGATCCGCTTGACGCTCGGCTTGACCTTCACGGTTGCCTTACTTCCCATCTGGCCCGGCGACGCGGTGACCGCGACTCCGGGCGACGAAGACGGACAGGGACTCACCCGGCCGCCGTCAGGCTTACTTGTAGCGGTAGACGATGCGCCCTCGGGTCAGGTCGTACGGCGAGAGTTCGACGACGACCCGGTCCTCCGGCAGGATGCGGATGTAGTGCTGCCGCATCTTGCCGCTGATGTGAGCCAGCACCTTGTGACCGTTCGCGAGCTCCACCCGGAACATGGCGTTCGGCAGGGGCTCGATGACCCGGCCCTCGATCTCGATGGCTCCGTCTTTTTTCGGCATGTCCTCCGCTGTCCTGACGTCGGTTGCTCCGGACGGCCCACAACGTCTTACACGGGATGACTGATCAAGATCAGATGGCCCGCGCCAGCCGCGGCTCCGACGCCCGCCGAAGCGCAAGGCGGGCATGCCGGAGTGGACGCTGTGCGCCGATCAGAAAGTGTACGCCCGCCTGCGCGCCCCCGCCAAACCGACCGCCGATTCGCGGCGCGGTGGGTGCGGTGAAGGGGATATTCAGCCCAATTCGCCGGGAAGTTCCCGGTCTTCCGGCCGGGCCAGCTTCCGCTCCCGCTTGCGGGCCCGCTTCTCGCGCCTCCGCTGCCGCCGGCGTTCCCGCTCGGCCGCCCACCGTGCCGGCTCCCCCGACGTGATCCCGGACACGGAACGCACCAACAGCACCGCGCCCCAGGGGCCGGCGACCCAGCCCGGCCAGAAGTAGAGCAGCTCCCACGCGAGGAGCGACGTGACGGCCCAGATCGCCACCACGATCGGCACGACCGCCAGCCACGGCTCCCACACCTGCGCGAGCCACCGGACGGTGACCGGGCGACCCACCGGCACACCGACCGTCCCGTCCGGGACGGCCAGGGCGGGCGCCGTCCCGTCCGGGACGGCCAGGCCCGAGGCCGCCGGCGTGGCGGGCGCGGGCAGGTCCGCGAGCAGCGGGGCGAGTTCGCCGTACGTCTTGGCGGTGTACGCCCGCTGCAGGCGCTCGTCGTACTCGTGCAGGTCCAGGCGCCCTTCGTCGACGGCCACCCGCAACCGGTCGGCGACCGCCTGCCGGTCGGCGTCGGCCGCACGCATCCCGTCGCGTCCCTGCACGCGTTCCAGGATGCCACCCCCTCGCCACCGGCCGCGCTTCCCCGCCCAGCCATGATCCACCCGACATCCCGGCGGCCGGCCCCGTCCCGCGCCGGTCGATCGAACGACTACCGGCCGAGCCACTCGGCCGGCCGAGCCGTCGGTCGGTGGGCTGGCCGGGTCGGGCCGGCCGAGGGCCGGTCAGGCCGTGGGGGCCGGCTGGCGGGCGGTGACGAGGTCCCCGAGGCGCTCCCGGCCCCCGTCCGGGGCGGTCAGCACCCACACCCCGTCCGGCAGCAGCGCCATCGTGTGCTCGACGTGCACGGCCATCGACCCGTCCCGGGTCACCACCGTCCACCCGTCGGCCAGCTCCACCGTCCGGGGCGAGCCCAGCGTGATCATCGGCTCGATCGCCAGCGCCATGCCCGGCACCAGCCGGGGCCCCTTGCCCGGCCGCCCGTGGTTGAGCACGTGCGGATCCTGGTGCATCTCGGTGCCGATGCCGTGGCCGCCGTATCCGTCGACGATGCCGTACCGCCCGCCCTTGCGTACCGCGGTCTCCACGGCGTGCGAGATGTCGGTGAGGCGGCCCTTGCCGCTGGCCGCGCCGCGGGCGGCGGCGGCGATTCCCGCCCACATGGCGTCCTCGGCGACGGCCGCCATCCTGAGCAGCGCCGGGTCGACGTCGCCGACCCCGACGGTGATCGCCGCGTCGCCGTGCCAGCCGTCCAGCACCGCCCCGCAGTCGATCGAGATGAGGTCGCCGTCGCGGAGCACCTGCGACGGGGCCGGGATGGCGTGCACCACCTGCTCGTTGACCGAGGAGCAGATCGAGGCGGGGAAGCCGTGGTAGCCCTTGAACGACGGGACGGCTCCGGCCTCCCGGATGGTCGCCTCCGCGATGGCGTCCAGGTCGGCCGTGCTGACACCGGGGGTGACGGCCTCCCGCATCCGGCGCAGTGCCTCGGCGACCACCAGCCCCGCGGCCCGCATCTTCTCGATCTGGTCAGGGGTCTTCAGCTGGATGTCCAGCTGGGGACGACGCATCGGGTGGCTACCTTTCTCACCGAAGAGCGGGGCACGTCATCGCGTACCCCGCCCTTCGCACTCTATCCGCCGTGCCGGGACTGCTCAGCCGCCGTACGAGCGCAGGGCGTCGATGGCGCGGACGGTGACGTCCTCGACCGGCCCCGTGGCGTCGATCCCGACCAGCTTGCCCTGGGCGCCGTAGTAGTCGACCAGCGGCGCGGTCTTGTCCGCGTACTCCCGCAGGCGGGTGGCGATGGTCTCCGGCTTGTCGTCGTCGCGCTGGAACAGCTCGGCGCCGCACCGGTCGCAGACACCCTCCCGGGTGGTCGGGTCGAACTCGACGTGCCAGATCTTGCCGCAACCCCGGCAGGTGCGCCGGCCGGAGAGCCGCCGGATCACCTCGTCGTCGTCCACGACCAGCTCGAGCACGAGGTCCAGCGCGGTGCCGAGGTCGGCGAGGAGCTTGTCGAGCGCGGCGGCCTGCGGGGTCGTACGCGGGAAGCCGTCGAGGAGGAAGCCCTCACTGGCGTCCGGCTCGGCGAGCCGCTCCCGCACCATGTTGATGGTGACCTCGTCCGGCACCAGCTCACCGGCGTCCATGTACCGCTTCGCCTCGACGCCCAGCGGGGTGCCCTGCGAGACGTTCGAGCGGAAGATGTCCCCGGTCGAGATCTTCGGCACCGCGAGATGCGCGGCGATGAACTCGGCCTGCGTACCCTTGCCCGCGCCCGGCGGGCCAACCAGAACGAGTCTCATCTACCGCAGGAACCCTTCGTAGTTCCGCTGCATCAGTTGGCTCTCGATCTGCTTCGCCGTCTCCAGGCCGACGCCCACCATGATCAGTACCGCGACGCCGCCGAACGGGAAGTTCAGGTACTGCTGGCGGTCGAGCCAGATGAAGAAGAAGTTCGGCATGATCGAGATGATGCCGAGGTAGAGCGAGCCCGGCAGGGTGATCCGGCTGAGGATGAAGTCCAGGTAGTCGGCGGTCGGCTTGCCGGGGCGGATGCCCGGCACGAAGCCGCCGTACTTCTTCATGTTGTCCGCGACCTCGGTCGGGTTGAACGTGATCGAGACGTAGAAGTACGTGAAGAAGATGATCAGCAGGAAGTAGACCGCGATGTAGATCGGGCTGGTCGGGTCGACCAGGTTGTTCTGGATCCACGCCTGGGTCTTGCCCGGGTCGTTCTGGTCGAAGAACTGCAGGGCCAGCTGCGGCAGGTAGAGCAGCGACGAGCCGAAGATGACCGGGATGACACCGGCCTGGTTGACCTTCAGCGGGATGTAGGTCGACGTGCCGCCGTACATCCGCCGCCCGATCATCCGCTTGGCGTACTGCACCGGGATCCGGCGCTGCGCCTGCTCGATGAAGGTGACCGCGGTGATGATGACCAGGACCAGCGCGATGACCAGGAGGAACTTGCTCCAGCCGCCGGTCTCCTTGATCTGCCAGCCCTCGCTGGGCAGGCGGGCCGCGATGGAGGTGAAGATCAGCACGGACATGCCGTTGCCGACACCCCGGTCGGTGATCAGCTCACCGAGCCACATGACCACGCCGGTGCCGGCGGTCATCGTCATGACCAGGATCGTCAGCGTCAGCCAGTCCGGGATGCCCGTCCCCTCGGGGATGATCGGGAACTGGTCGCACTGGTTCTGGAAGAGCTGCCCGGAGCGGGCCAGCGCCACGAACGCCGACGCCTGCAGGACACCGAGCCCCAGGGTCAGGTAGCGGGTGTACTGGGTGATCTTCGCCTGGCCGGCCTGGCCCTCCTTGCGGAGCTGCTCCAGCCGGGGGATCACCACGGTCAGCAGTTGCAGGATGATCGACGCGGTGATGTAGGGCATGATGCCCAGCGCGAAGACCGACAGCTGCAACAGCGCACCGCCGGAGAAGAGGTTGAGCAGGTTCAGGACGCCCGTGGAGCCGTTTTCCAGGGTGTCCAGGCACTTCTGCACGTTCGCGTACGACACACCGGGGCTGGGCAGGGTCGCGCCGAGCCGGTAGATCGCGATGATGCCTACCGTGAAGAGAATCTTCTTGCGCAGGTCAGGCGTACGGAACGCACTGAGAAAGGCGGACAGCAACTTCTTCCTCCTGCGCGAGGCGGGCCGCCGGTGATCCCTGGCGGGTCGGGGTGGGCCGGGCGAGTGCCCGATTCCATGGCTGGGAACGGACTCTAACAGCCCGGTCCCGGTCCGGGCAGGTGTGCCCGGCTACATAAACCGATTCCGATATTACCGGGAGCACACGCCCCAGGTAGACCATGGCGCCCGCCAGTTGACGGACAACTGGACGGGCGCCATGGCGTATCGACCTACAGCTCCGTGACCGAACCACCGGCGGCGGTGATCTTCTCCTTGGCCGACGCGCTGAACGCGTGCGCCGACACCTGGAGCGCCACCCCACCGAGGTCGCCGGTCCCGAGCACCTTGACCGGCTGGCCCTTGCGGACCGCACCGGACTCGACCAGCTCGACCGGACCGACCTGGCCGCCGTTCGGGAACAGCTCGGCGAGCCGGTCCAGGTTGACGACCTGGAAAGTCACCTTGAACTTGTTCTTGAAGCCCTTCATCTTCGGCAGGCGCATGTGGATGGGCATCTGCCCACCCTCGAACGCCGCCGAGATGTTCTTGCGGGCCTTCGAGCCCTTGGTACCGCGACCGGCGGTCTTGCCCTTGGAGCCCTCACCGCGACCCACCCGGGTCTTCTCGGTCTTGGCACCGGGCGCCGGGCGCAGGTGGTGGACCTTGATCGTCATTACTCGACCTCCTCGACCTTCACGAGGTGGTTGACCGTGAAGATCATGCCGCGGATCTCCGGACGGTCCTCCTTGACCACCACGTCGTTGATCCGCTTGAGGCCGAGCGAACGCAGCGAGTCACGCTGGTTGCGCTTGGCCCCGATGTCGGACCGGACCTGGGTGACCTTCAGGCGAGCCATCAGGACGCCACCTCCGCCCGCGACGCCAGCATGGCCGCCGGCGCGACGTCCTCGACCGGCAGGCCACGACGGGCCGCGACGGCCTCCGGGGACTCCAGCCCCTTCAGCGCCGCCACCGTGGCGTGCACGATGTTGATCGGGTTGGACGACCCGAGGCTCTTGGAGAGCACGTCGTGGATACCCGCGCACTCCAGCACGGCGCGCACCGGACCACCGGCGATGACGCCCGTACCGGCCGAGGCCGGCTTGAGCAGCACGACGCCGGCGGCGTCCTCGCCCTGCACCGGGTGCGGGATCGACTGACCGATCCGCGGCACCTTGAAGAAGTGCTTCTTGGCCTCCTCGACGCCCTTGGCGATCGCCGCGGGCACCTCCTTGGCCTTTCCGTAGCCCACACCGACGGTGCCGTCGCCGTCGCCCACGATCACCAGGGCGGTGAAGCTGAAGCGACGACCGCCCTTCACGACCTTGGCGACGCGGTTGATCGCGACGACCCGCTCGAGGTGCGGGGTCTTCTCGACGGGCGCGTTTCCGCGGCCGCCCTCACGGCGGTTGTCGCGGCGACCACCCTCGTTGCCACCGGACCCGCCGCCACGGCGCTGTTGACCTGGCATCAGCAGCCTTCCTT
>JAEYGD010000066.1 GCA_023402505.1 Actinomycetes bacterium
GTGTCGGTGCCGGCCCGGGCGAGGGCCCAGCCGCCGGCCGCGACGCCCCCGCAGCAGAGGACGAGGCTGGCGGCGAGCACGCCGATGAGCAGACGGGTCAGGGGACGTCGTCGGGCGGGCACGGTGGCACCTCCAGCGGGAGTCGGTACCTGTAGTCTTCCTTCCTATCCGGCCGGCCGGCCACGACCGGAGCCCAAGTCGGGGGGTTTCTCCGGGATGCCCCGGAGGTGCGGCCGGGCCCACCGTCCGCACCCGCGCGAGGCCGGCCGTGCGGGATGATCGGGGGCGTGGACCCACGGCCGGAGCGCGGTCACCGGTGCGTCCCGCACACCGCGGACGTGCGGATCGAGGCGTGGGCGCCGACCCGGGAGGCGTGCGTGGCGGAGGCGGTCACCGCCCTGGTCGACACGTTCACCGACGCGGGCACGGCCCGGCCCCGGGCGTCGCGGGAGTTCCTCGCCCACGCCGACGACGACGAGGACCTGCTGGTGGACGTCCTGGACGAGGTCATCTTCCGGCTGGACACCGCCGGCGAGCTGCCGCTGCGTACCGTGGTCACCGACGACGGCGCCGGCCGGTTGCGGGTGCGCTGGCACACCGTCGGCGCGGACGCGGTGGAGCTGATCGGCGCGGTACCGAAGGCGGTCGCGCTGCACGAGCTGCGGTTCGGTCCGGACGGCCGGGGCTGGTCGTGCGCCGTGACCCTCGACGTGTGAGTGCGCTCAGCCCTTGACCACGCCGACCGGCACCAGGCGGGCCACCGTGCGGCACAGCCCGGCGCCCTCGGCCGCCGCGACCACCGCCGTCACGTCCTTGTACGCCGCCGGCATCTCCTCGGCCAGCCCGCGCCGCGACGCGCCGCGTACCGCGATGTTCTGCTCCGCCAACTGGCGGCGCGGGTCGAGGCCGTGCTCGGCCCGGACCGACTGCTTCCGGCTCCGCACCCGGCCCGCGCCGTGGCAGGTCGACGCGAACGCGGGCGAACCGGCCACGCCGGTGAGCACGTACGAGCCGGTGCCCATCGAACCCGGGATCAGCACCGGCTGGCCCGCGTCGCGCAGGTCCCCGGGGAGGTCCGCATGCCCCGGCGGCAGCGCCCGGGTGGCGCCCTTGCGGTGCACGCACAGCCGCCGGGCGGCCCCGTCGGTCCGGTGGGTCTCGATCTTCGCGAGGTTGTGCGAGATGTCGTAGACCAGGTCGAGGTCGCTGCCGGTGACGCGGCGGAACACCTGCCGCGCGGCGTGGGCGAGCAGTTGCCGGTTGGCCCGGGCGTAGTTGGCGGCGGCGGCCATCGCTCCCAGGTAGGCGCGGCCCTCCGGCGAGGCGACCGGGGCGCAGGCGAGCTGCCGGTCCGGCACGTGGATGTCGTACCGGCGCATCACCTTCTCCATCCGGCGCACGTAGTCGGTGCAGATCTGGTGGCCCAGACCCCGCGACCCGCAGTGGATCATCACGCAGACCTGGCCGGTCCGCAGGCCGAAGGACGCGGCGACGGCCTCGTCGTACACCTCCTCGACGGCCTGCACCTCCAGGAAGTGGTTGCCCGAGCCGAGGCTGCCCACCTGTTTCGCGCCCCGCTCGATGGCCCGCTCGCTCACCTCGGCCGGGTCGGCGTCACCGACCGCCCCGTCGTCCTCGCAGCGCGCCAGGTCCCGTTCGACACCGAAGCCGCGCTCGACGGCGTACCGGGAGCCGCCTCGCAGCACCCCGTCCAGCTCCGCGCGGCCGGTCAGGTGCCACACCGCGCCCCGACCCATCCCGCGCGGCGTCGACTCGCCGAGGCCGTCCATGACCGCGTCGAGCCGGGGACGCAGCCCGGCCAGGTCGACGTCGGCGGCGAGCAGTCGCACCCCGCAGGAGATGTCGAAACCCACCCCGCCCGGCGACACCACCCCGCCCGCCTCGACGTCGGTGGCGGCCACCCCGCCGATCGGGAAGCCGTAACCCCAGTGCACGTCCGGCATGGCGTACGAGGCGTCGACGATGCCCGGCAGGGTGGCGACGTTGGCGACCTGTTCCAGCGACTTGTCCGCGCCGGCGTCCGGCAGCAGCGACTCGGACGCGAAGACCACGCCCGGCACCCGCATCGGGTCGCGCCGGTCGATCCGGAATCGGTACGGCGACTCTGCGACCAGCTCCACCCGCGCGACCTACCCGGTCCGGTGGGCGTTACACGCCGCCGGTGAGGTGCTCAGGCCGGGTCGGCCCAGGTGACGGCGACGGTCTGGGCGAGGTCGCGGTCGCCGCAGGCGGCCGGCCGGGGCGCCACGTGACCCCGCACGGTGACCCGGGCGCCGGGACGCAACGCCGCCGCCACCTCTCCGGTCAGGGCCCAGCGCCGCCCGCCGACCAGCAGCATCGTGCACTCCCCGGTGCGCTCGACCGTGCCGGTCAGGGTACGGGCGCCGAACGGCAACGGCCCGGGCACTTCGCTGCACACGGCACCAGCCTCCGTCGGATCGGTCGCGGCGGCAACCGGGCCGCCGCCGGTCACAGCCGGTAGAAGGTCCGGTACCGGCGGAACAGCCGCCACTGCAGCACCACCGCCGCGACGGTCAGCAGGATCATCACCAGCGTCGCCGCCGCCGCGTAGCCGTAGCGCAGGTACTCGAACCCGGTGCGGTAGATGAACAGCGACAGGTACGTGGTCGCGTACGGGGGCGGACCGCCGTCGGTCACCACGAACGCCGGCACGAAGGAGAAGTGCAGGCTCGCGATGACGTCGCGGACCGCCAGCAGCGCCAGCACCGGCGCCATCAGCGGCAGGGTGACGCGGCGGAACACGTCCCAGCCGGTCGCGTCCTCCAGCGCCGCCATCTCGTAGACGTCGCGGGGCAGGGACCGCCGGGCGGCCAGCAGCACCACGAAGGTCTCCCCCATGGTGAACACGCTCATCAGGATGATCGCCGCCCGGGCGTCGGTCGGGTCGGTCAGCCACTGCGGCGGTGTCCGGCCGAGCACGGTCAGCCCGTTCTCGCCGCCCAGCCGCAGCAGCTGGTTGATCGGGCCGTACAGCGGGTTGAACAGCCAGAGCCAGAGCAGGCCGTAGGCGATCTCCGGCACCGCCGTCGGCAGCAGCGCGGCGCCGCGGGCGGTGCCGGCCCCGAACGCCCGGCGGTGCAGCAGCAGTGCCAGGCCGAGCGCCAGCAGCACCCGCAGGGGTACGGCCACCAGGGCGAACACCAGCGAGTTGGTCAGCGACAACCGGAACACCGGGTCGCCGGCCAGCTCGGTCAGGTTGTCCAGGCCGGCCCAGTTGGGCGGGTTCACCAGGTCGTACTCGGTGAACGCGAGGGCGAGGGTGACGGCGGCCGGCAGCAGCACCAGGCCGACCAGGCCGACCAGGTACGGCGCCAGCATCAGCGCCAGCTGCCGCCGGGAACGGCTGTCCGGCCGGACCCGCCGAGGCGGTCCGGCCGGCGCGGCTGCGTCGGCCGGCACGGCACCGTCAACCGGCACGGCACCGTCGGCCGGCACGGCACCGTCGGTCGGCACCGCACCGTCGGTCGGCGCGTCGTCGGTGACCGCGGGGCTCGTCAGGCCCGGATCGCTCCGCGCGCTCACGGGGCGTACCGGAGACCGGAGTCGGCGTGGAAGACGTGCGTGTCGGCCCAGCCGACCCCGACCCGGACGGCGTCGCCCCGGGCCGGGCGGCGGGCGGCCGGCACCCGGGCGACGACCGGCTGCCCGGCGGCGAGGCCCAGATACGCGTACGCGTCCTCGCCGACCACCTCGACCCGGTCCACGGTCGCCGCGGCGCCCTCCGCCGCGTCCAGCACCACCGCCTCCGGGCGGAAGCCGATCGTCAGGCCCGGTGCGGGCGCGCCGGGCGGCGCCCCGCCGGTGGGACGCACCGGCCCGTCCGCGGGCAGCAGGTTCATCGCCGGTGAACCGACGAACCGCGCCACGAACGTGCTCGCGGGCGTACGCCAGATCTCGTCCGGCGTGCCGACCTGCTCGACCCGACCGTCGCGGAGCACCGCGATCCGGTCGGCGAGCACCAGCGCCTCGGTCTGGTCGTGAGTGACGTGCACCATCGTGGCGCCGAGCCGGTCGTGCAGCGCCCGCAGCTCGGCGCGCATCTCCACCCGCAGGGCGAGGTCGAGGTTGGACAGCGGCTCGTCGAGCAGGAACACGTCCGGCTCGCGGACCAGCGCCCGGGCCAGCGCGACCCGCTGCCGTTCCCCGCCGGAGAGCTGACCCGGCCGCCGGGCCAGCAGGTCGGCGCAACCCACCGTCTCGGCCGCCGCCCGGGCCCGCTCCCGGGCCACCGCCCGCGGGGTGTCCCGGACCTCCAGGCCGAAGGCGATGTTCTCGGCGACCGTGAGGTGCGGGAACAGCGCGTACGACTGGAAGACCATGGAGACGTTGCGCAGGCCGGGACGGTCACCGGTGACGTCCCGGCCGGCGATCCGGACCCGGCCGCCGGTGACCGGCTCCAGGCCGGCCACCACCCGCAGCACGGTCGACTTGCCGGCCCCGGACGGCCCGAGGACCACCAGCAGCTCACCCCGGCCGACGGTCAGGTCCACCTCGTGCAGGACGGGAGCGTCGCGGTAGGCGGCGCTCACCCCGTCCAGCGCCAGGCCGGTCTCGCTCACCCGTGCTCACCGCGGGCGAACAGCGGGCGGGTCTGCTGGTCCAGGTCGCGGATGACGTCGTCGAGCCGGTCACCGCGGTGCAGGGCGTTCTCCAGGATGCCGTACGTGACGTCCTCGATCTCCGGCCAGGTGGAGACGGTCGGCAGGGCACGCACGGTGGGGATCGCGTCCAGGAACACCTTGGCGCTGCGCGGCGGCTGCGACGGGCCCAGGAACGCCGAGGACTCCGAGACGCCGACGTGCGACGGCACGGTGCGGCCGGTCGCGGCGATGATCCGCTGCCCCTCCTCGGAGATGGCGAACTCCAGGAACCGCCACGCGGCGTCCTTGCGCTTGGCGCCCCGGGTCATGCAGTACGCGTCGGAGTGCAGCACCCCGACCTGCTTCTGGTAGACCGGCAGCGGGGCGACGTCCCACTCGAAGTCGGTGATGGACCGGAACGTGGTCGTCGAGCGGCGCGACGACATGAGCATCGCGAGCCGGCCGTTGGCGAACCGGGACTCGTCGTCCTCGGCCTCCACCTCCTCGTCGGTGGGCACCACCCCGTACGCCTGGCGCAGGTCCACGAGGTTCTTCAGCGCCTCCCGGGCGGCCGGCGTGTCCACCGTCAACCGGGTCGGCCGGTCCGGGTTGTCGACGATCTCGGCACCGTTGGACCACACGAACGGGGCGAGGCGGATGATCGACGGTTCGATGCCGAGGCCGTGCACGACCGGCCGGACGGCGGCGCCCTCGCTCTCGGTGCCCTTGACCACGACACCACGGGAGTCCCGCGTCATCGCGATGGCGGTGCCCACCATGTCGTTCCAGGTCCAGCCGGCCTTCGGCTCCGGCACCCCGTACTTGGCGAACAGCGTGCGGTTGTAGTAGACGGCGAGGCTCGACACGTTCTGCGGCAGGCAGAGCTGCTTGCCGCCCCACTTGAAGGCGTCCATCGCCACCGGGTAGTAGTCGGCCGGGTCGATCGCGTCGGAGGCGGCGATCCGCTCGTCCAACGGCTCGACGACGTTCTTCGCGGCGAACTGCCCGTAGAAGCGGTAGTTCATCAGGAACAGGTCCGGCGGGGCGCCGCCGGCGACCGCGGTGGCGAGCCGGGCCAGCAGGTCCTTGCGGTCGCTGGCCTCGACGAGCTGCACGTCGGTGCCGGGGCGGGCCTTCTCGTACGCCTCGGTCAGCGTGCGGTACGCGGCCAACTCCTCGGGGGCGCCGAAGACCAGCAGCTGCACCGGCCCCTTCCCGTCCTCGCCGGAACCGGAGCCGGCGCCGCAACCGCTGGCCAGCAGAACGGCGGAGAGCAGCAGCGCGAGCAGTGCCTTCGGTCTCATGGGCGGTCCCGTCCCGTCGGATCGTCGTGGTGGAGGAAGCGGCGCTGGGCGAGCACGAACACCAGCAGGGCCGGCACGGTGGCGAGGACCGCCCCGGCCAGGAACACCGGGAAGTTCGTCGGGTCCAGCACCGACAGCGAGCGCAGCGCCAGCGGAAGGGTGAACAGGTCGCGGTCGTACACGTAGATCAGCGGGTCGAGGAAATTCGACCAGGTCAGCACGAAGGTGAGAGCGGTGAGCGCGGCCGTGACCGGGCGGACCAGCGGGAGGGCGACCCGCCACCAGGTGCGCATCGGGGACAGGTCCTCCACGAGGCAGGCGTCGTAGAGATCCCGCGGCAGCGCCCGGAAGGCCAGGTAGTAGACCAGGACGTACAGCGGGGAGGTGCCCAGCAAAGCCGGAGCGACCAACGGCACCAGCGTATCGGTCAGCCCGAGCGCGCGGAAGATCGCGAACCGGGGTACGAGCAGCGCGGTCGCCGGCACCATCAGGGCGACCAGGGAGGCCACCACGACGGTGGCGGTGGTGCGCGGCGCGAGCCGGGCCAGCGCGAAGCCGGCCAGGGCGGCGACGAGCACGCTCAACGGCACGGCCACGACCGCGACCAGCACCGAGTTGAGCGAGGCGCGCAGCAGGCCGCCGATCTCGACGGCCTCCCGGTAGCCCTCGGTGGACACCGGGTCCGGGACCAGCTGCGGTGTCGGCGACGGCGGCAGGCCGGGCTCGGTGAGCGAGCCGGACACCAGCAGCAGCAACGGTGGGACGAAGACGAGGACGACGAACGCCGCGCCGAGGGTACGCCAGATCCGGCTGGCCGCCCCGGGCAGCGGTGGGGGGCCGCTCGCGCGGCCCCCCACCCGTTTGGTGCCGTTGATGTCTACCTACTTCAGCTTGAGCTGCCAGGCGCCGAGACCGTGCGAGGCGGCGTAGAGGATCCGCTTGCCCGGCACGATGGTGAGCCCGGCGACCTCGACGTTCGGCATGCCGCCGGCCGCCTTGACCCAGCTGGTCCTGCCGTTGGGCAGGCGCAGCACGCCGAAGTCGGTGGAGGCGTACAGGTCACCGGTGACGTCGTCCCGGACCAGGTCGGTGATCGGCTGGTCGCCGAAGTCGTACGACCGGTCGGCCCAGGTGGCCGTCGCACCGCTCACCCGCACCTCGAACGCGTGCCCGAGGGTCGCCGGGGTGTTCGAGTTGAAGCCGCTGTAGGACACCCACGCCCGGTCCGGGTCGGCCGGGTCGACGTGGATGCTGGTCACGAAGCGGTTCGGCGTGGTGGCGTTGTCGATCCGGGTCCAGGTCACCGCGGAGGCCGGCTCGGCGTCCACGTTGTGGGTGACGAAGACCCGGCCGGTGCTGGTGGCCGCGTACGCGGTGGACGAGTCGGTGGCGACCCGCTCGACCACCGAGACGGCGCCGCCGGCCCGGTCGCCCCAGGCGGCGTCGGTCAGCCGGGTGCTGCCCAGCTCCGCCCAGTCGCCGCACTGCGCCTCGAAGGTGCCGGTCCAGCTGTTGCAGATCCGGTTGGCCTCCTCCATGGTCCGGTCGCCCAGGCCGAAGGTCTTGGTGCGGTAGGCCGTCCGGGCGGTGCCGGCGAACATCGTGCCGCTGACCTTCGGGTCGCTGATGACCGGCGCGTAGAACAGGGTGCCGGCCTGCCCGAAGATGCCGTCGTAGACGGAGATCCAGCTGCCGATGTCCCCGTTGTTGAAGTTCACCTCGGGGGTGGCGTCGTAGAACGTGTGGAAGCGGAACTCGGGCCGGCCGACGTCGAAGCCGGACGCGCCGCCGTCACCGATCATCGTGTTCACCCACCGGGCGCGCTGGCCCTTGTTCTCCCAGGTGCCGTTGTCCTGGGTGCCGCCCTGGAGCAGCTTCACGTCGTGCGGGCTGACCGACAGGCTGATGAACTGCAGCGTGTTCATGCCCTTGTTGACGCCCTCCAGCTTCGAGGGGATCTTCGAGAGCATCTGCTTGCAGCGGTCCTTCTGGGCCTGCGTGGTGAGGTTGCGGTCCGGGTTGTCGCACCAGGCGGAGCGGTCGACGAACTGGCCGCTGGAGCGCATGATGCCGCCGTCGTTGGCCTCGAAGAACTGGTACGGGTTGCGCGGGTGGGTGACCAGCGCGTGCTGGTCGGGGTGCAGGCCGTTGGGGTGCAGCTCGTCGGTGCCGTCGTAGGTCATGTCGGTGCCGCTGACACCCGCGTCGGTGGAGAGGACGACCGCCCGCTTGTGGGCGACGGTCTCGCCGTACACGTAGGAGCCGCCGGTGTAGACGACGTCCGGGTGGCCCGCCGGGGTGTGCACGAACACGTCGTACCAGCACTGGCCGGTGCACTGGTTGTAGGTGGCGAAGCCCGGGTCGGCCGGGTTCGAGCTGGTCAGGTCGGTGAAGGTGGGGGCACCGGTGGCCACGTCGTCGCTGCGGAACAGCCGCGAGTACGGGTTGCCGATGTTGCCCTCGTAGGCGTACATCCGGGTCCTGCCGTCGGGCAGGGCGGTGACGTCGATGGCGGCGCGGGTCTGGAAGACCGCCGGGTTGAGCGACGGCTTGATCTGGGTCCAGGTCGCGCCGGCGTCGGAGGAACGCCAGACACCGCGGGCGTACGACGAGGCGTACACGATGTTGGAGTTCTTCGGGTCGAGCTTGACGTAGCGGACGCCACGCGGCGAGCAGGCGGCGGTGTTGTTGTATTCGGCGGCGCTGCCCGTGCAGTCGGCGGCGTTGGCCGAACCGTTGTGCAGGAACGTCCACTTCTTGCCGCCGTCGGTGCTCTTGTAGAGACCCCACTTCTCCGCGTCCGGCACCGGGCGCGTCACGCCGGTGCAGCAGGAGCTGGACATGCCGCGCAGGGCCGTGGTGGTGGCGACGTAGATGGTCTTCGGGTCGCCCGGCTTGATGGTGATCTCACCCAGGCCCTTTCCGGAGAGCACGTCCTTGCCGAGCGGGCCCTGCCACGTCAGGCCGCCGTTGGTGGACTTGTAGAGGCCGACGCCGGCGACGCAGCCGGAGGCGCAGGTGTTCGCCTCACCGGTGCCCACGTAGATGGTCAGGCCGGTCCGGTCGTTCCGGTCGATCTTGACGGAGCCGGCCGCGTTGATGCCGAGCGGGCCGCCCAGGTAGAACCACTTGGGCTGGGGGGCGAGGATGTTGAGGGTGCCCCAGACGCCGCCGCCGGCCGGCGTGGCGTAGGCCCGGCAGAGCAGGTTGTTGCAGTCCGGGCTGATGTCCAGGGAGGTGACCCGGCCCCCGGCGACGTACTCGTTGGGTACGTAGTTGTAGGCGTTGCGGTACTCGGTGAACGGGTACAGCGCCTCGCTGGGGCCGACGCTGGTCCACCGCTCCGCGCCGCGGAACCGCCGCTCGGCCGACGAGAAGGCCGCCTTCGAGCGGTCCACCTGGGCGATGCTGATGGTGTCGGCCGGGTAGGCACGCTCCAGGAACTCCTGCTGGGCGGCGCTGCCGGGGCCGTCCGGCGCCATGCCGTCACTGCCGGGTGCGGCCTGACGCAGCCGCTCCAGGTGCGCTCCGGTGGCGTTGGGCAGTTCGCCGTCCCCCACGGCGGCGGCGGCCGGCACCTCCATGCCGGTGAAGTGGATGCCCGCGGCACCCGTCGTCGCGACCAGTGCGGCGACCGCTAGTCCTGCGAGTAGATGGCGACGTCTGCGCTTCACGAGGGTCCTCCGGAGAAGAAGGCGTCACCGCAGCGCGGCACCCAGGGTTGGCGACCGTCGCTGGCAGCGTCCATGCAGGAGGATTCCAGAGCACCCGGCGGTTAACAATCCTCTGCGTCGATTCGACATTCGCGGATGAGCGGAGTTGCACCGAACGGGTAACTCGCGACCATTCCTTTGCACTATGACAACTACCCGCACCGCCGCCCGTACATCACCGGGCCTCGTGGCGGTCCAGCGGCGGGGCGAACCGACGTAACACTCTGCTACGACAAGGCTTCACAGTGTCCACCTAGGGTGGTCGTCGGCCCGGTCGCACAACGGCCGGACCGACCACCGGCCCCCACCCGGGGCCCCGACGGAAGGACACACGATGCCCCTCGCCAAGCGGGTCGCCGCGCTCTTCGCGGCGATCGTCCTCGGCACCGCCGCGCTCGCCGTCACGGCCACCCCCGCCCACGCCGCTCCCGTCGCACCGGCGGCCACCTCCGTTCTGCTGCTCAGCGTCGTGCCGCACGACACCGGGGCGCCGCGCGCCGCCGCGCTGCGGTGCGAGCCGGCCGGCGGGACGCACCCCCGGGCCGCCTCCGCCTGCCAGGACCTCACCACCGTCGACGGGAACGTGGCCGCGCTGAGCGTCGACCCCGGCTTCTGCACCCTGGAGTACGCCCCGGTGACGGTGCATGCGGTCGGCCTGTGGCGGGACCGGCCCGTGTCGTACACGGAGACCTTCGGCAACCGGTGCGCGCTGCTGCGCGAGACCGGCGCGTTGTTCGCCTTCTGATCCCCGCCGCGCGGTGCCCGTTCCCCCCGGGCGCCGCGCGGCCCCCGGCCCGGATCGTGGGACAATGGGACGTTCCCCTCGGGCAGCCTCAGCAGGAGAAACGGTCAGCGTGACGGAAACCGGTCCGGACGACCTGCGCGCCGACTGTTCCCGGTGCGTGGGGCTCTGCTGCGTGGCGCCCGCGTTCGCCGCCTCGGCGGACTTCGCCATCGACAAGCCGGCCGGGCGGCCCTGCCCGAACCTGCGTGCGGACTCCCGCTGCGGCATCCACGCCCACCTGCGCGACCGGGGCTTCGCGGGGTGCACGGTCTTCGACTGTTTCGGGGCCGGCCAGCGGGTGGTGCAGGCGACCTTCGGCGGGCGGGACTGGCGGGACGGCCCGGCGACCGCGCGGGACATGGCCGATTCCTTCGCGGTCGTACGTCCGCTGCACGAGCTGCTCTGGTACCTGACCGAGGCGCTGGCGCTCGACCCTCCGGCGGAGTTGCGGGCCGCGCTGGCCGGGGCTCTCGCGGAGACCGACCGGCTGGCCGGCGGCGGCCCGGACGCGCTGCGAGCCCTGGACCTCGACGCCCACCGGGGGCGGGTGAACGCGCTGCTGTCCCGCAC
>JAEYGD010000079.1 GCA_023402505.1 Actinomycetes bacterium
TGCCCGAAAATCATTTCTGTTTTGATCCTGTTACCGGGGGGGGCCCGGGGGGGGGGGGGGGGGGGGGGGGGCCGGGCCGGGGCCCCCCACGTCCGTCAGGAGATGTCCCGCCGGCGCATCGCCCACAGCGCCCCGCCGAGGACCACCACCAGTGAGACGCCCAGCAGCACGGACGACTGCTGCCAGGTGATCTCGAGCGTCTCCGGCTTGCACTCGCCGAAGTAGGTGGTCTGGCAGGCCTGCCAGTTCTCCAGGGTGACCTTCTTCTGCATCCACGCCACCGCGTACGTGGGCAGCAGCCACGCCTCGGCGAAGCGCACCCCGGCCAGTTCCAGCAGCACGGCGAGGCCGAACTGGCCGACCACCATCACCGCGATCGCCCCGCCCAGCGCCATCGCCGTGTGCCGGCCGAGCGACGCCAGCGCGAACCCGAGCGTGGCCCCGACCAGCACGAGCGCCATGCCACGCAACCCGGTCAGCGCGAACGACTGCCAGGCGCCCGGGGTCATCTTCTCGGTGCTGCCGCGCAACGTGGCGATCAGCCAGAAGCTGCCGAACCAGAGGGCCGTCGTGGCCAGCGCCAACGCGAGCAGACCGGTGAGCAGCGCCGCCAGCTTGGTCAGGAGTACGGTGAGCCGCTTCGGTCGCCACAGCAGCAGGTTCATCATGCCGCCGGTGCTCCACTCGGCCCCGACGAACGAGGCGCCGACCACGAACCCGACCAGCGTCAGGATCGCCGCGAGCGGCAGCAGCGTGAAGCCGAAGCTCTCCCGGAAGTCGAACGTGGACGGCAGGAACCAGTCGGCCTGCACGGAGTCGCGCGGCGGTGCGCTGATCATCGCGCAGTCGTCCGGGAAACGACCCGGGTCGGTCGCCGTTCCGCCGCTCTTGGCCGCCTCGCAGGCGACCCGCTCCTGCTCCGCCCAGCGCACCTGCTCCTGGTACTGCTGCTCGGCCGCCGCCTCGGCCTTGACCCGGGCGGCGGCGTCGATCTTCTGGTTGGACAGGAACACGCCGACCACCACCGTGGCCAGGACCAGCAGGCCGAGCAGGGTCATCCAGCGGGTGAACCGCCGCTTCACCAGCCGGCGCAACTCCGTACGGTAGAGACTCACGCGCCCCACCCTCCCGCGGTGGGCTGCCCCGCCTCACCGACCTTCGTGGACTGGTCGACCTGCCGGTGCTGGCCGGGAACCGGCGCGGTGGCGGTCAGTTCGAGGAAGACACTCTCCAGGTCGGCGGCGACCGGGGTCAGCTCGCTGACGTAGAGGCCCTGGTCGGCGAGGAGCCGGGTCACCGTGGCGGGCTTGTCGACGCCGGTGAGCATCAGGTGGTCGGTCTCGCTGGTGACCCGGATCCCGGCCCGGGTCAGTGCGTCGGCTGCCGCGGGCAGGTCGGTGACCGCCTCCAGGCACATCCGGACGGCGCCGGTGGAGTGGGCCGCCAGCACCTCGTCGACGGGACCGAACGCGACCCGCCGGCCCAGCGAGATGATCGTGACCGAGTCGCAGATCAGCTGGATCTCGCCGAGGATGTGGCTGGAGAGCACCACCGTCATGCCGGATCCGGCCAGGTTGCGCATGAGGGTGCGCATCTCGCGGATGCCGCCCGGGTCCAGGCCGTTGGCCGGCTCGTCCAGGATCAGCAGCTGCGGGTTCTTGAGCAGGGCGGAGGCGACGGCCAGCCGCTGCCTCATGCCGAGCGAGTAGGTCTTCACCCGTTCGCCGGCCCGGTCGCGCAGCCCGACCAGCTCCAGCACCTCGTCGACGCGTTGCGACGGCACGTCACCGGCGCCGGCGAGCAGGGACAGCGTGTCCCGAGCGGTGAAGTGCGGGAAGAACTGCGGGCTCTCCACGATCGCGCCGACGCGGCCGGCGACCTCGGGCAGCGCGGCCGGCACCTCGTGGCCGAGCAGGTTCATCCGCCCGCCGTCGGCCCGGATGAGGCCGAGCAGCGTACGGAGGGTCGTCGTCTTGCCCGACCCGTTCGGACCGAGGAACCCGTGCACCTGGCCGGCCTCGACCCGCATGTCGAAGCCGTCGAGCGCGTTACGGGTGCCGCGTCGTCGGCTCTTGTAGGTCTTCCGAAGACCTTCGATCTCCAGGACAGCTGGCAAGCTGCACCTCCCCCGATGATGGGTGTGACGGGGAAACCATACGCGGTATGCATCGGGGCGCAATACCGGGTATGCACACGACACGCTCACGGTGGGTCAGATCGGCCCCTCGCGGGCCGTCGGAGTGTCGGAGTGCTCCCGTCAGGCGCAGACGACGTGGACGCCGGCGGCGCGGAAGGCGTCCACCACCTCGGGTGCCGCACCGGAGTCGGTGACCAGGGTCTCCACCCGGTCGACCGGGCAGATCCGGGCGAAGGCATGACCGCCCAGCTTGGACGAGTCCGCGATCACGACGACCCGCTTGGCGCGGGCCACCATCAGGCTGTTCATCGCCGCCTCACCCTCGTGGTGGGCGGCGGCACCGAGCTGCGGGTCGATCGCGTCCACGCCCAGCAGCGCGACGTCCAGGGTGACCTCACGCAGCAGCGCCCCGCCCAGCGGGCCGACCAGCTCGAACGACTTCGGCCGCACCACGCCGCCGGCCACCACCACCTTCATCCGCGAGCGGACCAGCAGTTCGTTGGCGATGTTCAGGGCGTTGGTGACCACGGTGAGCTGGGCGCCCTCGGCGCTGGTGTTCAGGTCCGGCCGGACCGCGAGCGCCCGGGCCACCTCGGTGCTGGTGGTGCCGCCGTTGAGACCGACCACCGTGCCCGGCGACACCAGGGCCGCGGCGGCCGCACCGATCCGCTGCTTCTCGGCCGAGTGCTTGGCGGTCTTGTAGCGCAGCGGAAGGTCGTACGAGACACCGTTGGCGACCGCGCCACCCCGGGTACGCGTGATCATCTGCTGCTGGGCGAGCTGGTCGAAGTCGCGGCGGATGGTGGCCTGCGAGACGTCCAGGCGTGCGGCGGCCTCCTCGACGGTGACCCGGCCACTGTCGGTCAGCATCTCGAGCAGGGCGTTCCATCTGGCGTACCGGTCCACCCCGGGCCCTCCAGTTACTGCGCGGTCGGTGATTGATTGCGTGCACACTAGTGCGCGAAACTACGAGGAGGCAAAAACTGGATCTGCTCGATCGCGGGCGCGGTTGCCACGATGACCCGCGTTCGCGCAGAATGACGCGCGAAAGACGGGCCTAACGAGCCGTATTGCGCACCGCTCTGTGGAGAGTTCTCATGTCGTACGTCGACGCGGAGATCGCGAGCCAGCCCGACTGCTGGCGGGAGGCGGCGCGACTGGCCGCCACCGTGGCCGACCGCCTGCCCCGCCCCGGGGAGCGGGTCGCCGTCGTGGGATGCGGCACGTCGTGGTTCATGGCGATGGCGTACGCGGCCCGCCGCGAACACGCCGGCCAGGGCGAGACCGACGCCTTCCAGGCCAGCGAGTTCCCCGCCGGCCGCCGCTACGACCGGGTCGTCGCGGTCACCCGCTCCGGCACCACGACCGAGGTGACCGACCTGCTCGCCGCGCTGCGCGGGACGCTGCCCACCACCGTGCTGGTCGGCGACCCGGCCTCGCCGGCCGTCGACCTGGCCGACGCGGCGGTGCCCCTGCCCTTCGCCGACGAACGCGCGGTGGTGCAGACCCGGTTCGCGACCACCGCTCTGGCCCTGCTCCGCGCCCACCTGGGCGACAACGTCGCCGCGCTCTCCGCCGACGCCGAGGTGGCGGTGCGCGCGCCGCTGCCGATCGACCCGGGCCGCGTCGAACAGGTCACCTTCCTCGGTCGCGGGTGGACGGTCGGCCTGGCCCACGAGGCGGCGTTGAAGTGCCGCGAGGCGGCCACCTTCTGGGCCGAGGCGTACCCGGCGATGGACTACCGGCACGGCCCGATCTCGGTCGCCGCGCCGGGCCGGCTGGTCTGGGCGCTCGGTGAGCTGCCCGACGGGCTCGCCGAGGACGTGGCCGCCACCGGTGCCGCGTTCGCGCACAGCCGCACCCACGGCTGCCGCAGCGTGATCGGCAACTGGGCGGCCGGCCGTACGCCGCTGGACCCGATGGCCGACCTGATCCTGGCGCAGCGCTTCGCCGTCACGCTCGCCACCAGCCGGGGTCTGGACCCGGACGCGCCGCGGCACCTGAGCCGCTCCGTGGTCCTCGCGTGAACACGGCGGGCCATCCCTCGAACGCGGCAGGACCGCACCCGGACCAGGTAGTCGTCGCGCTGGACGTCGGCGGCACCGGGATGAAGTGCGCGCTGGTCCGCCCGGACGGCACGGCCGTGCACACCGAGCGTCACCCCACCGACGCCGGGCGGGGGCCCGCCGCGGTCGTCGAGACGATCCTGGACGTGGCCGACGCCCTGGCCGGCAAGGCCCGCCTGGACGGGCTGGCCCCGGTGGCTCTCGGCGTCGCCGTCCCGGGCGTCGTCGACGAGGCGGCCGGCGTGGCGGTCTGGTCGGCGAACGTCGGCTTCCGGGACGTACCCCTGCGGGAGCTGGCCGAGGCGCGGCTGGGGCTGCCGGCGGCGCTCGGCCACGACGTGCGGGTCGGCGGCCTCGCCGAGGCGCGCCTCGGCGCCGGCCGGGACGCGCGGCACGTCCTCTTCGTCGCGATCGGCACCGGCATCGCCGCCGCGCACGTCGTCGACGGCGCGGCCGCCACCGGCGCGCACGGCGCCGCCGGGGAGATCGGCCACATCCTGGTACGTCCCGGCGGTCCGCGCTGCGGG
>JAEYGD010000135.1 GCA_023402505.1 Actinomycetes bacterium
CCCGCAGCCGGTCGGCGGCCACCTCGACCAGTGCCCCCGCCGCCGAGTCCCCGGCCCGCTCGGCGAGCCGGGTGGCGGCCCGGTCGCCCCAGAGCGCGGCGAGCGGGACCCGCCGGTCCCGCAGCTCGACCGCCGGCACGCCGAGGACGGCCGGGCCGACACCCGGCGGCAGGCGCAGTCCCACCCACCGGTCCCCCGGCTCGCTGACGCTCAGGAAGGCGCGGCGATCCGGGCCGGCCACCAGCAGGCCGGCCCGGCTGGACCAGAGCAGGTCGACGCAGCCGTCGGGCAGTACCCGGGTCGGCGCCGCACCGGCCGGCACGGTGCTGGTCCAGGGCACGGTGCTGGTCCAGAACACGGTGCTGGTCCAGAGCACGGCGCCGGCCACTCCGGCGCGACGTTCCCGGTACACGCCGCCAGCCTGCCACGACGGTCCGACACCCCCGACCGACGCCGCCGCATCGACCCGCCCTCGATCGGATGACGGTCAGCCGGGGCCTCCCCGGCGTGTCGACCGGCTGGGCATCATCCGTCAGAACGGCCGGGCCGGCCCGATCGGCAGCACCGGCGTGGGCACTCGACTAGCCTCGGAGCCTGTGCGATGGACGGTGCTGGACGCACCGCTGGACTCCTCCGGCCGGGGGCGTGGCGAGCGGCGGGCGCCGGCGGCGTTGCGGGCCGCCGGGCTGGTCGACCGGCTGGGCGCGCGCGACGGCGGCGCGGTCGACGTCGTCATCACCGACCCGGTCCGGGACGCGCAGACCGGCGTGATCGGCGCCGACCAGGTACGCGGTGCGGGCCGGGCGATCTCCGCCCGGGTCACCGAGCTGGTCGACGCGGGCCACCGCCCCCTGGTCGTCGGCGGCGACTGCGCGATCCTGCCGGGCGTGCTCCAGGCCCTGCCGGCCGGGTTCACGCTCTGGTTCCTCGACGGGCACCGGGACTTCTTCGACGGCCGCACCTCCCCCACCGGCGAGGCGGCCGACATGGACCTGTCGGTGGTGACCGAACACGGGCCGGCCGGGCTACTCGACCGGGAAGGGCCGCTCGTCGACCCCGACCAGGTGCACCTGCTGGGCTGCCGTTCCCCGTACGACGCGGACTCGGCGGTGGAGGCGGCCCGGCTCGACCCGGCCATCCACGCGGTGCCGGCCGAGCGGCTGCGCGGGCCCGCCGCGGCGACCGTCGGCCGCGACCTCGCCGGCGACGGCGTCGGACCGGCCTGGCTGCATCTCGACCTGGACGTGCTCGACCCGCTGGTACTGCCGGCGGTCACCTACCCGGAACCGGGCGGCCTGGACTGGGCGGACGTGGCCGCCCTGGTCGGGCCCCTGGTGCGGTCGGACCGGCTGGTCGGGATGAGCGTGGCGGACTTCAACCCGGACGAGGACCCGGACGGCCGCCACGCGCAGCGCGTCGTCGACGTCCTGGCGGGCGTGCTGGACCGCTGACGACATAATCGACGCGTGTCGACGCAGCAGAACCAGCGGCGGACCCGGCGGCGGCCGAGCCCGGCGATCCTCGCGGCGGTCATCGCCGCCGGGGCCACGGTGTTCGCCGCGGCCGTCCCGATCACCGTGGAACTGGTCCGGGACGGGCTGTCCGGGCAGCCGGCGTCCAGCCCGGCACCGGCGACGGGGGCACCTGGCCCGGAGGCGACCCCGACCGGAGCACCGGGCCCGGCGGCGACCGCCACCGCGGCCAGCCCCGATCCGGGCGCGGCGGCACCGGACGTGCCGGGCATGCGGTACCTGACCGACCTGCCGGAGGTCGACGGTTTCGTCGGCTGGGACCACACGCCCCAGATGGTGGCGGGCAACCGCCACGAGCGGGTGCTCACCGCGTCCCCGTGCTGGCTCAACGACAACTTCGACGCGGCGTTCGTGACGAGCCGCCAGTACACCTGGCTGGAGGCGACCGTGGGGCTCGCCGACGAGTCGGTGCCGGCACCGCTCACCTTCGCCGTCCTGGTCGACGGGAAGCCGGTCTTCAGCACCCGGGTCGGCCTGGGCCGCACCCGCCCGGTCCGGGTGGACGTCCGCACCGCCACCCGGGTGGCCATCCAGGTCAGCACCACCAGCACCGAGCAGTGCCACGACAACACCTTCGGGGTGTGGATCGATCCCCGGCTGCGACGCTGACCGGAAGCCGCCACCCCGGCCATGCCGCCGACCGGCGAGCCGGCACTCCGGCTACGCGTCGGGCGCCGGCAGTCGCACGGTGAACACCGTCCGGCCGGGCCCGCTCTCGACCGACACCGTCCCGTGGTGCGCCTCGACCACGGCCGCGACGATCGCCAGGCCGAGCCCGGTGCTGCCGTGCGTCCGGGACCGGGAGCTGTCCCCGCGCGCGAACCGCTCGAAGACCTCCGGCCGCAGGTCGGCGGGGATCCCGGGGCCGTCGTCGGCGACCCGGAGCACCGCCGCGTCCACCTCCAGCGCGAGCGACGTGGTGACCGTGGTGCCGGCCGGCGTGTGCACGCGGGCGTTGGCGAGCAGGTTGGCCAGCACCTGGTGCAGCCGGGCCGGGTCGCCGGGCACCCGGACCACATCCGGCGGCAGGTCGAGCTGCCACCGGTGCTCCGGAGCGGCGACGTGCGCGTCGCTGACGGCGTCGACCACCAGCGCGGTCAGGTCGACCGGTTCCACCGCGAGGGTACGGCCGGCGTCGAGGCGGGCGAGCAGCAGCAGGTCGTCGACGAGCCGGGTCATCCGGGTGCTCTCCGATTCGACGCGGCGCAGCGCGTGCGCCACGTCGGGCGGTACCCGGTCCCGGCCGCGCCGGGCCACCTCGGCGTACCCCCGGATGGCCGCGAGCGGGGTCCGCAGCTCGTGGCTCGCGTCGGCGACGAACTGGCGTACCCGGGTCTCGCTGGCCTGCCGGGCGGCGAGCGCGGCGGCGACGTGCCCGAGCATCCGGTTGAGCGCGGCGCCGACCTGGCCGACCTCGGTGCGCGGGTCGGTGTCGGAGCCCGGCACCCGGACCGACAGCGCCACCTCGCCCCGGTCCAGCGGCAGCTCGCTGACCCGCCCGGCGGTGGCGGCCACCCGGCGCAGCGGGCGCAGGGTACGCCGGACGATGAACGCACCGGCGGTGCCGGCGACGAGAAGGCCGGCACCGGCGACGGCGAGCTGGGCGGCGACCAGCCACATCACGGTGTCCCGTACCTCGGCCAGCGGCACCGCGAAGGCCCGGACCGTGCCGCCGGGCCACTGCCGGGCGACGGCCCGGTACTCGCCCCGGTCACCCAGGTCGACGGTACGCGGCGCGGCACCGACCACCAGCCGGCCGAGCGCCGCCACCTCGCCGGCCGGGACGGTCTCCCCACCCTGGCGGGTGCCGGTCTGGACGCGCGCCTCGACCACGCGGCCGTCGGACAGCGTCGCCACGACCGAGCCCGGCTCCAGGCCGGGCGGGATCACCAGCTCCCGCTCCGCCGGCGGGACCCGCGGGAACGGGCGCAGGCCCCGCGGTCCCGGCTCACCGGTGAGCTGCGCGTCCACCCGGTCGATGAGGAACTGCCGCAGCGCCACGGTGGTGATGCCGGCGATCGCGACGCTGACCGCCGCCAGCAGGGTGACCACGATGACCACCAGCCGGGTCCGCAGGGACCGACCGGCCAGCCACCGGCGCAGCCGGCCGGGCCGGTCACTCCGCGGGCTTGAGGACATATCCCGCGCCGCGCAGGGTGTGGATCATCGGCGCGCGGCCGGCGTCGATCTTCTTGCGGAGGTACGAGATGTACAGCTCGACGACGTTGGCCTGGCCGCCGAAGTCGTAGTTCCAGACCCGGTCCAGGATCTGCGCCTTGCTGAGCACCCGGCGGGGGTTGCGCATGAGGTAGCGCAGCAGCTCGAACTCGGTGGCGGTCAGCGTGACCAGCTGGCCGCCCCGGCGGACCTCGTGGCTGTCCTCGTCGAGGGTGAGGTCGCCGACGGTGAGCACCGCCTCCTCGCGGGCGGTGACCGCGAACCCGGAGCGGCGCATCAGCGCCCGCAGCCGGGCGATCACCTCCTCCAGGCTGAACGGCTTGGTGACGTAGTCGTCGCCGCCGACGGTCAGCCCGGCGACCCGGTCCTCGACCGCGTCGCGGGCGGTCAGGAAGAGCACCGGCACGGTCGGGGACACCTCGCGCAGCCGCCGCAGCACCGCGAAGCCGTCCAGGTCGGGCAGCATCACGTCGAGCACGATGGCGTCCGGCTGGAACTGGCGGGCCGCGCTCAGCGCCGCCATGCCGTTGCCGGCCGTGCGCACCTGCCAGCCCTCGTAGCGCAGGGCCATCGAGAGCAGGTCGGTCAGCGTGGGCTCGTCGTCGACCACCAGCACGCGGACCGGCTGCCCGTCCGGGCGGCGCAGCTCGACCCGGACCGGCGCGGCCTGCTCGTTGGTCACCATGGCCCCCATCGTGGGTGGGTGCGCTGTGCCCCGCTTGTGCGGTTGCTGTGTGCGCGCTGTGGGCGGCTACTCGGACATGCCGACGGGATAGGTGTGGACGAAGCGCATCGTCCAGGTCCCGCCGCCGTCCGGGCGGTCACGCTCGTAGAGGTGGTCCGGCCCGCCGGCCGTCGTGGCGCCCTCGCCGTCGGGGTGGCGCAGCACCCAGCGGGGCGGCGGCGCGCCGTCCGGGCCGGCCGGCAACGCCCGGACCAGGTCGTGGGCCGGCCCGCCGACGAAGCGTACGGTCACCTCGCTCATCGCGCCTCCGCATCACGCGTACGCCGGCGGTGCGCCGTCCCTCCCCGGCTCGCAAGCTACCGCACCGGGTGGGCCGTCGGCCGCTCCGACGACGGTTTGCCCTGATCGGAGCCCGGGTACCGGCACCGGAGCACCGGTTGGGTAACGAGGACGAGGAGCCACGGATGAGGACGCTGGACGGGCGGTACCGGCTCGAACAGCGGATCGGCGTCGGTGGGATGTCGGAGGTCTGGTCGGCCCACGACGAGGTGCTGGACCGGCCGGTCGCGGTGAAGCTCATCGCCCCGGCCCGGGAGGAGCAGGACGACCGCGTGGAGCGCATCCGGGCCGAGGCGCGCTCCGCCGCCCGCCTGGTGCACCCCAACGTGGCCAGCGTCCACGACTTCGGCACCGCCGAGACGGCCGGACGCGAGGTGCCGTACCTCGTGATGGAACTCGCCGAGGGGGAGACCCTCGCCGCCCACCTGCGGCACGGGCCGCTGGACTGGCGGATCGCCGTACGGGTCTGCGCGGAGGTGTGCGCGGCGCTGTCGGCGGCACACGCGCACGGCATCGTCCACCGTGACGTGAAGCCGGCCAACGTGATCCTCGGCCCGGCCGGGGTGAAGGTGCTCGACTTCGGCATCGCCACCCCGTCCGGCGCCGCCGACCCGACGCCCGACGGCATGGTGGTGGGAACCCCGGCGTACCTGGCGCCGGAGCAGCTGGACCGCGCGCCCGCCACGCCGGCGGCGGACATGTACGCCCTGGGTGTGCTCCTGTACTACTGCCTGTCCGGGCGGCTGCCGTACGTGGCGGGGACGACGACGGAGTTGTTCGGCATCCGGCGGCGCCGGCCGCCGGACCCGCTGCCGGCGATCGACGGGCTGCCGCCGGACGTGGCGGACCTGTGCGCCCGCTGTCTCGCCGCCGACCCGGCGCAGCGGCCGACCAGCCTGATGGCGGCCCTGCTGCTCGCCGAGGCGGTGGACGCCCGGGTCTACGTGCCGATGCGGCAGCCGGTGCCGCCGCGGCCCCGGGCGGCGGTGTCGGCGTGGAACGAGCGGGCCGCGGCCGAGGCCACCGAGGTCGCAGCCGTTCCCGACTGGGTCTGACCTGCGCTTGCGCCGTCGTGCGCGCGGTTTCACCGGCGGGACGCCGGGTAGCCGGGCGGGTGAGTGACGGGAGGAACGCGATGTCGCAGCAGAGTTCCTGGCTGAACGAGACTGCCACCGCGACGGCGGAGGGCGGCCACGTCCGTACCGACGACGGTGGCCTGTCCACCGCGCTGGCGTCTCCACTGGCGCCGCACTGCACCGGGCTCAGCCCGTCGCAGCTGCTCGCCGCCGCCTTCGCCTCGTGCCTGCACCACGCGGCGGTGGAGGCGGCCGGTGAGATCACCGACGAGGCGCACACCGTGCAGGTGCGGGCGGAGGCGAAGCTCGGTCGGGACGACGACGGCCGGTACCGGGCGGACGTGCACGCGTCGATCTCGTCGGCCGGGCTGTCCCGCCAGCAGCTCGCCGATCTGGTCGAGTACGCCGACCGGCTCTGGCCCTTCTCCAGCGGCGACGCCAGCCGGCACCACCTCACGGTCTCGCCGACCGAGAACGGCCGGCACTGACCTCCGCCTGCCGGACCCTGCGGCACCCACCGCCCGACGGCACCTCCGGCCGGCCCGGTGGCCGGTCGGGTGACCGACCGCCTCTCGTCCGTTCGGAGGAGGGGCCGACGCGCGGTGTCGGCGGTGTCGCAAGATCAATGCTTCGCCGGCTTTCAGGTACTTGATGCGGGGATTTCCGTCATGACGGACAAACGCGAATGGCGGCTTTGCTGTTCGCCTCGATCACTTCACCCGAGCTATCACCGCGAATTGTGACGCATGCCACCAAACGGACCGATGGCAAGGGGCGATCCGCTTTCTAGCCTCGGCGGGTGCACCCCGACGACACCTTCGACCAGAAGACGACCGAGACGCGACCGGATGGCCGGTCCGCCGATGCCGCCTCCACCGAAAGGACGATCGGCCGGCACCGCGCCTCCGCATCACCCCGTACCAGGGGACGCGCGATGTTGGCGTCGACCCCCGCGCGGGTCGCCCTCGCCACCGGACTGACCTGCTGCCTCGGCATGGTGGCCTTCGCCGGGTCCAGCGGCCCGGCCGGTGACACCCCCGACCGGACCCGCGTCGCCGAGGCCGTCGCCGACCGGACCGTGACCGACGAGCGCGCCTCCCGCGCCCTGGACCGCGCCGTCTCCCCCGCCCCGGCCAGCCCGAGCCCGACCGTCAAGCCGTCCCCCACCGCGACCAAGAAGAAGGCGCCGAAGAAGCCCAAACCGACCAAACCCGCCCGGCCCCGGCCGGTGGCCGGGCTGACCCAGGCCCAGATGGACAACGCCAAGGTCATCGTGGACGTCGGGCTGGACATGAAGATGCCCCGCCGCGCCCTCGTGGTGGCCATCGCCACCGCGATGCAGGAGAGCACCCTGCTCAACTACGCCAACGGCGGCGTGCCGGAGTCGCAGAACCACCCGCACCAGGCGGTCGGCTGGGACCACGACTCGGTCGGCCTGTTCCAGCAGCGTCCCAGCAGCGGCTGGGGCACCGTCGCCCAACTGATGCGCCCCTCGTACGCCGCACGGGCCTTCTACGAGGCGCTGCGGGAGATCCCCGGCTGGCAGGAGATGAGCGTCGCCGGAGCCGCCCAGGCCGTGCAGGTCTCGGCCTTCCCCGACGCGTACGCCGTGCACGAGTCCCGCGCCACCACGATCGTCGCCGCCCTCGTCTGAGCCACCCGGCTCCGCTGCCCGTCCGGGCCGGCCCGCTACCGTCCGGCCCGGCCCGCTACCGTCCGGTCCCCGGCGACGGACGCGGCGGCGGTCGGCGCGTCCGCCGGCACCGGCTCGGTCAGGCCGCCGAGGATCTCGTCCACCCGCGCCTCCCGGCGGCGGCGGGCGTGCAGCGCCTCCTCGAAGTCCCGGCGGGCCTGCACCGCCTCGGCGTACACCCGCTCGCGCAGCTGCCGGGCCTCCTCGCGGGCGGCGTCGAGTTCCAGCCGCGCCCGGGCGAGCAGCTCGGCCGCCTCGCCCCCGCCGTCGTACCACCGGCTCCCGTCGCCGAGGTCGAGCCGCTGGAGCAGCCCGCGCAGGGCGGCCGCCTCCTCGCGGATCTCGTCCCACTCCCGCCCGGCCGCAGCGGCGCGCTCCGCCCGCGCCGCGAGCCGGCTCAACCGGATACCGAGCTCGTCCAGGCAGGAATCGACCTGCCGCTGGTCGTAGCCGACGTCAACGACGGAGAACCTCATACTGTCGCCCCCCCAGGCAGCTGGTACATCTTTCCCCACCTTCGGATCCTCGGTGCTGGGCGCCGCCGCCGAGGGGGTTCGGGAAAAATGTTCAGCATGCGAGCAGGCGGGCGGGTCAGGTGCGCTTGGGCAGCACCACGACCCGGCCGAAGAACTCGTCGATCCGGCGCACCACGTCGTTGAAGTCGTCCAGGTCGATCGGCTTCGTCACGTACGCGTTCGCCTGCAACGTGTAGCTGCCGACGATGTCCGTGTCCGCGTTCGAGGTGGTCAACACGACGATCGGGATGGTCCGCAGGTCCTCGTCGCCCTTGACCTCGCCCAGCACCTGCCGGCCGTCCATCCGGGGCATGTTCAGGTCCAGCAGGATCACGTCCGGCCGCAGTGCCTCGGTGTGCCGGCCGGTACGCCGCAGGAACTCCATCGCCTCCTGGCCGTCGCCCACCACGTCGATCACCTTGTCGACGTCCGAGTCGGCGAGTGCCTCCTCGATCATGAGCACGTCACCTGGGTCGTCGTCCACCACGAGGATGCGGACCGGACTCGGGCTCGTCGTACCCATGGTCACCTGCTTCTTGTGTCAACGGAGCGGGACCTCGCGGTCACCGTTGCTGGCGGGGAAATCTAGCCCATCGGTGGGCGGATCGTCACATCGGACCGGCGTCGTCGGGTTCGTGTCGCAGCACCTCGTCCAGGCCGGTTACCTGAAGCACCCGGCGCACCCGGCCGGTCGCCCCGGTGACCCGCAACCAGCCGCCGTCGTCGGCCGCCCGGTTGTCGGCGCGGACGAACGCGGCGATCCCGGTGGAGTCGCAGAACGTCAGGTCGGTCAGGTCGAGCAGGAGCCGGCGCGCCCCGTCGGCGGCCAGCCCGTCGAGGACGGCGGTCAGCTCCGCGGCGGTGCTGAGGTCCAGTTCGCCGGAGAGGTGCACGAGTGCCCCGTCACCGTCGCGCGCGGTGCAGGTGACGGAGAACGGCACGGTGGTCTCCCAGGGAGGGCGGCGGGCAGACGTTTGCAGCGCGGCAAGTATAAGCCCGGCCCGCGACGCCTCCGCGCCCCTCACCCGGCGGTCGTCACCGCCTGCGCGGCCCCCAGGAACCGGGCGGCACGGGGAAAGTCACGCAACGCCTCCGCGTAGTGCCCCAGGGTCAGCCCCACCGCGGCGGCCGGCACCTTCCGGCTGGTGAGGATCTCGACCAGCCAGCCCACGAACTCGGTGAACAGCGACGGGTCGTCCACGTAGAGGGCCGCGGCCAGGAAGTCCACGATGTACCCGAGGTCGCTTACCGTCGAGTCGAGCTGCGCGGGCGTGTAGTCGCGGGTGGCGGGCACCCGGTCCCGCAGGTCCGTCAGCGCCGAGTCGATCAGCTCACCGCGCCGCTTGACGAGGCTGGCGTACTCGTCGTCGGCCAGGTGGGACAGTTCCGCCGGCGGCGTCCGGCGCAGCGCCCGCTCGTCGGCGACCAGGTCCGCCGCGGACGGCGCGTCGGGCGCCCATGCGACGCCCAGGCGGCGCGCCCACCGCCCGTCGGCGCCGAAGCCCCGCCCGCCGACCACCACCGGAACGTCCGAGCGGCGGCACGCCTCGATCATCCGGTGCGCGTGCGGCAGCCGCATCGGCAGCGCGCAGGCCAGCGCGACCGCGTGCGCGTCGTGCCGGTGCAGGTACGACACCAGGTGCGCGGCCGGCACGCTGGCACCGAGAAAGGTGACCTGCCAGCCGCGCAGCCGCAGCACCTCGGCGACCAGCCGGGGCGGCAGGGCGTGCCACTCCCCGTCCAGGCAGGCCACCACGACCCGACCGCCCGTCGGACGGGGAGCGGCGTACGCCGCGACGGCCGCCACGACCCGCTCGCTGATGTGCGTGGCGGCGTGCTCCTGCGCCACGCTCCACTCGTTGCGGGCCCAGCGCTCCCCCACCTCCACCTGCGCGGGGGCGACCAGGTCGAGCAGCACCCGCTCGGCCGGCACCCCGGCCTCCAGCAGCCCGGTCGCCACGTCGATCGCGGCGTACTCGTCGGCCTCGCCGAGACAGTGCAGGTAGTGGGACCAGGCGGCGGCCGGGCCGGCCTCGGCCGTCAGGATGGTCACGATCGGGTCAGCCTCTCGTCGGGAATGCGGCCGGATCCGGCACGGCGTGCAGGTGCCGGGGCGTACGCACGCCGGGGCCGGTGGCCCGCAGCGCGAGCACCGCGATGTCGTCGTGGTCGCCGTCGGCCAGCCAGTCGCAGGTGACCTGCTCGACCCGCTCGGCCAGAGCGGGCGCCGGCATCCGGTGGCATCCGGTGAGGGCGCTGACCAGGCGGTCGGTGCCGAACTGCTCGTGGCCCCCGCGGCCACCGCGCGCCTCGGTGACGCCGTCGCTGTAGAGCAGGCAGGTCTCACCGGGCTCCAGCTGGACCGTCTGCTCGCCGATGCGCGGGTCCGGCACGACGCCGACCAGCATGCCGCGCAGCGGAACCGGCTCCACCTCGCCCGAGCCGCGCAGCACCAGCGGCGGCAGGTGACCGCCGCCGGCCATGGTCAGGGTGAGGCCCCCGTCGCGGTGCGGGCGGCTCACCCCGAGCACCATCGTCGCGAACCGCCCCCGGTCGTGTGCCTGGGTGGTCTCCAGAAGAGCGTCGTTGAGCAGCTTCAGCAGCCGCCCGGGCTGGGACTCGACCCGGTGCAGCGCGTGCAGGCACTGCCGCAACTGCCCGGTGAACACCGCCGCCTCGACGCCCTTGCCGGACACGTCGCCGAGGAAGAAGACCGAGCCGCCGTCGGGCAGCCGGTGCGAGCCGTAGAAGTCCCCGCCGATGCGCAGCCCGCCCTGCGCCGGCCGGTACGCGGTACCCCACTGCACGCCGCTCGCCTCGGCCGGCTCCACCGGCAGCAGGCTGGCCTGGAGGGTGTCGGCCACCTCGGCCTGGTCCCGGTAGAGCACCGCCGTGGTCAGCGCGGCGCCGGCCCGGGCGGCGAAGGCCCGGAGCAGGTCCAGGTCCGCCTCCTCGTACCAGCCGCTGCGGCGGGCGACCAGCAGCGCGCCGGCCGGCGCGTCCCGGCCGGGCAGCGGCACCACCCGCACGAACGCGTCCGCGCCCGGCAGCCAGCCCGCCTCGACCGCCTGTTCGGCGAGCCAGTCGACGGCGTGCGGCTCGGCGCCGTCCAGCGCCTGCGCCACGGCCGGCGGCAGGCTGGTGGCGGCCAGGACCCCACGGTCGACGGTCGGGATGTCGTCGTCCACCCGGCGGGCCCGCCACCAGCGGGCCCGACCGGAGCGGGGCGCCAGCACCAGCACCGCCACCTCGGCGAGCGTCGGCACGGCGAGGCGCACGACCGCGGCGGCGGCGCGGTCGGGATGCAGCGGGTTGCCGAGCTTCTCGCCGACCACCGCGAGGAACGCCGAGCGGGCCCGCTCGGCCAGCAGCGCGTCGGCCCGGGCGACCACCTCGGTGACGTCCTCCACGTACCAGCAGGAGCGCCCGGCCGACAGCGTCACCCGGCGGGAGCGCAGCCGGCGGTCGTGGTGGGTGAAGTCACCTCCGGCGACGAGCCCCGGCACGCCCGCGACGGCCAGCCGCTCGCCGGGGACGACCTCGGGCAGCAGACGCGCGGCGACCGGGCTGACGTGCCGGACCACCCCGTCGCCGTCACAGACGACGAGACCCTCGCGGACGTGCTCGACGACCTCCGGCCAGTCGGGCGGGGCGGGGGCACGGTCACGGGCCAGCGCCGGCCGGCCGCGGGCCGCGGCGCCCACCGGCCACGCCGCCCGGGCGGCACCGGGCGAGGGCCGTGCGTCACCCGGGTCCTGACCCTTGACGTCGGCCGCACTCACCAGCTGAGCCCCACTCCTCATCGGCACCCGCACCGCGCCGGACGCGACGCTCGTGGTCAGAATCTCTGGTCCCCCACCCTACGCCGGTGTCCGGGGACCGCCACCTGACGCGGGGACCGGCCGGGCGTCGCGCGTTCCAGGCGGGGTCGAGCGGAGGTTGTTACGATCCCGGTGTCGCTATCCCCCCGCGAGCCTGCGGAAAGGCGTGATCGTGCCACCCCACGGGAGGAACACCGGTCCGGCTCCGCTCAGCATGACCGTCGACCGGTCGGATCCCGACACCCCGCGCATCCGCGTCGGCGGCGACCTCACCTACACCACCGCCGGGCCGCTGCGCGACGAGATCGACCGGATCCTCGCCGGCTCGCCGATCGCCCTCCTGCTGGACTTCGACGACCTGGCGTTCATCGACAGCACCGGCCTGGGGGTCATCGTGCACGCGTGGCGGGAGAGCCAGCACCGCGGCACGGTCATCGAGCTGCGGGCGGTGCCCCGGTTCCTCGGGACCATCCTCGACATGACCGGGATCTCCGGGCTGCTCGCCCGCCCGGTCGAGTCCCGGTCCGGTGCCGCGGGGTCTCCCGCCGCCCCCGCCTGACGGTCCACGGCCGGCCGGATTCGTCCGCCCCCGCGGTTGCCGTTCCGGGCAGGACTGGGAACATGGACCCATGGCCGCACAGCTGCTGACGATCGAGGTGAGCCGGCTCGACGCCGGTCGCGCCCGCCTGCGGCTGACCGGTGACCTCGACTTCGACACCGCGCCGCAGCTCGTCGCCGCCGCCACCGAGCTGCGCCAGGACGGCCACCAGGAGCTTCTCGTCGACCTCGGCGGCGTCGGGCTCTGCGACTCGTCCGGCCTCAGCGCCCTGGTCGTGCTGCACCGCGCCGGCGGGGCGGTGCGGCTGTCCGGCCTCCGTCCCCACCTGCGCAGCCTGCTGGACCGCACCGGGCTGGCCGAGCTGCTCGCCGTGGAGCGCGCCGCCGACGAGGGCCCTGCCGACGGCCTGCGCGAGGTCGGCTGACCGGGCACCCCCGGCCGGGGATGGCCCCCGGCCCTGGGACCAGGGGCCGGGGGCCGGAGTGATGCATCAGGGCGCCGGCGCCGCCTGCCGGCGAGGGCCGGTCGCGTCCTCGGGCACGACGGACGGCGGCTCCGCGTCCTCCGGTGCTCCCGAGTCCGGTGTCTGGAAGAGGTAACGGACGAACTCCCCACCCGCCTCGTTGTCGTCCGCTCCGGGCCACTGCCCGACGCAGTCCACCCCGATCACCTCCCGGCCGGTGCCGTCGGCCTCCTCCAGCAGGGCCCACAGGCTGACCGGGTAGCAGCGCGTGCCGCCGGGCGTGAGGCGCCAGCGCGCGTACCAGCCGGGTCGGGCGGGAACGATCTCGACGATCCGTTTCATCACGACCTGCCCTTCCGCGTACCTCGGAAGTCCTCCGGTCCACCGCGATCGTCCGGCCCGTCCGGGTGAGCGGCCCTCACCCCGGCCGGATGAAACCCGCGCGGTCCGCACCGGCCGCCGCCGGCCGACGCGGCGTGCCGTTTCGTGGTCGCCGGCGACGGGAAGGCGACCCGCGGAAGCGCCGAACACCAGCGGAGGTGTCACCATGCGCAAGCAGATGGAGGGCGACAACAAGCGCCGCCGCGCGCTCGCCCGACAGGCCCGCGAACGCGGCCGGCAGCCCAGCGAGACCGGCGCGAGCCTCAGCGCCACCAAGCAGTTGACCAGCCTCGACCAGGGCCGGCGGGACGGGCCCCCGGCAGCCGGTCACCGGAAACCGGACAGCACGCGCGGTGGGCCCGCACCGCCGCCGGCCGGCGTCCCGGACAATCCGCGGCCGATACCGGATCCCGGCCCCGCGGGCGTGATCTCCATGGGCTACCAGGACCTGGTGGACGACGTGAGCCGGCGGGCCGGCGTCGACTTCCGCACCGCCAAGGTGGGAGCCGAAGCCACCGTCCTCGCCCTGGCCTGGGCGCTCGGCGAGACCGAACGCCGCCGGCTGCTGTCCGCGGTGCCGATGTCGTTGCACGACGTCACGCCGGTCGACGGCGTCGAGAGCCACGCCGACCTGCCCGGCTTCCTCGCCGAGGTGGGCCGGCTCAGCGGGCGTACCCCGGAACAGGCCCGCTACCAAGCCGAGGCCACGCTCACCGCGCTGGCCGACCGCGACGGCGACCTGGTCGAGTCCCTGCACATCCCGGACGGGCTGCGGGGCCTGCTCGCCCCGCCCGAGCCCGGCGGCGGTGTGGTCGGCGCCAGCACGTCGACGCCGCCGCTCGGCGACGCCGACCTGCGGGAGGCGCTGGCCGGGCTGCCGTACTGGTCCGGGGGCCGCGACGGGCTCTCGCGCACCCTCGCGCTGCCGGCGGGCAACCTCGACCGGGTGCTCGACCGCCTCGACCGGCTCCGGCAGGACACCGGCCGGGGGCCGCGGATCGGCCGGTCCGACGCCACCACCGCCGTGCTGACCGTCCGGTCCCGGCAGGCCGGCGCGGTGACCGCGCAGGACGTCGACCTGGCGCACGCCGTCGACGACGCGATCGACGAGGCGGGCGCCGGCATCAACAGCGGCTGACGCCGCGCGGACCGGCCTCCGCCCGACGGGAGGAGGCCGGTCCCGCACCCGGGCGGCGGGAACGCACGGCCGCCTGGGCTAGCCTGCCTTTCCATGAGCGTGCCCGACGACCGGTTGGAGCTGGCCGTCGACCCGGCCCGGCCCACCGGGCGTACGCTGCTCGCCGGCGGCGTCGAGCAGTCCTACCTGGACGTCGCCGACCCGACGTACCTGCACTTCGAGTACGTCCGCCGGATGGCCGCCGCGGCCGACCTCGCCGCGCCGGCCGGCGCCCCGCTGGACGTGCTGCACCTCGGTGGCGGCGCCCTGACGCTGCCGCGCTACCTCGCCGCGACCCGGCCCGGTTCGGCGCAGCTGGTCGTCGAGCGGGATCCGGCGGTGGTGGACCTGGTGGCGCGTGACCTGCCACCCCGGCCGGCCGGCGTCGAGGTCCACGTCGCCGACGCCCGGGACGCGGTCACCGCCGCCCCGACCGGCGCGTACGACCTGGTGCTGGCCGACGTCTTCCGGGCGGCCCGGATGCCGGCGCACGTGGCGACCGTCGAGTTCGCCGCCGAGGTCGCGCGGGTGCTGCGGCCCGACGGCATGTACCTGGTCAACGTCACCGACCTGCCGCCCCTGGTCCAGACCCGGGTGCAGGTGGCCACCCTGCGGGCGGTGTTCGCCGACGTGTGCGTCGTCGCCGACCGGCGGATGCTGCGCGGCCGGCGGTACGGCAACGTGGTGCTCGCGGCGGCGCGCCGGCCGGGGCGGCTGCCGGTGGCGCGTCTGGTGGTCCGCGCGCTGCGAGACCCGGCACCCGGCGGCGTGCTGCACGCGGGCGCGCTGGACACGTTCGTCGCCGGCGTTCGCCCGCGCACCGACGACGCCGGGCGGTGAAGCGGGCGCTACACGCGGACGGGCACCTCCGGGGAGCTGCTCTCCAGCGGTACCGAGTGCGCGGGCACCAGGCCCAGCTGGACCGCCGGTCGGGGCAGTGTGGCGTCGAGCAGCCAGTCGGCCGCGATGCGCGGCCGGTTGCCGGGCATCGCGAGCAGGTGGTAGCCGCGGGTGACCGCCTTGGCGGGCAGGCCGGCCAGCGGCACCTTCAACGGGTTCGCGGCCGCGTCCTTGCCGCCCAGGTCGACCACCCAGCCCAGGTCGTGGTGCTTGTACGGTTTGCGGCTGCCCTGCCCGTACGAGGCGGCGATGTTGTGGGCGACGAGTTTGCCCTGCCGCTGGGCGTGCTGGGCGGTCATCGTGCAGACCTCCCCGGGGCGGGTCAGGTCGGGCACCGCGGCCGCGTCGCCGCAGGCGAAGACCTCCGGGAAACCGGGGACGTTGAGGTACTCGTCGGTCACCAGGCGGCCCTTCTCGGTACGCAGGCCGAGCTGGGCGACGAACGGATCGGGCCGGACACCGACGCACCAGACGAGCGAGCAGGTCGGTACGAAGTCGCCGTCGGTGAGCTTGACGCCGTCGGCGGTGGCGACCGCCACCGAGGTGCCCATGCGTACGTCGACGCCGCGTTTGTCGAGGACCCGGTGAGCGGTGTCGGACATCCGCCGGTCCAGTTCGGGCAGCGCGCGGGGGGCGACGTCGAGCAGCATCCAGCGGGGGCGGATCTTCAGCCGGGGTCGCTGCGCGGCGAGCCGGTCGGTGAACAGCTGCCCGTGCGCGGCGACCTCGGTACCGGTGTAACCGGCGCCGACCACCACGAACGTGGCGCGGGCCTGCTGCTCGGCCGGGTCGCTGGCCTGCTCGGCCAGCTCGATCTGGCGGACGACGTGGTCGTGCAGGAACAGCGCCTCGGGCAGGCTGCGGAA
>JAEYGD010000141.1 GCA_023402505.1 Actinomycetes bacterium
CGGCGGCGCAGCCGCAGACGGCGACCGCGGTGGCGGGCGTGTCGCACGATCGGCGCCGGGTCGACGTCGCCGCCGGCGTGGCGCTGGAGCGTCGCGGCGAGCCGCTGATCGAGGTCGCTGGACATCAGTAGCCTCCGGTACGGGCGGGGTCCGGCGTTTCCTGCCGCCCGCGCAGCGCCGTCAGGGCGCGCTTGGCGTGCGTACGGACGGTGCCGGTCGAACACTGCATGATCTCGGCGATCGACGCGTCGTCGAGATCCTCGTAGTAGCGCAGGACGATCACGGTGCGCTGCCGCACCGGCAGGTCACGGACGAGCCGCCACAACCGGTCGCGTTCGTCGACGCCGGCCGTCTCGTCGGTGGCACCCGCTTGGTCGACCAGCGCGGCGACCGAGATCTCCCTGCTGCCGCGCCGGCGCCACCAGGAGTGCTGTGCGTTGACGAGCATGCGGCGGACGTAGGCGTCGGGCCGGTCCGTCCGGGCGATGCTCCCCCAGCGGGCGTACGCCTTGGCCAGGACCTCCTGCACCAGGTCCTCGGCCCGGTGCTCGTCGCCGGTCAGCAACCGGGCGAGCCGCACCAGCGCCGACGTGCGGGCGAACGCGTATTCCTCGAACGTCACGCCCTATTAGACGCGGGGGACCCGGCCGTCCGTGGACACGTACCGTTCACCGGTCGCTGTCGAGGCGGGCATGGAGGTGCATGTCGTGCCAGCCGTCGGCGTGGCGACCCTGACCGCGTTTCGTACCCTCGGCCAGGAACCCGGCCTGCTGGGCCACCCGGCACGACGCCACGTTCGCCGTCGAGTGGCACAGCTCGACGCGGCGCAGCCGCAGGGTGGTGAAGGCCCAGAGGGTCATCGCGGACAGGGCGCGCGGGGCGACCCGGCGGCCGCGAGCCTCCGGCACCACCCAGTAGGACACCTCGGCCCGGCTCTCGGCGAGGTCGACCCGGCGCAGGCTGATCTGCCCGACGACGCGCTCCGGGTCGAGCACCGCCCACCCGGCGCCGGTCTCCTCGCGCCACCGGCCCGGCCAGGCCGCTATCCAGTCGCCGGCCTCCTCGTCGGTCATCGACCGGCAGTGCCAGCGCTGGATGGCCGGGTCGGCGTAGGCGGCGACCACCGTCGGGCGATCCGCGGCCTGCCAGGGCCGGAGCCGGAGACCGTACGCGTGGATCTCGGGCTGCGTCAGCGCGCGCAGCGAGCCGGGCGGCAGCGCGGGCGGGAGGGACGGCACGGGCCAACTGTAGGGCGGCGCACCGCTGCCACGGACCGGCGGGTCCGCCGGCGCCGTTCCGATCACCTATCGTGCGGGCCTGTGACGGGTGAACCAGACGAGGTCGGGGTTCCGGTACGTGCCGGGGCGGCTGCGCCGCCCTCCCTCGGACGGGAGGCGATCCCGCGGATCGCGGACGTGGGCGACCTGGCCGGTTTCACCACCGGCCAGATCCTGGACGTGCTGAGGGCCGTCACGATGATCTTCGCTCTGCCGCAGTCGGCCGCCGACCGGGTCGACGCACTCGCGGTCGTGACCGGTCAGGGCGAGGAGTGGCGCCTGATCCAGGCGATCCGGCGCTGGGAGGCGAATCGGGAACTCCGCCACCTCCTGGTGGCGAACGGAAACCCGGCTGAGCGGACCTACGCGGAGATCACGCCCACTTACCTGCGCGGGCTCGGTCTCCGTCGTGTCGACGGCGTCCGCGTCCAGGCCGAACCGGCACCGAACACCGGTTTGCAGGCCGCCTGGATCGTCGACGAGGTCGACCGTCAGGGCGTCGCGAGCCTCGCGCTGGCCGTCTCTCCCTACCATCTGGGCCGCGCCTACCTGACGGTCCTCAAGGCCTTCGACCGGAGGGGCGTTCGCCTCCCGGTCATTCCGGTCCCGGTGGCCGTCGCACCGGACGCGCCGGTCCCGGAGACCGGAGCGACCGCCTACGACCTTGTCCCGGGGGAGGTGACACGTATCCTGCGCTACCTCGAGCGGGACTGGGTCGCCACGCCCGAGGAACTCCGGCAGTACCTGCGGTGGCTGTGGAGCCGGCACCGGTCCCTGCTGGGCGGTTCCTGAGTGGCGGTCGGGGGGCGGGGCCGTGGCGGCCCCACCCCCCGCTGGTGGTGGCGGTGCGCTAGGAGGCGTACGTCTCGAACTCGGCGACCCGCGGCGTACCGTTCGCGCCGGTGATCTCGAAGGTGATCTTCTTCAGCGAGGTGGTCGGGACCGTGATCACTCCCGCGCCGCTGCCGGTCCGCAGCACCGCCCCGGTGTCGTGGTTGACGACCCGCCACGAGCCGATGGCGCCGACGGCGCCGGACGCCTCGCGGATGTTGATCCGGGACACGGTGGTCGCGGAGCCCCACTTGATCGAGATGGAGCCGGTCGTGCCGGCCGGCGACCAGTAGGTGCTCATGTTGCCGTCCCGCACGTTGCCGTAGCTCGTGCCGTCGGCCTTGCTGGAGCCGTCGGAGCCGGCCCCGATGCTGAGGTTGGTTCCGCTGGGCTGGCTCGGCGTCGGGGTCGGGCTGGTCGGCGGGGGAGTGGTCGGCGCGGGCGTGGTCGGGGCCGGGCTGGTCGGTCCGGGGGTCGGCGACTGCGGGGTGCAGTTGCCGTCGGAGACGCGCAGGCCCTTGTTGGCGCCGGCGGTCTGCCGGACGATGTCCGGCACGCAGGTGGCCGCGTCCAGCCGGTAGGAGTAGGGGACGCTGACGGTGGTGTTCGACTGCGGGTTGGGTCCGGCGGGGTAGGTGTCACTGCCCGGGCTGGACCAGGTCACGTTGTTGAAGATGTTGCCGGCCACCTGCCAGTAGCCGCGCTGGTCGGTGTAGAAGGTGCCCAGCACGTCCTTGGAGTTGACGAAGTAGTTGTTCTCCACCTTGGCCCGGGCGCCGGCCCGCGAGTTGATGCCGGACTCGCGCAGGCTCACGTAGTGGTTGTTGAAGATGTGCGCGATCCCGCCACGCAGCAGGGGCGTACGGGAGTCGATGTTCTCGTAGAGGTTGTGGTGGTACGTGATGTACCCGTTGGAGACGTCGCTCTCGCTGGACCCGACGAGGCCGCCGCGGCCGGAGTTGCGCAGGATGCTGTAGGACAGCGTCACGTACTGGGTGTTGTCCTTCATGTCGAACAGGCCGTCGAAGCCCTCCGACTCACCGCCGGAGGCCTCCAGGGTGACGTGGTCGACCCAGACGTTGCGGACGTCGCTCTCCATCCCGATGGCGTCGCCGCCGTTGGAGGTGGGGGAGCCGGACTTCTTGACGTTCCGGACCGTCACGTTCTGGATGATGATGTTGCGGGCCTCGCGGATGTGGATGCCGACCTGGTCGAAGACCGCCCCGGCGCCGACGCCGACGATCGTGACGTTGCTGATCTGCTTGAGTTCGATCACGCCGTCGGCGGTGTTGCAGCTGGTGCCGGAGACCTTGCTGGTGTTGCCGTGGTTGATCGTCCCCTCGACCTGGATGGTGATCGGGGTGCTGCTGCTGGCCCGGCCGCACAGCGCGGCGTGGATGGCGGTTCCGGTGGTGGCCCGGACGGTCTGCCCGCCCGCGCCGCCGGTGGTCCCGCCGTTGCTGGCCGCGTAACCGGTCGCGGTGCCGGTCGCCGCGGACGCCTGGGGCAGCGGCAGGGCCACCAGGATCGCGGCGCCGATGGCTCCCGTGGCCAGCGCCGCCGGTAGTCGCAGCGTGCCTTGTCGTCTCATCTCGTCTCACCTTCGTCCTCGAACGCGGGATGCTGCGTCCACGTGGTCTTCGCCCCGGCACCCGAACGAAACATCGATGAAACGCAATGCTAGGAAAGCGGTTTCCCCGAAGGCAAGGACTGCGGTGTGCAGGTTTGTTGCAGCACCGGATCACTCCCAGGGGCTGAGCTCGCCGTCGAACTCGTGGAAGACCAGCCAGGTGCGGGTGGACAGCACGCCGGGGATGCTCTGCACCCGGCTCAGCACCACGTCCCGCAGGGTGGCGTTGTCCGGCGCGCGGACCAGGGCGAGCACGTCGTGCTCGCCGCCGAGCAGCGCGGCGTGCTCGATGTAGCGCACCCGCGCCAGCTCCGCGGACACCTCGCGCCAGGTGTTCTGCTCGATCGTGAGGGCGACGTACGCCGACGTGCCCAACCCCGCCGCCTCCGGAGCGACCTGCGCCCGGAAGCCGGTGACGACGCCGTCGCGCACCAGCCGCTCCACCCGGGCGTACGCGTTGGTGCGGGAGATGTGGATCCGCTCGGCCAGCGTCCGCACCGAGGTGCGCCCGTCGCGTACCAGCTCGGCCAGGATCCGCCGGTCCACCTCGTCCAGGACCCGGGCCGTTCGTCCCGTCCCGGCCGTCCCGGTCGTCTCCGTTCCGGAGTCCTGGCTCATCCGGTCGCCTCCTGCCTGCCAACAGTCCCGCGTTCGCGGTGGATATTGAGTCAATCATCCGAGAGCAGGAGCATAAGCGCACCAGATGTCCAGGAGGTTCCCGTCGTGACGACCACACCCCAGGTCCGCCGGGCGTCCCGGCGCGCTCCCCGGCCGGCCACCACGCCGGACCCGGCCGGCGCGCTGCTGCCGGCCGGTGAGCCGGTACGCCTGCTCGCCCCTGACGGCACCCCGCTGCCGGCCCTCGCCGACTACCCCGAGCCGCCCGTCGAGGCACTCGTCGAGATGTACCGCCGGATGGTGATCGGCCGGCGCTTCGACGTCCAGGCCACCGCCCTGACCAAGCAGGGCCGGCTCGCCGTCTACCCGTCCTCCCGCGGGCAGGAGGCCTGCCAGGTCGGCGCCGTCCTCGCCCTGCGCGACGACGACTGGGTCTTCCCCACCTACCGGGAGTCGATGGCGCTGACCGCCCGGGGCATCGACCCGGTCGAGGTGCTGACCCTGCTGCGCGGTGACTGGCACTGCGGGTACGACCCCGCCGCCCGGCGTACCGCCCCGCAGTGCACCCCGCTCGCCACCCAGTGCGTGCACGCCGCCGGCCTGGCGTACGGGGAGGCCTACCAGGGCCGCGACTCGGTGGCGCTGGCGTTCATCGGCGACGGCGCGACCAGCGAGGGCGACTTCCACGAGGGGGTCAACTTCGCCGCCGTGTTCAAGGCGCCGGTCGTCTACTTCGTGCAGAACAACCGGTACGCGATCAGCGTCCCGCTGTCCCGGCAGACCGCCGCGCCGAGCCTCGCGTACAAGGGCGTCGGCTACGGCGTGCCCAGCGAACAGGTCGACGGCAACGACCCGGTGGCCGTCCTCGCCGTGCTCACCCGCGCGGTGGCGCACGCCCGCGCCGGACACGGCCCGTTCCTGGTCGAGGCGCACACCTACCGGATGGAGCCGCACACCAACGCCGACGACGCCACCCGCTACCGCGACGCCGACGAGGTCGAGGCCTGGCGCGACCGCGACCCGGTGGCCCGCCTGGAGACGTACCTGCGGGCCCGGGGCGCGCTCGACGACGCGGCCGCCGCCGCGGTGGCCGAGGAGGCCGAGGCGTACGCGGCGGACCTGCGCACCCGGATGCACGACAAACCCACCGTCGAGCCGCTGAGCCTCTTCGAGCACGTCTACGCGGAGCCGACGCCGCAGCTCGTCGAGCAGCGCGAGCAGGTCCGTGCCGAGTTGGCCGCCGACCAGGAGGGGGACGCCTGATGGCCACCGTGACCATGGCGAAGGCGCTCAACGCCGCGCTCGCCGACGCGATGCTCGACGACGAGCGGGTGCTCGTCTTCGGCGAGGACGTCGGCCAGCTCGGCGGCGTCTTCCGGATCACCGACGGGCTCCAGGCCCGCTTCGGCGACAAGCGCTGCTTCGACACCCCGCTCGCCGAGGCCGGCATCGTCGGTTTCGCCGTCGGCCTGGCCATGTCCGGCCTGCGGCCGGTCGTGGAGATGCAGTTCGACGCGTTCGCGTACCCGGCGTTCGAGCAGATCGCCTCGCACGTGGCGAAGCTGCGCAACCGCACCCGCGGCGCGCTCAGCGTGCCCGTCGTCATCCGCGTCCCGTACGCGGGCGGCATCGGTGGCGTCGAGCACCACTGCGACTCCTCCGAGGCGTACTACGCGCACACCCCCGGCCTGAAGGTGGTCACCCCGGCCACCGTCGCCGACGCGTACTCGCTGATGCGCGAGGCGATCGACGACCCCGACCCGGTCGTGTTCATGGAGCCGAAGAAGCTCTACTTCGCCAGCGCCGAGGCGGAGCTGCCGGCGCGGACCGAGCCGTTCGGCCGGGCCGTCGTGCGCCGCCCCGGCACCGACGCCACCCTCGTCGCGTACGGGCCGGCGGTGCCGGTGGCGCTGGAGGCCGCCGAGGCCGCCCGCGCGGAGGGCTGGGACCTGGAGGTCGTCGACGTGCGGACGATCGTGCCGTTCGACGACGGCACCGTGGCGGCGTCGGTGCGGAAGACCGGCCGCTGCGTGGTGATCCAGGAGGCGCAGGGCTTCGCCGGTGTCGGCGCCGAGATCGCCGCGCGCGTGCAGGAGCGTTGCTTCCACGCGCTGCACGCCCCGGTGCTGCGGGTGTCCGGCCTGGACATCCCCTATCCGGCGCCGATGCTGGAGCACACCCACCTGCCGTCGGTGGACCGGGTGCTGGACGCGGTGGCCCGCCTCCAGTGGGACGACCAGCCCGACGAGCGGTGGGTGGCGGCATGAAGGACTTCCTGCTTCCGGACCTCGGGGAGGGGTTGACCGAGGCGGAGATCGTCGAGTGGCGGGTCGCGGTCGGTGACACCGTGACGGTGGACCAGACCGTGGTGGAGGTGGAGACCGCCAAAGCGGTCGTCGACGTGCCCTGCCCGTACGCCGGGCGGGTCGTGGCCCTGCACGGCGCGGCGGGCGAGGTGCGGCAGGTCGGCCAGCCACTGATCACCATCGCGCCGCTGGACGCGCCCGCGGAGCCGGTGGGCCACGCCGTCTACCGCGAGGAGGAGCGCGCCGGCTCCGGGAACGTGCTCATCGGCTACGGCACCGGGCACGGCGGCACCGGTCGGCGCCGCCGCCGGCCGCGCCCGGTG
>JAEYGD010000174.1 GCA_023402505.1 Actinomycetes bacterium
GACCGGGCCCGGCGGCCCGCCCGCCCGGCGCCCCGCCGACCCGAGCCGGCCCCGCGCCTCCTGCCACAGCAGCCGCGCCTCCGCCTCGACCCGTTCCTGCAGCTCGCGCGCCGCCGCGAGGTCCCGCTCGGCCCGGCGCACCTGGTCCTCGGCGTCGGTCACCGCCCGGCGCGCGGCCGAGCACTGCTGGTCGTACCAGGTGCGCGCCTCGGCACGCTGGGCGGACACGCGCTCGGTCAGGTCGGCCAGCCGTCGCACCTGCGCCGCGTACGACTCGCTCGTCACCGGTTCGTTCACCGCTCCGGCCCGTAGGGGATGATCGTCTGCCCGGTGCGGTGCACCGCCCGGTCGAAGAAGAGACCCCGCCACGGGCGGGGGTACCAGTCCGGTCCGCTGGTCCCCGGGTACAGCGACGAGCCCAGCTCGCCGCCGTGCGTGTCCAGCGCCACCCAGGCCCCGATCTGGTCGGTACGCGCCGCCGGCCCGCCCAGGTCGGCGCGCATCCGCGCCACCCCCCGCCACCAGGCCAGCACGTGTGTGCGCCGCTCCGGCCCGTCGTGCAGGATGCGGCGCAGCTGGTCCAGCCCGGTGCGCCCGCCGACCCGGGTGGCGAGGGCGCCGGCCGCCGCGTCGACCGCGAACAGCAGCAGGTAGTGCGGGCTGCCGGCGCCCGGTGCGCCCAGCCCGGCCGCGGTCTCGGCCATCAGTTCGGTCACGCTCTCCTCGTCGTACCAGGCGGCGTCGTCGGCGAGATCCTCGTAGAGGGCCCGCGCGGCGGGGTCGGCGTCCGGGTCGAGGCAGGCGATGGAGAACCGCGCGGCGCCGGGGCGGTGCTGCCGGGCGAGCGACCGCGCGGCGGCGTCGAGCACGGCGCACGCCTCGTCCACCCGGGTGCCCAGCACGGCGAGGTTGCGCCCGGGCGCGCGGGGCAGCCGCAGCGCCGCCGAGCGGGCCTGCACGTCGATGATCTCACCGAGCAGCGCGACCGGCGCCCGGGGCGTCCCGCTCTCCGGCGCCGACAGCGCCCGGAAGTCCGGGGCGTCGGCCAGCCGCGGGATCGCGTCGCCGTCGAACAGCCGCGCCGGGGCGGCGTCCGGTGGGCGCATCCGCCACAGCCGGTGCTGTAGTTCGCTCCACGTCTCCCAGTCGCTCGCCGACGGGATCCGGGCGACCTCGTTGCCCTCGGCCAGGCCCGACTCGGCGTTGACGACGGCGTGGTGGCGGGGCAGCGACTGGGCGGCGTCGTTGCGTTCGGCGAGGATCCGCAGGGCCTTCGGCAGGGCGATGCGCAGGGTGAACTGGGCGACCAGGGCGGGCCGCCCCCACAGCGCCTCGATGCCGCGGACGTCCTGGGAGGCGAGCACCAGGTGGATGCCCTGTGAGCGCCCGCGCCGGGCCAGGTCCTCGAGCAGGTCGGCGGCCTCGCGGGCGACCGCGTCCCGGCCGGCGAGCAGCATCTGGAACTCGTCGACCACCGCGACGATCCGCGGCCAGTGCCCGGTCGGGTCGACCGCGCGCAGCTCCGCGAGCTTGGTGACCTCGTGTTTCTTCGCCGCGTCGGCACGCCGGCGCAGCTCCTCGGCGAGGAAGCGCAGCAGCGCTAGACCGAACTCCCGGTCGGTGTTGACGTTGATCCCGACCAGTCGCATGTGCGGCAGCCAGCTCGGGTCACGGCGGCCCTGGGCGAACCGCGCGAACGACACGCCCTCCTTGAAGTCCAGCAGGTAGAACTCCAGCTCGGCGGGGGAGTAGCGGGCGGCGAGCGCGCCGATCCAGGCGAAGATCAGGTTGGTCTTGCCGGTGCCGGACGGACCGCCGATCAGGGCGTGCGGCGGGTAGTCGCCGAGGGTGAGCAGCACCGACCGCCCGTGCGGGCCCTCGCCGATCGGCGCGGTCAGGCCGGTCGAGGAGTCCTCCCGCCACATCTGCTCCGGCGGCGGCAACAGGTCGGTGAACGGCGTCGGCGTCGGGCCGGCGTTGACCCGGGCGGCCAGGTCGCGGCAGGTCTCGGTGACCAGGGCCGCCGGGGGCGGCGGATCCAGGTCGACCGGCGGGGCCCCGGTCAGGTGGGCCCGGCCCGGCTCGACGCGGACGCGGGTGACGGTCGGGTGCTCCGGCAGGTCGAGGCCGCGTACCACCAGGTGCACCCCGCACGCGGCGCCGGTGCGGACGACCCGGTCGAGCTGGCCGCGCTCGTGCCGGGACGGCTCCTCGCCCCCGAGCAGCACCGCCACCCGCCACGGCTCCGGGCGGCGGCCGGTGGTGGCGGCCAGCTCGCGCAGGGAGGTGTGCTCGCCGGCGAGCACGGTCGAGTTGATCCGGCGGATCTGCTCGACCAGCTCGTCGAGCAGCCGGCCCAGTCCGCCGGGACCGACGAACGTCAGCAGCCCGGCGGTGCCCAGCGGCGCGAAACCGGCCAGGCCGCCGCCAAGGTGCTCGGGGTCGTACCCGGTCAACCGGACCGCGCCCGGGTCGGTGCGGCCCAGCGCCCGCAGCAGCAGGGCGGACACCACCGCCTCGGTCGCCGACCGGTCGGTGCCGGTCAGCTCCACGTGCCCGGCGTCGAGCAGCGGCACCAGCG
>JAEYGD010000177.1 GCA_023402505.1 Actinomycetes bacterium
GCCGCAGCCCCGGCCGTCGCGCCGCCGGCCGCAGTCCCGGTCCCTACCCAGCCGGCCACACAGCCGATCGCCACACCACCGACCGAAGCCCCGGTCCCCGCCCAGCCGGCCACACAGCCGGTCGCCACACCACCGGACACGGTCCCGGCCCCGCCGGCGTCCGGCGCGACGACGGGGACGCCGGCCGGGTCGACACCGCCCCCGGACGACCCGACCACCGCAGCCGGGAACGCCACCGATCCCGCGGATTCCGCCGACGCCGCCGACCGGGCCGACTCGGTCGATGATCGCCGAGCGCATCCGCCGACCGCGCCGGACCGCCCGCAGGACGTCGGTACGGACGCCACAGCGGACGTCCGGGCCAGCGCCGCGACGGACGCCACGGACGGGACGGCGACCCCCGAGCAGCCGACCCCGCAGGGCGACCCCGAGCAGCTGCTGGCGACCTACCGGTGGCAGCTCGACCCGGCGACACTGCGCGAGATCGTCACCGATCCCGGGGAGTTCCGGACGGTCCGACGCCGCCTCACCGAGAAGCTCGGTACGGCCGTCGACAACCGCTCCCGCGCCCGCCTGCTCAGCCTGCGGGCGGTGGTCTCCCGGATCTGCGGGGACCTGGACGACGCGCTGGCCGACGGCCGGCTCGCCCTCACGTACGCGGAGGCGACCGGCGAGCTGCGACGGACCGCCCTGGCCCAGGCCCGGCTGGCGCACGTGCTGCGGTGGCGCGGCGAGTACGCCGAGGCCGACCGGCTCTTCGCCGAGGCGAACTCGCCGGAGCTGCCCGACCGGCTGCGGACGGCCCTGCACGAGCACGCCGGCCGGTGCTGTTTCGACCAGGGCCGCCTGATGGAGGCCTGCGCGCACTTCGAGCGGGCCCTGGACCTGCGCGGGTCGGCCGACCCGGAACTGCTGACCCGGGTCCGGATGAGCCTGGACGCGGTGACGGAGCGGGCCGCGGTGACGGGCTTCGGGCCGTACCCCCGGACGCGGGACGACCTGCTGGAGCCGGACCGGCCCCCGGTGCCGGCCCGCGACGGCGATCTCTGGGGGTACGCCGACCCGGACGGCGATCTGGTGATCGCGGCGGAGTACGCGGAGGCGCAGCCGTTCCGGGAGGGTGTGGCCTGGGTCCGCCGGCCCGGCGACGACCGGTGGTCGCTGGTCGACCTGGCCGGGACCACCCTGCTGGAGCCGGCCTGGGCGGCGGTCCAGCCGTTCTCCGACGGGCTGGCGTGGGTGTCGCGGGGCGAGCCGGGCGGCTGGCGGGCGATCGACCCGGCCGGCGAGGTGGTCGTGCCGCCTGGCTTCGCCGAGGTGCGCCCGTTCCGGCGCGGGGTCGCCGCGGTCCGCCGGGAGGCGTGGGGCGCGGTGGACCGCGTCGGCCGGATGGTGGTCCCGACCCGCTTCCACGGGTTCCCGACGGTGCTCGCCGGCGGCCGGCACGTCGACGGCTTCACCGACGAGGGGCTGGCCGTGGTGGACACGGCCGGGCGGTACGGCGTGGTGGACCGCACCGGGCGGATGGTCGTGCCGCCGGTACACGCGGCGGTGGTGGTGCACCCCGTGGCGTTCCTGGTGGCCACCGGCTCCGGGCGGTGGGGCGCGCTGGACCGGCGGGGTGAGCCGCTGATCGACCCGACGCACCCGGACCGGGACGGGGTGGTCGCCGAGATCGACCGGTTGCTGACCGACACGGTGCCGGTGATCTGACCGGCGCGGCGGCCCGACCGGCGCCGAGGCGGGGTGCCGGCGCCCGGGCTAGGGTCGAGACATGGAATTCCGACACCTGGGCCGTTCCGGCCTGATGGTCAGCGAGATCTCGTACGGCAACTGGATCACCCACGGCTCGCAGGTCGAGGAGGACGCGGCGTTCGCCTGCGTCCGGGCCGCCCTGGACGCCGGCATCACCACGTTCGATACCGCCGACGTGTACGCGGGCACCCGCGCGGAGGACGTCCTCGGCCGGGCCTTGGAGGGCGAGCGGCGCGAGGGGATCGAGCTGTTCACGAAGGTGTACTGGCCGACCGGGCCGGGACACAACGACCGCGGCCTGTCCCGCAAGCACATCATGGAGTCGATCAACGGCTCGTTGCGCCGGCTGCGCACCGACTACGTCGACCTCTACCAGGCCCACCGCTACGACTACAGCACGCCGCTGGAGGAGACGATGGAGGCGTTCGCCGACGTCGTCCGCTCCGGCAAGGCCCTCTACATCGGCGTCTCGGAGTGGAAGGCGTCGCAGATCCGGGAGGCCCACCAGCTCGCCCGCGAGCTGCGCGTCCCGCTGGTCTCCAACCAGCCGCAGTACTCGATGCTGTGGCGGGTCATCGAGGCCGAGGTCGTCCCGACCAGCGAGGAGCTGGGCGTCGGCCAGATCGTCTGGTCGCCGATGGCGCAGGGCGTGCTGTCCGGCAAGTACCTGCCGGGGCAGCCCCCGCCGGCCGGTTCCCGCGCCACCGACGAGAAGTCGGGCGCGGGGTTCATCGCCCAGTGGCTGACCGACGAGGTGCTGACCCGGGTGCAGCGGCTCAAGCCGCTCGCCGAGCAGGCCGGCCTCAGCATGGCGCAGCTCGCGATCGCCTGGGTGCTGCAGAACCCGAACGTCTCCTCGGCGATCGTCGGCGCGACCCGCCCGCAGCAGGTGCACGACAACGTCAAGGCGGCGGGCGTGAAGCTCGACGCCGACCTGCTCAAGGCCATCGACGAGATCGTCGAGCCGGTCACCGAACGGGACGCCTCCCGCACCGAGTCGCCCGCCCAGCGCCCCTGACGCCCACCGCCGCGGCCGGCGTGAATCCGGCCGCGGCGGGGTCCGGCGGCGGGTACAGCGGCGCGGGTTCGGCCGCGGCGGGTTCGGCGGCGGGCCGCTCAGCCCTGCCAGAAGCGGACCAGGTCCAGGCCGAGGGAATACAGGCCCGGGGGCAGGCCGAGGGCGTCGCCGATCGCGAAGACCGCCCCGAAGAACCAGCCGCCGATGCGCGGGTTCCACAGCAGGGCGAAGAGCAGGATGAAGCCGTACGGCGCGAAGAGGTCGTACATCCGGCGGTACGGCGGGCTCAACCACGGCTGGATCATGTTGCCGCCGTCCAGGCCCGGCACCGGGAGCAGGTTGAGCAGGCTCGCGGTGAGCTGGAGGAAGGCGAGCAGCGCCACCGCGGCCCAGAATTCGAGCGGCCCGCCGCCGGGCGCCAGCAGCCGCAGCGCGGCGACCAGCACCAGCGTGAACACGACGTTGGTGGCCGGGCCGGCGAGGCTGACCAGGGTGTGCCGCAGCCGTCCGGGGATGGCGTGCCGGTCCACCCAGACCGCGCCGCCGGGAAGGCCGATGCCGCCGAGCAGCACCACCAGCACGGGCAGCGCGATGGACAGCAGCGGGTGGCTGTACTTCAGCGGGTTGAGCGTCAGGTAGCCCTGGTGGGCGACGCTGCGGTCGCCGGCCCGGAACGCGACGAGCGCGTGCGCGTACTCGTGCAGGCAGAGCGAGACCAGCCACCCGGAGACGACGAAGAGGAACACGTCGAACCGGACGTCGCCGATCCCGCGCCAGGTCAGCACCCCGCTGGTCACGAAGAGCGCCACCAGGGCGAGGAACACCGGGCTGGGGCGGAACGCCGCCCGGGGTACGCCGAGCACCAGCGGCCCGCTCCCCGGGCGGTCGCCGGCCATCACTCCGCCGGTGGCAGCAGGCTCATCCGGTACTCCACGCGGTCGTCCTCGACGAGCGCGACCGAGGTGACGCCGGACGCCGCGAGTTCCCGCCAGGTCTGGCCGATCCACGACTCGGCATCCGCCTGGCTGCCGAACGACTCCGCCGGCCCCTGCGCCGGTTCGCCGTTCGCGCCCTCGTACCGCCAGCTCCACGCCATGTGCGCGTCTCCCCTCGCCGCTGATCCCCCGCCAGACTAGTCGGCGCCGCGGCGGACGGCTGCGCGTCGGGTGAGTGCTTGATCGTCCCGGCGGCGGCGTCGCGCACCGCGGGTGCGGCCCGCCGGCCCGCCCGGACGGACGCGGGGCGGGGGGCGCCGGAGCGCCGGGCGGCCTTAAGGTACGGGCATGTCCGTTGACGGGTGGAACACGGTCCTGGTGCTCGGCGGCATCCGGTCCGGCAAGTCCGAGTTCGCCGAGTCCCTGGTCGCCGACGCGCCGACGGTCCGGTACGTGGCGACGGCGGCCGACGGCGGCGCCGACGACGAGGAGTGGGCGGTCCGGCTGGCGGCCCACCGCGCCCGCCGCCCCGAGTCGTGGACCACCGAGGAGACCGCCGGGGACCCGCGCCGGCTGGCGGACGTGATCGCCGCCGCCGAGCCGCACGAGACGCTGCTCGTCGACGACCTGGGCGGCTGGGTGACGGTCCTGCTCGACCCGGCGCACCAGCCGGCCGACGACACGGCCACCATCGCCGAGCTGGCCGGAGCGGTCCGCTCCTGCCCGGCCCGGCTGGTGGTGGTGAGCCCCGAGGTCGGGCTCTCCCTGGTGCCCACCACCCCGCTCGGGCGCGCCTTCACCGACGCGCTCGGCGCCGCGAACCGCGCGGTCGCCGACGCCGCCGACGCGGTGGTCCTGGTCGTCGCGGGCCAGCCGACCTGGCTCAAGCCCGCGCCCCGGCCCCGTCCGGCCGCCGTGCCGGCGCAGGCCGGCCCGGGCGCCGCCACGCCGGCGGTCGCCGGGGAGCCGGCGGAACTGCCGGAGGTGTTGACCCCCACCGTCCCGCCCCCGGCGCCCGTCCCGACGGACGACGGCCGCACCCCCTGGTCGGCGCCGACGATGGCCCTGCCGATGGTGGCGACCGGCCTGGTCATCCAGCCGGGCATGGAGCTGCCGATGCCCGACGAGTACGCCGGGCCGCAGGCCGTCGACCGCCTGGCCACCCTGGACGTGCCGGGCGCCGGGTTCGGTGTGCTCGACCGAGTGGTCGGGTTCGCCGCCGGCACCCAGGGCGACCCGACGCCCGCGCCGTGGGCCACGGTCCGGGTGCTGCTCGTGCACGGCGACCACGCCGGTGGCGCCGCCGCCGGCACCGTCCCCGGTGACTCCGCCCGC
>JAEYGD010000188.1 GCA_023402505.1 Actinomycetes bacterium
CACCGGGCCAACCTTTCGTTCGCGACTGCGGGGCTCCGCTCCGCTGCACTCCTCGCGCTCACCGGGCCAACCTTTCGTTCGCGACTGCGGGGCTCCGCTCCGCTGCACTCCTCGCGCTCACCGGCTCGCCTCCTGGACGGTGCCCACCGACGGGGCCGGGTCGGTCCTACCGATGTCCTGCATGGTGGCCTGGACGGCCGGGTTGATCACGTCGGTGACCGGCTTCGGGTAGAAGCCGAGCAGCACGATCAGCGCGATCAGCGGTGCCACCACGACCTTCTCGCGCAGGTTGAGGTCACGTTTCATGCCGTCGACCTCGGTGAGCGCCGGGTTGAGGGTGCCCTGGGTGGTGCGCTGGATCATCCACAGCACGTACGCGGCGGCCAGGATGATGCCGAGCGTGGCGATCACGGCGACCGGCTTGTTCACCGTGAACGTGCCGATCAGCACCAGGAACTCGGAGATGAACGGCGCCGTGCCCGGCAGCGCCAGCGAGGCCAGACCGGCGAAGAACAGCACCCCGGCCAGCAGCGGCACCATCTTGCCGGCACCGCCGAAGTCGCTGATCAGCGCGGAGCCCCGCCGGGCGATCAGCATGCCGACCACCAGGAAGAGCAGGCCGGTGGCGAGGCCGTGGTTGACCATGTAGAGCACCGCGCCGGTCGCCGCCTGGCTGGTGAACGCGAAGATGCCGACCCCGATGAAGCCGAAGTGCGCGATCGAGGTGTACGACACCAGCCGCTTCAGGTCGTTCTGCCCGACCGCGAGCAGCGCCGCGTAGATGATGCCGATCACGCCCAGCGCGAGCGCCCACGGGGCGAACCACTTCGCCGCGTCCGGGAACAGCGGCAGGCAGTAGCGCAGGATGCCGAAGGTGCCGACCTTGTCGAGCACACCGACCAGCAGCGCGGCGGCACCGGCCGGGGCGGCGCCACCGGCGTCCGGGAGCCAGGTGTGGAACGGGAAGAACGGCGCCTTGATCGCGAAGGCGAGGAAGAAACCGAGGAACAGCCAGCGCTCGGTGCCGGTGGAGATGTCCACCTGCGACAGCGCCTGCCAGTCGAAGGTCTTCCCGCCGACCACCCACAGGCCGATCACCGCGGCGAGCATGAACAGGCCGCCGACCAGCGAGTAGAGGAAGAACTTCACCGCCGCGTACTGCCGCTGGTGGCCGCCGTAGCTGCCGATGAGGAAGTACATCGGCACGAGCATGACCTCGAAGAACACGTAGAACAGGAAGACGTCGGCGGCGGCGAAGACGCCGATCATCGTGCACTCGAGGACGAGCAGCAGCGCGAAGTAGACCGGCACCGACCGCTTGCTCGACTCCGCGTCGTGCCAGGACGCCAGGATCACCAGCGGCACCAGCACGGCGATCAGCATCAGCATGACCAGCGCGATGCCGTCGGCGGCGAAGGTGAAGTTGACGCCCCAGTTCGGGATCCACGGGTAGGACTCGCGGAACTGGAACCGCTCGCCGCCGGTCTGCCAGGTCACCCACATGACCACCGACAGCGCCAGCACCAGCAGCGACCAGCCGAGCGCCACCTGCTTGGCCAGTTCCGGCCGTCGGCGCGGCAGGAGGGCCACCACGAGGGCGCCGACCAGCGGCGCCACGGTGAGCACCGAGAGGAACGGGAAGTCGGACATTACGCGGCCTTACCTCCGTCGTCACTGCGCGGTCCGCCGGCGACGGCCGCGTGCGAGGCCGACGGCCTCTTGAGGTCGATCACGCCAGCCACCCCGCCTCGACGGCCAGGAAGGCCGCCACCACCAGCAGGGCGCCGGCCAGGATCGAGGTGGCGTACGACCGGACGAAGCCGGTCTGCAGCCGCCGGAGCCGGCCCGAGCCGCCGCCCACCCCGGCGGCGAGGCCGTTGACCAGCCCGTCGATGCCGCGGTTGTCGAGGTAGACCAGCGCCCGGGTGAGGAAGATGCCCGGCTTCTCGAACACCGCCTCGTTGACGGCGTCGGTGTAGAGGTTCTTCCGGGCGGCGGTGACCAGCACCCCGGCCGGCTGGGGCTCGAGGGCGGTGCCGGCCCGGAACAGGAACCAGGCGAGCCCGGCGCCGACCACGGTGACCAGGATCGACAGGATCGTGATCGCGAGGTGCGACAGCACCGCCTCGTGCGCCTCCGTCTGGGCGCCCAGCCCGGCGGTGGCCTCCAGCCACTCCGGGACCGGCCCGGCCATCAGCGCGCCGGCGGCGACCGAGCCGACGGCGAGCAGGATCAGCGGGATGGTCATCAGCTTCGGCGACTCGTGCGGGTGGTCGATGTCCTCGGTCCAGCGGGCCGGACCGTGGAACGTGAGCACGAACAGCCGGGTCATGTAGAACGCGGTCAGCCCGGCGCCGAGCAGGGCGGCCATGCCGAACAGCCAGGCCGTCCAGCCCTCCCGCTCGAACGCGGCCACGATGATGGGTTCCTTGGAGAAGAAGCCGGAGAACGGCGGCAGGCCGATGATCGCCAGCCAGCCCGTCATGAAGGTCAACCAGGTGATCTTCATGTACTTCGACAGCCCGCCGAAGCGCCGGATGTCGACCTGGTCCTTCATGCCGTGCATGACCGAACCGGCGCCCAGGAACATGTTGGCCTTGAAGAAGCCGTGCGCCAGCAGGTGCACGATGGCCAGCGCGTACGCGGCGCCGCCGAGACCGACGCCGAGGAACATGTAGCCGATCTGGCTGACCGTCGACCAGGCGAGTACCCGCTTGATGTCGTCCTTGGCCGCGCCGATCACACAGCCGATCAGCAGCGTCAACGCGCCGACGCTGACCACGACCAGTTGCAGCGTCGAGTTGGCCGAGAAGATCGGATTCGACCGGGCGATGAGGTAGACGCCCGCGGTGACCATGGTGGCGGCGTGGATGAGGGCCGACACCGGGGTCGGGCCCTCCATCGCGTCCGGAAGCCACGCCTGCAGCGGGAACTGGCCGGACTTGCCGGTCGCGCCGAGCAGCAGGAGCAGGCCGAGCACCAGCACCGTGGTGGCGGTCAGCGAGCCGACCCCCGAGAACACCTCGTCGTACTGGGTGGTGCCCAGGGTGGCGAACATGATGAAGATGCCGATGGCCAGGCCGGCGTCGCCGACCCGGTTCATCAGGAACGCCTTCTTGCCGGCCGTGGCGGCGCTCGGCCGCTCGTACCAGAAGGAGATCAGCAGGTACGACGCCAGGCCGACGCCCTCCCAGCCGAAGTAGAGCATCACGTAGTTGTTGCCGAGCACCAGCAGGAGCATGGCGGCGACGAACAGGTTGAAGTACGCGAA
>JAEYGD010000204.1 GCA_023402505.1 Actinomycetes bacterium
ACCCGGCCCTCACCGGCGTCCGGACCGGCACCGCCGGTGCGGGCGCCCGCCGCGCCGGCCGCACCCGGACCAGCCACGCCCGCGCCAGCCACGCCCGGACCAGTCACGCCCGGACCAGCCGCGCCCGCGCCGGCCGCTCCCGGACCAGTCACGCCCGGGCCGGCCTCCAGGACCCGGCGCAGGTCGGCGAGGAGGCCGAGCCGCTCGGCGGAGTTGTGGTCCGACTCGGCCGTGTACACGGCCACCGTGTCGTTGCGGTGCTTCGCGTCGTACATCGCCACGTCGGCGTGGCGCATCAGGGTGGCGAAGTCCTCCCCGTGGTCGGGGAACAGGGCCACACCGATCGACCCACCGACGTCCAGCGGCAGCCCGTCCAGCGAGACCGGTTCGGCGAGGGCCGCCACCACCCGGTCGGCCAACTCCCGCGCCTCGCCGACATCGGTCAGCCCGGTCATCACGATGGCGAACTCGTCCCCGCCGAGCCGCGCGACCATGTCGTCACCGACGACCTCGGTGAGCCGGGCGCTCACCTCGACCAGCAGCCGGTCACCGACCGCGTGCCCGAGCGCGTCGTTCACGTGTTTGAACCGGTCCAGGTCGATCAGCAGCAGCGCCAGCCGGGCGTGCGCCTCGCCCCGCGCCGCCCGTTCCGCGTGCAGGTGCAGCTGTTCGCCGACCTCGGCGAGCAGCGCCTTGCGGTTGGGCAGGCCGGTGAGCGGGTCGAGGGAGGCGAGCTGCTGCTGCTCGACGCTGAGCCGGGCCATCCGGTAGACGGCGAACAGCGGCACCAGTACCAGCGGGATCAGCGCCGCGCTCGCCCGGGCCGCCGTCACCAGCACCGGAGCCAGCAGCAGCAGCGAACCGGTGGACAGCAGCTCGAAGCCCAGGCCCTGCCGCAGGCCGGGCAGCCAGCGCTCGCCGAACCGCAGCCACACGGCCGAGCTGACCAGCCCGTAGTTGACGGCGAACCAGGCCAGCATGGCGCCACCCACCGCCACCACGTCCGTCCACGCCAGCCGGCCGCCGTCGAACAGGTCCCCCGACCCGAGGCGGGTGACGGCGTACGCGGCGGCGAGCGCGCAGGCGTACTGCCCGGCGTTGAAGGCGGTCCGCCAGGGGGCGTACCCCATCCGGGCGCCCGACACCACGACCGCCACCGCCTGCACGGCGACCGCCGGGCCCAGACCCCAGCCGAGCAGGATGGCGAAGGTGAAACAGGTCGACGGGAACACCGCCGACGACTGGCGCCGCCCCGGCGGGACGAACGGACGGGCGTCACAGGCGACGGCCAGCACGGCCATCGTCCAGAACGCGGCGGGCAGCCGGGGCAGTTGGTCGACCAGCGCCAGCAGAGGACCCACCGACACCAGCGCGGCCACGGCGATGACCGCGGCCACGAAGGCGGAGAACGGCGCGATCCGTCCCGGAGGGACGGAGTTGCGCGGATCGGCGGTCTCCATCACACCTCCGGCGGTCACCATCGGCGCACCCGTCCGTACGCCGTGCCCCAATGAAACGCCCCAGAGGCCGGATTCTCCCGCGCGACAGTCACGAATCGGTCGTAGTCGTAATTAAGTTGGTATACGCGCGCAAGATCCCCGTCAGCCCTCGACGCGGGCAACCTCGCGGGCCGCGTCCGGGCCGGCGTCGAGCAGCACCCCGAAGCCGTCCTCGTCCAACACGGGCACCTTGAGGCTGGCCGCCTTGTCCGCCTTGGAACCCGGGTTGTCGCCGACCACCACGAAAGCGGTCTTCTTCGACACCGAGCCGCTGACCTTCCCGCCGCGCGACTGGATCGCCTCGGCGGCCTGGTCCCGCGAGTAGCCGGAGAGCGTCCCGGTCACCACCACGGTCACCCCCTCCAGCGGTCGCGGCCCCTCGTCGACGGACTCCTCGGCCATCCGGACGCCCGCCCCGGCCCACTTGTCGACCACCTCGCGGTGCCAGTCGACGGCGAACCACTCGCGGATGCTCTCGGCGATGGTCGGGCCGACCCCCTCCACCGAGGAGAGTTCCTCCTCGCTGGCCCGGTCGATGGCCTCGATCGACCGGAAGTGCCGGGCCAGGGCCTGCGCGGCGGTCGGGCCGACGTGCCGGATGGAGAGCGCCACGAGCACCCGCCACAGGTCCCGCTCCTTGGCGACGGCGAGGCTGTCCAGCAGTTTCACCGCGTTGCTGCCCAGGCTGCCGTCCTTGTTGACGAAGAACGACGACCGTGCCAACTGCTCGCCGTCGAGACCGAACAGGTCGCCCTCGTTGGTGATGACCTGGGCCTCCAGCAGCGCCGCCGCCGCCTTCTCGCCGAGCACCTCGATGTCGAGCACCTTGCGGCTCGCCAGGTACGACACCCGTTCGCGGATCTGCCCCGGACACGCCCGGGCGTTGGGGCAGCGGATGTCGACGTCGGCCTCCTTCGCCGGGGCCAGCGGGGTGCCGCAGGCCGGGCAGGTGGTCGGCATGACGAACGGCCGGGCGTCCGGCGGGCGCAGCTCGACCACCGGGCCGAGCACCTCCGGGATGACGTCACCGGCCTTGCGGAGCACGACCGTGTCGCCGATCAGCACGCCCTTGCGCTCGACCTCCCGGGCGTTGTGCAGGGTGGCGAGCGCCACCGTCGACCCGGCCACCCGGACCGGCTCGAGGACGGCGAACGGGGTGACCCGGCCGGTGCGCCCGACGTTGACGTCGATGTCGAGCAGCTTGGTGTTGACCTCCTCCGGCGGGTACTTGAAGGCGATCGCCCACCGGGGCGCGCGGCTGGTCGAGCCGAGGCGCCCCTGGATCGAGACCGGATCGACCTTCACCACCACACCGTCGATCTCGTGCTCGACGTCGTGCCGGTGGGCCGCGTAGTGGGCGATGTAGTCCGCCACGCCGGCCAGGTCCGGTACGACCCGCCACCGGTCGCTGGTCGGCAGGCCCCACGCCTTCAGCGCCGCGTACGACTCGGACTGGGCGCTCGGCTGCCAACCCCGACGGGCTCCGATGCCGTGCACGACCAGGCGCAGCGGACGCGACGCGGTGACCCGCGGGTCCTTCTGCCGGAGGCTGCCGGCGGCCGCGTTGCGCGGGTTGGCGAACGGCGCCTTGCCCTGCTCGACGAGCCCGGCATTGAGGTCGGCGAAGGCGGCGACCGGGAAGTAGACCTCGCCCCGCACCTCGAGGAGATCCGGGATCGTCGGGAACTCGGCCGACGGCGTCAGCTTGCCCGGCACGTCGCGGATGCTGCGGACGTTGGCCGTGACGTCCTCGCCGGTGCGGCCGTCGCCCCGGGTGGCCGCCCGCACCAGGCGCCCCTTCTCGTAGGTCAGGTTGATCGCGAGCCCGTCCACCTTCAGCTCGCACAGGTAGGTGACCGGGCCGCCCGCGTCCCGCTCGACCCGCTCGGCCCAGGCGGCCAGCTCCTCGTCGGCGAAGGCGTTGTCGAGCGACATCATCCGCTCCGCGTGCGCGACCGGCGTGAAGTCGGTGGAGAAGGTGCCGCCGACCCGCTGCGTCGGCGAGTCCGGCGTGCGAAGCGCCGGATATTCCTCCTCCAGCGCCGCCAGCTCCCGCAACTGCCGGTCGAACTCCGCGTCGGAGACGGTCGGCGCGTCGAGCACGTAGTAGCGGTACTGGTGCTCGGTCAGCTCACGGCTGAGCGTCGCGTGCCGCTCCCGCGCCTCCGGGGTCGGCTCGGCGCCGGCCGCCGCCTCCTGCGCCGGACTGAGCTGCTGGCCGATGACATCCTCGGACACGCCGTGACCTCCCGTTGTTCCGCTACCCGGAACCGTATCGGGCGGGTGGGACATCGCGCCGGTCACCCGCCGCGCGCGGTGGGCCGCCCGTACCGACCCGTGCGAGGATCGCCGCGACGGGTCGCGCGCCGCCCCTGCCACGCCCGGCGGTCGGCGCGGCGGGACCGGTGCAGCCGCCCGCGATCGAGAGGGGGTTACGCGTGCCCGAATGGTTGCTCTGGGCGGTGGCGATCGTGCTGACCGTGGCGGCCGGCTGGGGTTGGCACGAGTGGCGCTCGACCGCCCGGCGGTCCTCCCGGCCGGCCGGCGGCCACCCCACGGCACGCGGAGGCAGCCGCACGGCACCTGGTGACGGAGGCAGCCGCGACGGGGCACGCGGAGGCAGCCGCAC
>JAEYGD010000210.1 GCA_023402505.1 Actinomycetes bacterium
GGCCGTACCCGCGCAGCCGGGGCCGGCAGACCGCCAGCAGCAGCACGGCGGCGACGGTCAGCCGCAGGGTCACCGCCCCGGCCACGCCGGAGCGGGGGAAGAGCAGGGCGGCCACGGCCGACCCGAACTGCACCGACAGGGCGCCGCCCAGCACCAGCCCGACCGGGCCGAGACGACCGTGCGGCCGGCGGTCCGGCGCGGGACCGGGTGCCGGCCGGCCGGGCCGGAGGGTGTCGGTCACGCCCACGACCCTAGGTGCCGCGCCACCTGCGGGTCAGCCCGGGACGGCCAGGTCGAGCACCGCGCCCAGACCGCTCGGGCGGCCGGCGTCGGCGGTCGGGAGCACCAGTGCGGCGCAGCCGGCCGACACCGCGCCCGCGTCGGCGGGGGTGTCGCCGACCATCAGCGTGTGCTCCGGGTCGACGCCCAGCAGGCCGCAGGCGCGCAGGAAGATGCCCGGGTCGGGCTTGCAGCGACCCACCTCGTACGACAGCACGAACGCGTCGACCAGGTCGGCGAGCCCCCAGGCGGCGAACAGCGGCCGGATGTCGAACCCGATGTTGCTGACCACGCCCACCCGTACGCCGGCGGCGCGCAGCGCGGCGAGGGTGGGCGCGGTGTCGGGGTACGGCACCCAGCCGTCCGGGACCAGCAGCCGCTCGTAGAGCGCGTCGGCGAGCCCGTCGATGCCGGCGTCGACGGTGGCGGCGAGACCCGTGTACGCGCCGCGGTGGGCGTGGGGGTAGAGGTCCCGGTCGGCCCACAGCTCGGCCAGGGCCGGCGGGACCCGGGCCGGCAGCGGCCCACCGGCGCGGCCGGCGGTGAGCAGCCGGTCGGCCAGCGAGGTGGCGCGCATCCGGTCGAGCGTGACCCCGCAGGTGGCGGCGGCCGCGGTCACCCACGCGGTCGCCTCCTCCACCTGGGCGAGGGTGCCGTGGAAGTCGAAGAGCACCCCCTCCACGGGGCGGCGGGAGGCGACCGGGCCGGCGGCGGCGTCGGCGCTGCCCGGGGCGGGTGTCTGGGCGGGTTCGGTACGGTCCGGCACGCCGTGCACCCTACCGATCGGCCGGGGCGGCGCCGGACGGGACGGCCTTGTGGGGTGTCCCGGGGCGGCACGCACTAATCTTGGTCACATGTCGAGCCCCGCCGAGCGGTACGCCGCGGCGCGCCGCCGGGCCGCGCAGGCCTCCCAGTTCCCGGCGCTGGACGAGTTCGCCCTCGACCTGGGGTTCGACCTCGACGATTTCCAGCGGGAGGCGTGCCAGTCCCTGGAGCGCGGCAGCGGCGTGCTGGTGTGTGCGCCGACCGGGGCGGGCAAGACGGTGGTCGGCGAGTTCGCCGTGCACCTGGCGTTGCGCGGCGGCGCCCCGGCGGCCGCCGACGGTACGCCCGGCGGGCGGCGCAAGTGCTTCTACACCACGCCGATCAAGGCGCTGTCGAACCAGAAGTACCACGACCTGGTCGACCGCTACGGCGCCGAGCGGGTCGGCCTGCTCACCGGCGACAACGCGATCAACGGTGACGCGCCGGTGGTGGTGATGACCACCGAGGTGCTGCGCAACATGCTCTACGCCGGCTCGGCGACCCTGGAAGGCCTGGCGTACGTGGTGATGGACGAGGTGCACTACCTCGCCGACCGGTTCCGTGGCGGCGTGTGGGAAGAGGTGATCATCCACCTGCCCGCCTCGGTCACGCTGGTCTCGCTGTCGGCGACGGTGTCCAACGCGGAGGAGTTCGCCGACTGGCTGGTCACCGTGCGCGGCGAGACGGCCGTGGTGGTCAGCGAGCACCGGCCGGTGCCGCTGTGGCAGCACATGCTGGTCGGCAAGCGGATGTTCGACCTGTTCCACGACGCCGACGCGGCGCGCAAGCACGACGTGCACCCGGAGCTGCTGCGCTACACCCGGGACACGATGCGCCGGCTGGAACTGGGCGAGGGGCGCAGCGCCGGCCCCGGCGGGGGGCGGCGTGGACCGCGCTGGCGGGGGCCGATGCGCCCGGACATCGTCGACCGGCTCGACCGGGAAGGGTTGCTGCCGGCGATCCTGTTCATCTTCAGCCGGGCCGGCTGCGACGCGGCGGTCCAGCAGTGCCTGGCCGCCGGCCTGCGGTTGACCAGCCCGGAGGAGCGGGCGGAGATCCGTCGCGTGGTCGAGGGCCGGGTCACCGCGATCCCCGGCGAGGACCTGTCGGTGCTGGGCTACTGGGAGTGGCTCGACGGGCTCGAGCGGGGTCTGGCCGCGCACCACGCGGGCATGCTGCCGGCGTTCAAGGAGGTCGTCGAGGAGCTGTTCGTCCGCGGGCTGGTCAAGGCCGTGTTCGCCACCGAGACCCTCGCGCTGGGCATCAACATGCCGGCCCGCTGCGTGGTCCTGGAGCGTCTGGTGAAGTACAACGGCGAGGCGCACGTGGACCTGACGCCGGGGGAGTACACGCAGCTCACCGGCCGCGCCGGCCGTCGCGGCATCGACGTGGAGGGGCACGCCGTGGTGGTGTGGTCCCCGGAGACGGACCCGCGGCACGTGGCGGGTCTCGCGTCGACCCGCACGTACCCGCTGCGGTCCAGCTTCCGGCCGTCGTACAACATGGCGGTCAACCTGGTCGGCACGGTCGGCGCGGAGCCGGCCCGGGCGCTGCTGGAGTCCTCGTTCGCGCAGTTCCAGGCCGACCGGTCGGTGGTCGGGCTGGCCCGGCAGGTGCAGCGCAACACCGAGACCATCGAGGCGTACGGCGCGGAGGCGACCTGCCACCACGGCGACTTCGACGAGTACTTCGCGCTGCGGGTGGCGATCGCCGACCGGGAGCGGGCAATCGCCCGGCAGGGGCAGAGCCAGCGCAAGGCGGCGGCGGTCGCGTCGTTGGAGCGGCTGCGGGTGGGCGACGTGATCCGGGTGCCCTCGGGGCGGCGGGCCGGTCTCGCCGTCGTGCTGGATCCGGCGACCGGTGGCTTCGGGGAGCCGCGCCCGCTGGTGCTCACCCAGGACCGGTGGGCGGGCCGGGTCAGCCCGGGCGACTTCACCACGCCCGCCGAGGTGCTGGCCCGGATCCGGGTGCCCAAGCATTTCAACCACCGCTCGCCGGCCGCCCGGCGGGACCTGGCCGCCGAGGTCAGCGGCACCGGCCTGTACCGGCACGGCGGCCGGCGGGGCGGCCGGTCCCGGCAGGCGGTGGGGGAGGACCACCGGCTCAGCCAGCTGCGCGGTGAGCTGCGCCGCCACGCGTGCCACGCCTGCCCGGACCGGGAGGAGCACGCCCGCTGGGCGGAGCGTCGCCGCCGGTTGGAGAAGGACACCGAGGAGCTGCGGCAGCGGGTGGCCGGCCGGACCGGTTCGCTGGCGCGTACGTTCGACCGGATCGTCGCGCTGTTGACGGCCCGCGGTTACCTGTCGCCGGACGGGACGGTGACCGACGCCGGGCGGATGCTGGGCCGGATCTGGACCGAGGCGGACCTGCTGGTCGCGGAGTGCCTGCGCCGCGGCGTCTGGGACGGGCTCAGCCCGGCCGAGCTGGCGGCGGCGGTGTCGGTGGTGGTCTTCGAGGCCCGCCGTGACGTCGACGAGCGGGCGTCGCTGCCGCGGGGCGCGGTGGCCGAGGCGGTCGACGAGACGTTGAAGTTGTGGAGTGACATCGAGGCGGACGAGGCGGCGCGCGGTCTGTCGGTCACCCGGGAGCCGGACTTCGGGTTCGCCTGGCCGATCTACCGGTGGGCGCGGGGCGAGGCCCTCGCGAAGGTGCTCTCCAGTGGGCACGAGATCGACGGCGAGATGCCGGCCGGCGACTTCGTGCGCTGGGCGCGGCAGGTCGTCGACCTGCTCGGCCAACTGGCCGACTCCGGTGGCGCGTCGGCCGAGCTGCGCAGCACCGCCCGGCAGGCAATCGGCGCCGTCAACCGGGGGGTGCTCTCCTACCACGGCCCCGCCTGATTCTCACGCCCGGTAGTTGCCGGCCGGCAATCGACGCATCCCTTCGTCACCGTCACGGCACGCTACGCAGTGTCAGAAAGGCGCTGTTGCGGCAGGTGAAGCGGTCCCCGATTATTGCTGGGGCGCGATGTTACGCGCCGGTATCGTCTTTGGGGGGCTACCGCGGTGGCGGAGATAAATCACTTCGAGTACGGGTGGATCACACCCGCGTTGAGCTATGCGCTGTCCGTGCTCGGCTCGTTCCTCGGCCTGGTCTGCGCCGGCCGGATGCGGAACGCGGCGACCGGGCGCCAGCGGGCGTGGTGGGGGACGCTCGCCGCGCTCGCGATCGGCGGAACGGCGATCTGGACCATGCATTTCATGGCGATGCTCGGCTTCGGGGTCGAGGGCACCCGGATCCGGTACGACGTGCCGGTCACCGTGGCCAGCGCGGTCTTCGCCGTGGCGGCCGTCGGCATCGGCTTGGCCATCGTCGGCACCGGCCGGCTGGCCGCGCCGCGGATCCTCGCCGCTGGCCTGCTCACCGGGGCCGGGGTGGCGGCGATGCACTACACCGGCATGGCCGCAATGCGGCTGGGCGGCGACCTGCGCTACGACCAGGCACGGGTGGTCGCCTCGATCGTCATCGCGGTGGTCGCGTCGACCGTGGCGCTGTGGCTCGCGATGACGGTGCGCCGCGTCCTGGCCGTCGCCGCGTCCGCGCTGGTGATGGGCATCGCGGTCAACGGTATGCACTTCACCGGCATGAGCGCCCTGTCGGTGCACCTGCACGACACGCAGCGGGAGGTCACCGGCGCCGAGGTGAGCACCCTGCTGGTGCCGATCGTCCTGGCGGTGATCCTGGTCGTCGTGGGCCTGGTGTACGCGCTGCTCGCCGCTCCGACCGACGAGGACCGGGCGGCGGCGGCGTACCTGGAGAACCGCCGGGTCCCGGAGCCGGTGCCGGCGACCGCGACCGTGACCGCCGACTCGGTGGGCCTGCGGGCCCGGTCGACGCTGGCGCGGCCGGGCACGCCGTTCCCGTCGCGCCGGGACGACCGGCCCCGCTGAAACCCCGCCGGCCCGGTGGGTCGCCCGGTCAGGCCGGGGCGGTCCAGCCGACCGGCACCCGGCCGACGCGGACACGTTGCGGGTGGTCGCCGACGGGGACCGACGCCACCCGCTGGCCGGTGGCGAAATCGATGGCGCTGACCCGGTCGGCGCCGGCTTCGGAGATCACGCAGTGGCGGCCGTCGGCGCTGACGGTCGCCCAGTACGGTTTGCTCGCCGGCACCAGCGGCCCCTCCCGGAGGGTGGCCCGGTCCACCACGGTGGCGTAGTCGTCCATGGTGCCGGCGACGCACACCTTCGTGCCGTCCGGGCTCATCGACAGGCCGTGGTGGCGGGAGTCGTTGACCCAGGTCGTGCGGTCGGGGTCGGTGCCGGGGCTCGCCGGCAGCGTCCGGATCCGGGTGATCCGGTCGCTGGTCACGTCGTACTCGATCAGGCCGTTGAAGAAGGACACCTGGAAGTAGAGGGTGGCCTCGTCGGGGGTGAGGACGGCCGGGCGTACGGCGTCGGACAGGTCGGTGCGGCCGAACCGGTCGAGCCGCTCCCGCATGTCGATGACCCGGACCACCTCGAAGGTGGTGGCGTCGGCGACGGTGATGCGCCGGTCGCCCTTGGTCCAGTCGAGCCAGGGTGCGTCGAGCGCGGTGTTGACCTCGCCGATCGACATGTTCCACAGGTGCCGGCCGTCGGCGGTGAAGATGTTCTCGTGCGGTTTGTCGCCGGCCGGGAACGAGCCGACCTCCCGGCCGGTGTCGATGTCGAGCACGTGCACCCGGTTCGACGTGGAGGCGGAGACCGCGACCCGGCGGCCGTCCGGGGAGACGGCCATGTGGTCGGACCGGTATCCGGAGACCGGGAACCGCCAGCGCACGGCGCCGGTGCCCAGGTCGAGGGAGACGACGTCGGCGAAGCTGGGCCGGGAGACCACCAGCGCGTCGCCGTCGGGCGTGGTGTACATGTCGTCGACGAACTGGTCGTTGCCCTCGCCGGGGCCGAGCCGGATGCCGAGGAAGAAGGCCAGCCGTACCGGGTCGCGGTAGATCTCCCGGAGGCGCTCCGCCCGGTCCGGGACGGCGTCGAGGCGACCGATGCGGGCGTAGTCGCCGCTGGCCTCGATGACGTCGACGGTGCCGTCCCAGTTGTTGCCGACGAACATGACCTGCCGCAGGGCGGTCGTGGCGGTCGCCGGGGCCGGTACGGCACCGGCGAGGGAGACGGTCACCGCCGCCGCCAGGGCGACCGCGGCCGGGCGGCGTGGGTGGCGGCGCAGCGAGGGACGGTGGGCGCGGTGTCCGAGCGGGTGCACGGCGGCCTCCATAACGCGAAGCACGTCCAGTTACCTGTCGGTAACATAAAAGCACATCGATGGAGCGCCAGGGAAGGGGTCCGTTCAGCCGGACCGGCCGGCCAGGGCGTCGACCAGACGGCGGGCGGACCCGGCGAGGTTCCACCGCTGCGCCAGGTCGAGCAGCCGCTCCGGGTCCGCCGGGGCGGTCGGCAGCTCGGTGGGCAGCGCCGGCAGCGGCACGTCCAGGGCGACCCGGACCACCTTCGGCGCGACCGCCAGGTAGTCCCGCGCCGCGACGAGCTTCGTCCGCAGGCCCGGCGCGAAGCCCGACCCGGGGTCGTCCAGGGCGGCGAGAATGCCGGCGATGTCGCCGTAGCGGTCGACGAGGCGGGCGGCGGTCTTCTCGCCCACGCCGGCCACGCCGGGCAGGCCGTCGCTCGGGTCGCCGCGCAGGGCGGCGAAGTCGGCGTACCGGGCGGCCGGCACGCCGTACCGGGAGCGGACCGCGGCGTCGTCGCAGTCCTCCAGCTTGGCCACGCCGCGCCCGATGTAGAGCAGCCGCACGCCCCGGTCGTCGTCGACCAGCTGGAACAGGTCCCGGTCACCGGAGACCACCTCGACCGGCCCGGGCTGGGTGACCGACAGGGTGCCCAGCACGTCGTCGGCCTCGTACCCGGCCGCGCCGACGGTGGTGATGCCGACCGCGTCGAGCACGTCGAGGATGACCGGCACCTGCGGGGTGAGCGTGTCCGGCACCACCTCGCCACCCTCCGGCGCCACCCGGTGCGCCTTGTACGACGGCAGCAGCGCCACCCGCCAGTCGGGCCGCCAGTCGTGGTCCATCGCGCAGGCCATCCGGTCCGGCCGGCGGGTGCGGATCAGGGTCGCCAGCATGTCGAGGAAGCCGCGGACGGCGTTGACCGGCTGGCCGTCGGGAGTGGTGGCGGCGGACTCGGGGATGCCGAAGTAGGCCCGGAAGTAGAGGCTGGGCGCGTCGACGAGCATGATCGGGGCTGTCACGTCCGACAGCGTGGCACACCGCACCGACGTCCGGGTGGACGCCGGTGCCGGTGTCGGTCAGCCCCGGTCGCGGTAGATGGTCTCCCGGCGGGCCAGCCGCTGGAGGCCGTAACTGGTCAGCAGCAGGGCGACGGCCACCACCACCTCGATCCACGCGGTGGCGCCGTCGGCGACGGTGAGGCCGAGGAAGAGCAGGACCAGGCCGACCACGGCGAGGATCCCGGCCACCAGCAGCCGGCGGTCCCGGGTCGACCTGCGCTCCGGGTCGCTCGCTGCCACGGTGGCCATCCCTTCCTCGGGTCTGCCCCAGGCTAGCGGCGCCCCGCGCCCGGTGGGCCGGAACGCGGCCAACGGCGACCGGGTGCCGGTGGTTCCGGCCGGGCAGAATCGGACGATGGACACCCCCCGGCTGCGACTGACGACGGTCAACCTGGACACCCCCGACCCGGCGGCGCTGGCGCGCTTCTACGCACGGCTGCTCGGCTGGGAGATCGGGGTGGAGGAGGCCGACGACGTGATCCTGCGGAACCCCGAGGGCGGGGTCGGCCTCTCCTTCCAGCGGGAACGCCGGTACGTGCGGCCGACCTGGCCGGCCGAGGCGGACCGGCAGCAGATGATGGCCCACCTGGAGGTCGGCGTGGAGGACCTGCCCGCCGCGGTGGCCCACGCCGTCGCCTGCGGCGCCACCGTCGCGCCCCACCAGCCGCAGGACGACGTCCGGGTCTGCCTGGACCCGGACGGCCACCCGTTCTGCCTGTGGCTCATGTCGTGACGCCCCGGCCCCGGTGCCGCGTCCCGGACGGTGGGACCGGAGGCGAGCCGAACGAGCGTTAAGCTGAGCGGGTGGGAACCGAGGAGCTGTACCCGCCGCGGCGGCTGGCCGCCGCGCAGCACGCCACCGCCGCCGCCGACCTGGACGCGCTGCTGCTCAGCCCCGGGTCGGACCTGCGCTACCTGACCGGCTACGACGCGCACGCCGGTGAACGGCTCACCCTGCTCGTGCTGCCCGCCCGGGGCGAGCCGACGCTGATCGTGCCCACCCTGGAACGCCCGGCTGCCGAGGCGTCCCCGGCGCCGGCCACCGGCGTGCGGATCGTCGACCACGGCGACGGCACCGACCCGTACCCCTTGGTCACCGCCGCCCTCGGCGGGCCGGTCGGCGCGGTCGGCCTGGCCGACCGAATGTGGGCCGAGCAGGTCCTCGCGCTGCGCGCCACGTTGCCGGGCGCGACCCAGCGGCTCGCCTCGGACGTGCTGCGGGAGCTGCGCATCCGCAAGTCCCCGGCCGAGGTGGCGGCGCTCGCCGAGGCCGGCGCGGCGATCGACGCGGTGCACGCGCGCATGGGGGAGTGGCTGCGACCGGGCCGCACCGAGAACGAGGCGGCGGCCGACATCGCGGCGGCGATCCGGGCCGCCGGGCACGCCACCGTCGACTTCGTCATCGTCGCCGCCGGCCCGAACGGCGCGAGCCCGCACCACGGCACCTCCGACCGCCCGATCGGCGCCGGCGAACCGGTGGTGGTCGACATCGGTGGCACCATGCCGTCGGGCTACCGCTCCGACTGCACCCGCACCTACGTCGCCGGGGGCCCCGCGCCGGCGGAGTTCACCGACTACTACGCGGTACTGCACGCCGCGCAGCGCGCCGCCGTCGAGGCGGTCCGCCCCGGCGTCAGCGCCGAGGCGGTCGACGCCGCCGCCCGCGACGTGATCGCCGGCGCCGGCCTCGGCGCCGCTTTCCTGCACCGCACCGGTCACGGCATCGGCCTGGACGGCCACGAGGAGCCGTACGTGGTGGCCGGCAACGCCCGCGCCCTGGAGCCGGGCATGGCCTTCTCGGTCGAACCCGGGATCTACCTCGCCGGGCGGCACGGCGCCCGCATCGAGGACATCGTCGTCTGCACGACGGACGGCGTACGACGGCTCAACACCACCCCCACGGAGCTCATCGCGCTATGACTGTCGACCGGATCCTCCCCACCGACGAGGCCCGCGACCTGCTGGACCTCGCCACCGAACTCGCCGACCGGGAACTCGCGCCGAAGGCCGCCGGCTTCGAGGAGCGCGCCGAGTTCCCCCGGGAGGTGCTGCGCACCCTGGGCCGGGCCGGCCTGCTCGGCCTGCCCTACCCGGAGGAGTACGGCGGCGCCGCCCAGCCGTACGAGGTGTACGTGCAGGTGCTGGAGATCCTGGCCAGCCGGTGGCTGGCGGTCGCCGAGGCGGTCAGCGTCCACACGCTGTCCTGCTACCCGCTGGCCCAGTACGGCACGGACGAGCAGCGCAAGCTGCTGCCCGACATGATCGGCGGGGAGCTGCTGGGCGCGTACTGCCTGTCGGAGCCGCAGGGTGGTTCGGACGCGGCGGCCCTGGCGACGAAGGCGGTGCGCGACGGCGACGCGTACGTGGTCACCGGCACCAAGGCGTGGATCACGCACGCCCGCGTGGCGGACTTCTACAACATCTTCTGCCGTACCGGCGGGCCCGGCCCGAAGGGCATCTCCTGCCTGCTGGCCGACCGGGGCACGCCGGGCATCCACCCGCAGGCGGCGGAGCGCACGATGGGACTGAACGCCTCCCCGGTGGCGCAGATCGCCTTCGACGACGCGCGGGTGCCCGCCGAGCGGTTGATCGGCGGTGAAGGGATGGGCTTCACCATCGCCATGTCGGCGCTGGACTCGGGCCGGCTGGGCATCGCGGCCTGCGCGGTGGGCCTGGCCCAGGCGGCGCTGGACTACGCGGTCGGGTACGCGCGGGAGCGGCAGCAGTTCGGCAGGGCGATCATCGACTTCCAGGGCCTGGGGTTCATGCTCGCCGACCACGCGACGCAGATCTCGGCGGCCCGGGCGCTGCTGCTGGCGGCGGCCCGGCTGCGCGACGCCGGGCGGCCGTACTCGATCGAGGCGGCGAAGGCGAAGCTGTTCGCGACCGACGTGGCGATGCGGGTGACCACCGACGCGGTGCAGGTGCTCGGTGGCGCGGGCTACGTCAGCGACCACCCGGTCGAGCGGTACATGCGCGAGGCGAAGGTGCTGCAGATCGTCGAGGGCACCAACCAGATCCAGCGTCTGGTGATCTCCCGTGCACTCGCGAAGGGCTGACGGCGCGGGTGTGACGGCCGGTGGGACCGTCGTCGCACCGCGGGCCGTTTGCCGGTAGGTTGCTCGCCGTGGAGGAGATCGACCGGGCCATCGTCACCGCGCTGACCGCCGACGGCCGCCTGTCGTACACCGACCTGGCGGAGAAGGTGGGTCTGTCGGTGTCCGCCGTGCACCAGCGGGTCCGCCGGCTGGAGCAGCGCGGCGTCATCAAGGGGTACGCGGCGCGGGTGTCCTTCGAGGCGCTGGACCTGCCGTTGACGGCGTTCGTGGCGATCCGGCCGTTCGATCCGTCGCAGCCGGACGACGCGCCGGAGCGGCTGGCCCACCTGCCGGAGATCGACTCCTGCTACTCGGTGGCGGGGGAGGACTTCTACCTGCTGCTGGTGCGGGTGGCCAGCCCGGCGGACCTGGAGCGCGTGTTGCAGGAGATCCGGACGTCGGCGAACGTGACGACGCGTACGACGGTGGTGCTGTCCACGCCGTACGAGAACCGGCCGCCGAGGATCAGTGCCGAGCAGCCCGGTCGGTCGCGGTCGCGGGGGTCGGGGGAGCCGGCTGGTTCCACCGCAGGATGACGCGGCGGCCGTGCTCGTGGCCGAGCACGCTGACGGTGGCGGTGTCCAGCCGAAACAGCGCGCCGGCCGACGGCGGCAGGCCGATCCACCGGGCGCCGAGGACGCGCAGGCTGTGGCCGTGGCCGACCAGGGCGACGGTGCCGTTGTCCAGTAGCGGTCGCACCCGGTCGAGGACCCGGTCGAGGCGGTCACCGACCTGGCCGGGGGACTCGCCGCCGGGGCAGCCGTCGGTCCAGATGGTCCAGCCGGGGTGGTCCTCGCGGATGTCGGCGGTGGTGCGGCCCTCGTAGTCGCCGTATTGCCACTCGGCGAGGTCGTCGTCGGTGGCGGTGGGGGGCAGGCCGGCGAGCTGGGCGGTGTGCCGGGCCCGGGTGCGGGGGCTGGTGAGGACGGCGGCGAAGCGCCGGTCGGCGAGCATCGCGCCGAGGGCGCGGGCCTGCCGCTCGCCGTCGGGCGTGAGCGGGAGATCGGTGTACGAGGTGTGCCGGTGGCTGGCGCTCCAGATGGTCTCGCCGTGCCGGATGAGGAGGAGCTCGCCCACCCGCCCAGTCAACCACCGGTCGTGCCGCTTCGCACGCGTACGCCATCTGACTATCTTCCTAGGATGCTTTACGGGAGGTGCGGCCCGCCACCCCGGCGACGCATGGTCGCCGACAAGCCGGGAAACCGCTGGGGAACGCCGAAGAAGCCACCGAGGGGAGCGGAGATGAGCTTCGCCGACAAGGCCAAGAACAAGGTCGACGAGCTGACCGGCGCCGCCAAGGAGCGCATCGGCAACGCGAGCGGCGACGACCGGATGCGGGCGGAGGGCGCCACCCAGCGTGGCGACGCCCGGGCCCGGCAGGCGGGCGAGCACGTCAAGCAGGCCGGCCGCGACGTGAAGGACGCCGTAACAAGGTGACAAACCCAAAACGACGGGCCCCGGAGTTCTTCTCCGGGGCCCGTCGCTCGTCGTTCCCGTCGTTCCCGTCGTTCCCGTCGATCATGGAGTGGTGGTGCCCGATCTGTGGTGACTTGCGGCTTCTGTACACCACCACAAGTCCATGATCGGCGGGGTCAGTCGTCGCGGTGGGTGCGCCACCAGGCCTGGCCGGTCTCGGGCAGGGTGTCGATCGGGTCGTAGTAGGCGTAGCGCTTGTTCAGGACCTCCAGGTCGGCGGACTCGATGGAGGTGCGGTAGTTCTTGGTCCAGTAGGAGATGCCGCGGTCGCGGTCGTACTCGGTGAGCATGTGGACCCAGCGCTTGCCGACGAACGGGACGTCGCAGACGATCCGCGGGGTGGCGTAGCCGGGCAGGTAGCCCATGATGTCGTGCTGGAGCTGCTGGGCGTGCCAGACCGGGACCCGCCAGTGCTCGGCGTTGGGGATCATGTCGCACATGTAGAAGTAGTACGGCAGGATGCCCGCCTCGCCCTGCAGGGCGAAGCAGAGGTCGAGCAGGTCGGGGGCGGTGGCGTTGACGCCACGCATGAGCACCCCCTGGTTGCGGACGTCGCGTACGCCGACGTCGAGGGCGGTCTGGGCGGCCTTCGCGACCAGCGGGGTGAGCGACTGGGCGTGGTTGACGTGGGTGTGGATGGCGAGGTTGACGCCGCGGCGGGCGGCGGTGCGGGCGACCCGCTCCAGGCCCTCGACGACGTCGGGCTGGAGCCAGTGCTGGGGCAGGCCCATGAGGGCCTTGGTGGCGAGCCGGATGTCGCGGACGGTCTCGATGTCGAGCAGCCGCATGAGGTACGACTCGAGGTTGCGCCAGGGCACGTTGGCCACGTCGCCGCCGGAGACGACGACGTCGCGTACGCCGGGGTGCGCCTTGAGGTAGGCGATGTGGGCGTCGTAGCGGTCGACCGGCTTGAGGGTGAGCTTGAGCTTGTCGACGGCGGGGGTGGAGTTGCCGACGAGGTCCATGCGGGTGCAGTGGCCGCAGTACTGCGGGCAGGTGGAGAGCAGTTCGGCGAGGACCTTGGTCGGGTAGCGGTGGGTGAGGCCCTCGGCGACCCACATGTCGTGCTCGTGCAGGGAGTCGCGGCTGGCGTACGGGTGCGAGGGCCAGTCGGTGCGCCGGTCGGAGGCCACCGGGATCATGTAGCGCCGGATGGGGTCGGCGTGGAAGGCCTCGGTGGTCATCGGCTCGTGCGGCACCATCGTGTTGATCATTTGGGGTGGCACCAGCATCGACATGGTGGCCAGGGCCTTCTGGTCGGCCTCCAGGTCGGCGTAGAAGCTCTCGTCGACGAGGTCGCCGAGGACGGTGCGCAGCTGCTTGATGTTCTTGACGCAGTTGACGCGCTGCCACTGGGCGTTCTCCCACTGGTCGCGGGTCACGTGGCGCCAGCCGGGGAAGCGGGTCCAGTCGGGTTCGACGAGGGGGGCCCGGCGGTATTCGTAGGGCTGTCCGGCGGTGGGGACGTGGGCCGGCGCGGGCTGGGGCGCGGGGATGGTCTCCACCGGGTGGGTCTGGGTCACGGCCCCCTCCTCCTGGGTGTGGTGCGGCTGATCAACGGTCCCGTAGGCTACTGGAAAATATCCGGTGAAGAAATTAGTCTGCCGGAAGTTTTCCCGCTACGCGAGCCCTGGCCGGGGCTTCGAGCGGTCGGACAGGGGAGGTCGGCGTGACGTCACCGGTGGGTCTGCACCGTGTCGTGGAGCCCGCGGGGGTCCTGCCGCAGGCGGCCTGGCGGCTGGACGCGAGCCCCGAGATCGCGCCGAACGAGGTGCGGATCCGGGTGGAGCGGCTGAACCTGGACGCGGCGAGTTTCCGGCAGTTGGCGGAGAAGCACGGCGGGGACGGGGAGAAGGTCCGCGCGGAGGTGCTGGAGATCGTCGCCGCGCGGGGCAAGATGCAGAACCCGGTGACCGGGTCCGGCGGGATGCTGATCGGCACGGTCGAGGAGGCGGGCCGGCGCTCGCCGCTGGGGCTGCGGGCGGGTGACCGGGTGGCGACGCTGGTGTCGTTGACCCTGACGCCGCTGACGATCACCGACGGGCTGGCCCGGTGGGACGGGCGCAGCGAGCAGGTGCCCTGCGACGGGTACGCGATCCTGTTCGCGCGGTCGATCGCGGCGGTGCTGCCGCCGGACCTGCATCCGGAGTTGTCGCTGGCGGTGCTGGACGTGTGCGGGGCGCCGGCGTTGACGGCGCGGGTGGTGCAGCGGTACGTGGCCGACCGGGCACGTGAGGGGGACGCCCGGCCGGTGCGTGTCGCGGTGATCGGTGGGGCGGGCAAGAGCGGGTCGCTGTCGCTGGCGGCGGCGCGGCGGGCGGGTGCCGCGCGTACGGTCGGGGTTGTTCCGGTGGCGCGGGAGCGGGACGCTCTCGGCGCGGCGGGCCTGGCGGATGTGGTGGCGCTGGCCGACGCGCGGGATCCGGTGGCGTTGTCGACGGCGGTCACGTCGGCGCTGGGTGCTCCGGCGGACGTGACGGTGGTGTGCGTGGACGTGCCGGGTTGTGAGCACGGGGCGGTGCTGGCCACGGCGGACGGCGGCACGGTGGTGTTCTTCTCGATGGCGACGAGTTTCGCGGCGGCGGCGTTGGGCGCGGAGGGTCTGGCGGCGGACGTGACGATGCTGGTGGGCAACGGGTTCGTGCCGGGGCACGCGGAGTTCGCGCTGGGTCTGCTGCGTGGGGAGCCGGGGGTGCGCCGCCTGTTCGAGGCGCGGTTGGCGGCAGACTGAGTGCCATGACGAACCCCTCGATTCTGTACCGCGGTGGTGTGCTGCACTGCCCCGCCGACCCGAACGCGACCGCTCTGCTGGTGTCCGGTGGCCGGATCGCCTGGCTGGGGTCGGAGGCGGACGCGCCGGCCGCCGACCGGGTGGTGGACCTTGGTGGGGCGCTGGTGACGCCGGCGTTCGTGGACGCGCACGTGCACGCGACGGACACGGGTCTGGCGTTGTCCGGGCTGGACGTGTCGGGGGTGCGGTCGGGGCGGGAGTTGCTGGACGCGGTGGCGGCGTTCGCGGCGGGGTTGCCGGGTGACGCCGTGGTGCTGGGGCACGGTTGGGACGAGTCGGGCTGGGCGGAGCCGGTGCCGCCGGACGCGGACGAGGTGGACCGGGCGGCCGGTGGGCGGCGGGTGTACCTGTCGCAGGCGTCGATCCATTCGGCGTTGGTGTCGCGGACGTTGCTGGCGGCGTGTCCGGAGGTGGTGGCGGCGGCGGGGTACGACGCGTCGGGGTGGCTGCGGC
>JAEYGD010000247.1 GCA_023402505.1 Actinomycetes bacterium
GGGTGGGCCGGCGCGGGGCACTGGCGCTGACGGCGGTCGTGCTGGCCGGGTTGGCCGCGGTGCCGTGGTTGGCCGGAGGGTTCCGGGAGGCCGCCGGGGGGCCGGCCGCGTCGGCGCCGCCGTCGCAGGATCTCCGGCAGGCCTGGGACGGCGCCGATCCCAAGGACACCGGCTGCGCCGCCGACCCCGCCGTGACCACCGTGGACAGCAGCGCCGTGCTGCTCGACGACCGGGTGGTCGGCACGGTCGAGCTGCGGTACTCGCCGGCCTGCGGCGCGAGCTGGCCGCGTTTCCTGCCGGTGCCGTCCGGGTCGGCGCAGGTGCCCCGACCGGCCCGGATCCAGCTCACCGTCGTCGACGGCGACGCGCCGGCCCGGTCCGCCGACTTCGTGATGGACTACGCCGGCATCTCCACCTTCGGCAACCTCCTGAACAGCACCCGGACCTGTGTCTGGGCGCAGGTGCGGCTGTCCGGGCAGGGGTGGGCCTCGCCGCTGGCCCGTACCGGCTGCTGGCGGGGAGCGACCCAGATCCGGCCGATCCCGTGAGCTGACGCTCGGTCGGCCACGAGCCGGCTCCGGGGTCCTCGGCACCTGTCGATTTGAAAAATTCTGCAAGTGATAAAGTTGTCAGGTCGCTGGAGAGGAGATCACGTGTCGGTGCCGCTGTACCAGGCCAAGGCGGAGCTGTTCCGCACCCTCGGCCACCCGGTCCGCATCCGGGTGCTCGAACTGCTCCAGGACGGCCCACGGCCCGTCCGCGACCTGCTCGCCGCTATCGACGTCGAGCCGTCCAACCTCTCCCAGCAGCTCGCCGTGCTGCGGCGCGCCGGCATGGTCACCTCGTACCGGGACGGCTCCCTGGTCATGTACGCGCTCAGCACCCCCGACGAGGCCGACCTGCTCGCCGCCGGGCGGCGCATCCTCGGTGCGGTGCTCACCGACCGGGACGCCCTCCTCGACGAGCTGCGCGCCGACGGACGGGACCGGTGAGCGCCACCGGGACCAGGCCCGCCCGCGACCGTCGACCCGCCGCGATCATCGCGGGCCGTCTGCTCGACCTGCTGCCCGGCCGCGCGGACTGGCACGCGGTCCGCCGCTCACCGAAGCGCGACCTGCTCGCCGGCCTGACCGTGGCGGTGGTCGCGCTGCCCCTGGCGCTCGCGTTCGGCGTCACCTCCGGTCTCGGGGCCGAGGCCGGGCTGGTCACCGCCGTCGTCGCGGGTGCCGTGGCGGCCGTCTTCGGCGGTTCCAACCTCCAGGTCTCCGGCCCGACCGGCGCGATGACCGTCGTCCTGGTGCCGGTGGTGCACCAGTTCGGCGCCGCCGGTGTCCTGATGGTGGGCGCGATGGCCGGGGTGCTGCTGATCGCGCTCGCCTCCGCCCGCCTGGGCCGGTACGTCCGCTACCTGCCGACCCCGGTGATCGAGGGCTTCACCGCCGGGATCGCCGTCGTCATCGCCCTCCAACAGGTTCCGGCGGCGCTCGGCGTCACCGACGCGGACGGCGAGAAGGTCTGGGCGGTGGCCGCCGACGCGGTCGGCCGGTTCGTCACCGCACCCCGGCCGGCGGCCCTCGCCGTCGCACTCGGGGTGGCGGCGCTCATGCTGCTCGGCGGCCGGTGGCGGCCCGGCCTGCCGTTCTCCCTGATCGGCGTCGCCGCCGCGACGCTCCTCGCCGAACTCGTGCCGGTCGACCTGGCCCGCATCGGCGCGCTGCCCCAGGCGCTGCCGGAGCCCTCGCTGGACTTCCTCGACCTCGACGCGGTCGGAGTGCTGCTGCCCAGCGCCCTCGCGGTGGCCGCGCTCGCCGCACTGGAGAGCCTGCTCTCGGCCACGGTCGCCGACGGGATGACCGTCGGCGAGCGGCACGACCCCGACCGGGAACTCTTCGGCCAGGGGCTGGCCAACCTCGCCGCGCCGGTCTTCGGCGGCATCCCCGCGACCGCCGCCATCGCCCGTACCGCCGTCAACGTACGCGCCGGCGCCGCCTCCAAGCTCGCCGCGCTCACCCACGCCGTCGCGCTGGCGGTGATCGTGCTCGCAGCGGCCCCGCTGGTGGGCCGGATCCCGCTTGCCGCACTGGCCGGCGTACTGCTCGCCACCACCGTCCGGATGGTCGAGGCCGCTTCCCTGCGGGCGCTGCTGCGCGCCACCCGCGCCGACGCCGTCGTGCTGGTGCTGACCTTCGCCGTGACCGTCATCTGGGACCTGGTCACGGCGGTGGTGGCCGGGCTGGCCGTGGCCGTCGTCCTCGCGCTGCGGGCGGTCGCCCGCAGCGCCAAGCTGGAACAGGTCCCGCTCGACCCGGGCGAGCACAGCGCCGAGGAGCACGCCCTGCTCGCCGAACACATCGTCGCCTACCGGCTCGACGGGCCGCTGTTCTTCGCCGCCGCGCACACCTTCCTGCTGGAGCTGGCCGAGGTGGCGGACGTTCGGGTGGTGATCCTGCGGATGTCCCGGGTGTCGACCATCGACGCGACCGGCGCGCAGGTCCTCGGCGACGCCGTCGACCGGCTGCGGGCCCGCGGCATCGTGGTCCTGATCTCGGGCATCACGCCCGGGCACGACCAGGTGCTCAGCACGCTCGGGGTCGCCGAGCAGCTGCGTCGCGAGGGGCTGGTCTTCCCGGACACGCCGGCCGCCATCGCGTACGCCCGAACGGTCGCGCTCGACCACGAGCCGGCACCCGACCCGGCGCGCTGAACCGGGGCCTGTCCGCTCAGTCCGGGACGCGCCGGTAGGCGCCGTCGCTGGCCGAGGTGGCCATCGAGGCGTACGCGCGCAGTGCCGCCGAGACCGGGCGCTGCCGGTCGAGCGGAGTGTACGGCCGCTCGCGCTTCTCCTGGGCGATCCGGCGGGCCTGGAGCACGTCGTGCGGCACGTTCAGCTCGATGGAGCGGGCCGGGATGTCGATGACGATCTCGTCGCCCTCCTCGACCAGCGCGATCAGGCCACCCGAGGCCGCCTCGGGGGAGACGTGCCCGATGGACAGGCCGGAGGTGCCGCCGGAGAACCGGCCGTCGGTGAGCAGCGCGCAGGCCCGACCGAGGCCGCGCCCCTTCAGGAACGAGGTCGGGTAGAGCATCTCCTGCATGCCCGGCCCGCCCCGGGGGCCCTCGTACCGGATGACCACGACGTCCCCGGCGACGATCTCCTTCGCCAGGATCGCCGCGACCGCGTCGTCCTGGGACTCGTACACCTTCGCCGGGCCGCGGAACGTCAGGCACTCCTCGGGGACGCCGGCGGTCTTCACGACACAGCCGTCCGGCGCCAGGTTGCCGTGCAGGATGGCCAGCCCACCGTCGGCCGTGTACGCGTGCTCCCGGTCCCGGATGCAGCCGCCGGCCGCGTCCGTGTCCAGCGACGACCAGCGGTTGGTGGTCGAGAACGGCTCGGTGGTGCGGACCCCGCCCGGGGCGGCGTGGAACAGTTCGACCGCTTCCGGCGTGGCCGAGCCGCCCCGGACGTCCCAGTCGGCGAGCCACTCGTCGAGGCTGGGGGAGTGCACCGCGCGCACGTCGCGGTGCAGCAGCCCGGCGCGGTCCAGCTCGCCGAGGATGGCCGGGATGCCGCCGGCGCGGTGCACGTCCTCCATGTGGTACTGGGGCGAGTTCGGCGCGACCTTGGCCAGGCAGGGCACCCGCCGGGAGATGGCGTCGATGTCCGCGACGCCGAAGTCCAGCTCGGCCTCCCGGGCGGCGGCGAGCAGGTGCAGGATCGTGTTGGTCGACCCGCCCATCGCCACGTCCAGGGCGACCGCGTTCTCGAACGCCGCCCGGCCGGCGATCGAGCGCGGCAGCACCGAGGCGTCGTCCTTCTCGTACCACTGCTTGGCGATCTCGACGACGGTGCGGCCGGCCTCGACGAAGAGCGACCGCCGCGCGGCGTGGGTGGCGAGCGTCGACCCGTTGCCGGGCAGGGCCAGGCCGATGGCCTCGGTCAGGCAGTTCATCGAGTTGGCGGTGAACATGCCGGAGCAGGAGCCGCAGGTCGGGCACGCGGAGCGCTCGATCTCGCCGAGCTGGTCGTCGGTGACCGCCTCGTTCGAGGAGGCGATCATGGCGTCGATCAGGTCGATCTTGGAGTGCACCACGCCCTCGATCGCCACCGTCTTGCCGGCCTCCATCGGGCCGCCGGAGACGAAGACGGTCGGGATGTTGAGCCGGAGCGCGGCCAGCAGCATGCCCGGGGTGATCTTGTCGCAGTTGGAGATGCAGACCAGGGCGTCGGCGCAGTGCGCGTTGACCATGTACTCCACCGCGTCGGCGATCAGCTCCCGGCTGGGCAACGAGTAGAGCATGCCGCCGTGGCCCATCGCGATGCCGTCGTCCACCGCGATCGTGTTGAACTCCCGGCCGACGCCGCCGGCCTCGGCCACCGCGTCGGCGACCAGGCCCCCGAGGTCCTTGAGGTGGACGTGGCCCGGAACGAACTGGGTGAAGCTGTTGGCGATGGCGACGATCGGCTTGCCGAAGTCGTCGTCGGTCATCCCGGTGGCCCGCCACAGGGCCCGGGCACCGGCCATCGTCCGACCGTGGGTGGAGGTCCTCGACCGCAGCTCAGGCATGCGTACCAGTCTGGCACCGCCGGCCGCGCGGCGGCCCGCCGCGCACGACGTGTCCCAACAGATGCACACCCGGTATCCCACGGAGGGCGGCGATCCGGCACAGTTGAGGGCGTGCTGTCACCCCCGGGCATGCTCACCGTCGCGGTGCTGAGCGCGCTCGTCGCCGCGTCGGCCGTGGCACTGCTGGCCGTGGGAGCGCACCGCCGGCCCGGCCGGCTCCGGCCGGCGTACGTGCTGTTCGCCGCCGCCGCCGGCGTCGGGCTGGTGGCGGTGCTGGTCGGGGTCGCCGTGGCGGTGGAGGCGGCCGGGCACGTGCACCACGGGCAGGCGCGGCGCACCGGCTGGGCCGAAGTGGTGTCGCTGGTCACCGCGGCCAGCGGGCTGGCCTTCGCGGCCGGCGTGCTGCGGC
>JAEYGD010000318.1 GCA_023402505.1 Actinomycetes bacterium
CGACTGCCGCCTCGACGGGCTGGACATCCTGGTCACCGCCGAGGTGGCCGCCACGCCGCTGCCCGGGCTGACCCGCGTCGCGGTCGCCCGCGCCCGAGCCGGCCCGATCCGTGGGTGAGCGGCCAGCACCGGCACACCGGGTCAGCGGAACTGCGGCGCCGTCCGGGCCGGCCCGGACGGCCGGCCCAGCGGCCAGCACCGGCACATCAGGTCAGCGGGACTGCAGCGCGTCCAGGGCGATGGCCATCGCGATGACCAGCCGGCGGTCGATCTGCGGGTGCTGGATCTGCACGACGTACCGGTCGCGGAGGCCCCACTTCTTCACGACGGTGAAGACCGACTGCCCGTTCGCCACGAAATCGAAGTGGTACGGCAGCCAGGACAGCGAGTCGACGAAGCGGCGCAGCAGGGCGACTGGCAGGGACCGCTCCTGCCCGGTCACCTGCGGCAGCCCGGCCTGCTCGACGTGCCAGGTGGAGCGGAGCAGGGACTGGGCGAAGTCCTTGCGGAACTGGCCGATCGGGTTACCGGCATGGTCCGTGACGTCGTACGTGGCGCCCAGGTCGAGGCGCTGCCGGGCCTTGAACCCGAGCAGCGGCTGCTGCTTCGAGTCGTCGGTGTAGATGGTCACCTGCTCCTTGAAGGCGAGCCGCTTCTGCTGCGCGAACGCCAGCAGGCCGCCCTCGGAGCCGTCCGGGGCGACGGAGTGGACCTCGTACTGGTTGACCATCATCCGGATGCGCTGGCGGATGTGGAACTGCTGCTGGGACTGCAAGATGTCGGGTTGCATCAGGTCTCCTTCGGAAGATGGGCGGGAGTCTCGCACAGGCCGCGACTCCTCGCCTGCCCGCCGCCGCGCACGGGAGGTCAGCGTCCCCCGTCGACGGTGGTCCGCAGGGCCCAACTCTGGAGGATCTGGTGGATGCCGTGGAGCCGCTCGTTGATCTGGTCCAGCCGCTCGGCCTGGGCGAGCGCGGCGAGCGCCGCCCCGAACGCGATCTGCTGGTCCACGGTGAGTTTGTCCTGGTCGACCATGTAGAGCAGGTCGACGGCCTCGGCGATGGTGTCGGCCACGGTCCCTCCTGCGACGAGACGTGAGACGGGAAGAAACAGGTCTATGGAAGCGCTCCCATTATTGCCCGGCCGACGGCCGATCCATGCGGGCCGAAGTACCCCAGGTCCGCCCACCGGCGCGGAACACGACCGACGCTCGCGGCGTCGTCACCCACCAACACCGCCGCCGACGCCGGGATCACACCGTCGAGCGCCGCGCCGGCCGCCGGCCGAGGAACGCCGTCGAGCGCCGCCTCGAAACGAGGACACCGTCCCAGACCGGTCGTGTCGTCAGTCGGGCAGGTTGGCCAGCACCACGTCGAGGACGCGGACCGCGTCCGGCTTGGACAGCGGGTTGTTGCCGTTGCCGCACTTCGGGGACTGGACGCAGGACGGGCAGCCGGTCTCGCAGCCGCACTCGGCGATCGCATCCCGGGTCGCGCGCAGCCAGGCCGCCGCCGTGCCGTACGCGCGCTCGGCGAAGCCGGCCCCGCCCGGGTGACCGTCGTAGACGAAGACCGTCGGTGCCTCGGTGTCCGGGTGGGCCGCGGTCGACAGCCCGCCGATGTCCCACCGGTCGCAGGTGGCCATCAGCGGCAGCAGCCCGATCGCGGCGTGTTCGGCGGCGTGCAGCGCGCCCGGCACGTCGGCCGGGTCGATTCCGGCCGCCGCCAGGGACTCCGGCGAGAGGGTGAACCACACCGCGACGGTCCGCAGCTCCCGGGCCGGCAGGTCCAGCGGGCGGGTGTCGATGACCTCGCCGGTGGCGATCCGTCGCCGCTGGTACGACACCACCTGGCTGGTCACGTCGACCTCGCCGAGGAAGAGCCCCACCGGTCCGGCGTCCACGTACGACCGGACCGACACCACGGACAGCGACGTGACGTCCCGGGCGTGGGTGGACCAGTCCGGCTCCTCGGGATGCACGAGCGCGCACCCGTCGGCGAGGTCGAGGGTGTCCACCACGTACGAGACGCCCTGGTGCAGGTAGACCGCGCCGGGGTGGAGCAGGAAGTGCGACGACCCGCCGTCGACGGTGCCGAGCAGCCGCCCGGTCGCGGCCTCGACCACGCAGACCGGGGCGCCGCCCTCGCCGCGCAGGTCCACCTCGGGGCGCTCCCGGTGCCGCCAGTACCAGCCGGTCGGCCGCTGCCGCAGCGCGCCCGCCTCGACCAGCGCGTCGACCGCCTCCTTGGCGCCGTCACCGAACAGCTCCAGGTCGGCCGGGGTAAGCGGCGCCTCGACCGCGGCGCAGGCGAGCTGCGGCCCGAGCACGTACGGGTTGGCGGGGTCGAGCACGGTCGCCTCGACCGGGGCGCCGAAGACCGCCTCGGGATGGTGGACGAGATAGGTGTCGAGCGGGTCGTCCCGGGCCACCAGCACGGCGAGCGCCTCCTGCCCGGAGCGTCCCGCGCGCCCGGCCTGCTGCCACAGCGACGCACGGGTGCCCGGGTAGCCGCAGATCAGCACGGCGTCCAGGCCGACCAGGTCGACGCCCAGCTCCAGCGCGTTGGTCGAGGCGAGCCCGAGCAGGTCGCCGCGTAGCAGCGCGCGCTCCAACTCGCGCCGCTCCTCGCGCAGGTAGCCGGCGCGGTAGGCGGCCACCCGGTCACCGAGGCCCGGCACCGCGTCGTCGAGTGCCCGCCGGGCGCTGGCCGCCACCACCTCGGCTCCGCGCCGTGACCGGACGAACGCGAGCGTGCGGACCCCGGACGCCACGGTGTCGGCGAGCAGGTCCGCGGTCTCCCGCAGCGCCGACCGCCGGACCGGCGCGAGGTCGGCGTCGTCGGGGGAGGTGACGGAGGCGGGCAGCAGCGGCGGTTCCCACAGCGCGAAGGTCACCCCGCCCCGGGGCGAGGCGTCCTCGGTGACGGCCGTGACCGGCAGGCCGGTGAGCCGGCCGGCCGCCGCGGCCGGGTCACCCGACGTGGCGGAGGCCAGCACGAAGACCGGGGTACGCCCGAGGCGGGCGCACTGCCGCCGCAGCCGGCGCAGCACGTGCGCGACGTGCGAGCCGAACACGCCCCGGTAGGTGTGGCACTCGTCGACGACCACGTACGCGAGCCGGCGCAGGAACCCCGACCACTGGGCGTGGCCGGGCAGGATGCCGTGGTGGAGCATGTCGGGGTTGGTCAGCACGAACCGCGAGTGCCGCCGGATCCACTCCCGCTCGGCGCGCGGGGTGTCCCCGTCGTAGCAGGCGGGGCGTACCCCCTCCAGTTCCAGGGCGGCGACGGACCGCAGCTGGTCGGCGGCGAGCGCCTTGGTCGGCGCCAGGTAGAGCACGGTGGCGCGTGGGTCGGCGAGCAGCGTGGCCAGCGCGGGAAGCTGGTAGGCCAGGGACTTGCCGGAGGCCGTGCCGGTGGCGACGACGACGTGGCTGCCGGCGTGCGCGAGGCGAGCCGCCTCGGCCTGGTGGCGCCACGGCGCGGTCACGCCCCGGCGGGCGAACGCGGCGGTCAGCTCGTGCGGTGCCCAGTCGGGCCACGGGACGGGTTCACCGGCGCGGGCGGGCACCCGCTCGACG
>JAEYGD010000267.1 GCA_023402505.1 Actinomycetes bacterium
ATCTCCCGGTACGCCTTCTTGAGGCTCGGCTCGAGCTCGACGAACGGCACCTCGATGGCGAGCCGCACGCGCGTCGGGCTCAGAGTCTCGACGGTGCTCTTCACAGGCGTACTCCTTGACGGATCTCGGTTGGTCTGGGCGCTCTCACAGCCCATCGAGTGTAGGCGAGCCGGCACGACCGGCCCGCAGCGCCCGGCGCCCGGAGGCAACCGGGGCCGCGGCCGCGGACGACAGTCGGGGTGGCGGGATTTGAACCCACGGCCCCTCGCTCCCAAAGCGAGTGCGCTACCAAGCTGCGCCACACCCCGTGGCGGGAAGCAGTCTATGCCGTCGGCGCCCGCCCCGAGTCTCCCGGGGCGTCCCCGCCCGCGTGTTCCCCCGCCTGGCAGCCCCCAGCCCGCTGCAACTTCGGGGAAGTTGCGCGGAATCTCGGGGCGCGGCGCGCCGGCGCGACTGCGCGGGCGCCGGCCGCATTGGGTACGCTGTCGGCGCGTCCCCTGGCAGGGGGCGAATGCGGGCGTAGCTCAATGGCAGAGCTTCAGTCTTCCAAACTGACGGTGCGGGTTCGATTCCCGTCGCCCGCTCCAACAGCCTCCGGCCCAGGTCAGATGCTGCATCCCCTGATCCTGGGCCGGCCGGCCACTCCCCGCTCCGATCTTGTGGGCCATCCGTGGGCCACTAGCTGCCCGACGAGGAGATCCGCCAGGAAGCCGTACGGTTCCCGCATGACGCATGTTCCTACTGACGCCGAGCAGGCGGCGTTTCTCGCCCGTGTGAACCAGCTCGCAGCCGAGGTGGACGAGGCGGGCGACGTCTACGCGGCAGGCCTGCGGTTGTGGGAGGTGTCCGGACTCGCGGTCGACGCGGGGGAGCTTGCGGGCAACCTCTGCGCTTTGTGGGGTGCACTGACCGACTGGACAGAGCTGAAGCCCGACGAGGCGGACCAGGCTGAAGCCGCGATGAGGCGAGCCGCCCGGGAGTGGCTTGCCCTTGACCAGATGGACAGCGGCGCGATCCAGAGATATTTCGATCGCTGGCTCCACGACATCTGTGGCTACGAGCGCCCCTAGGCCGAGCCATCCACGGGCCAGCAACCGTGGCCCGCAGTGGTCCAGCGACGGATACGGGGAACGCCACGAGGGCCACCGACGCGTTTCGCTCCCGCTCCTGCCGCGAGTCCAGCAGCTCGTTGACACCAAGGCCACCAACCAGCCCGCCGGCAACAAACGCGGCGACGAGCTGGACACGCGCCTTTGCGTCCAGCCGGGAGGCGGTCGGGAACCACGCTGCCGGCCGGTGTCGACCGGTGGTCGTGCTGATCCAGGTCGATCACTTCACGCTCCGCCGACATGGTGCCAGCCTAGGGCCTTCCCGTCCCCCTCTCGGTGTCGCCGATCAGCCCTCGGCAACGAGTCCGCGGAGGCGGGCGTTGAGGTACCGCTGCTCAGGTCTGCTCCTCGTCAGGGCCGCCGCCCTGCGGTAGGCATCGGCGGCCCCGGGATCCTGGGCCATCTCCAACAGGTGGGCACGCACCGCGTGCCAGCGGTGGTGCCGCGCCATGGCCGGGTCGGCACCGAGCGGATCGAGGAGCGCGAGGCCCTTCTCCGGCCCGTACGCCATGCCGACGGCGACGGACCGGTTGAGGGTCACCATCGGGCTCGGCGCCACGTCGTGCAGGACGGCGTAGAGCAGGCTGATCTGGAGCCAGTCGGTCCGGGCGTACGACGTCGCCTCCGCGTGCAGCGCGGCGATGGCGGCCTGCACCTGGTAGGGGCCGAGATGGCCGCGGCGCAGCGTCGCCTCGACCAGTGCGGTGCCCTCCGCTACCAGGCGGGGATCCCACTGGCGGCGGTCCTGCTCCGCCAGCGGGATCAGGTCACCGTATGCGTCGACCCGGGCCGCCGATCGGGCCCGGGTGAGGAGCATGAGGGCCAGCAGCCCGGCGGCCTCGGCATGGTCCGGAAGCGCGCGCACGATGAGGCGCGTCAGCCGCACCGCCTCCCCCGACAACTCGTCGTCGAGGAGCGCGTCCCCGGACGTGCACGCATAGCCCTCGTTGAACATCAGGTAGCAGGTGTCCAACACCGCGGCCACCCGCTCGGGCAGCTCCCGCGCGGCGGGCAGCGAGAAACGGGCCCCGGCGTGGCGCAGGGTCACCCGGGCCCGGGTCAGGCGCTGGGTCATCGTGCGGGCGGGTACGAGGTGGGCGGCGGCGATCTGCTCCACGCTCAGTCCGGCCACCGACCGCAGGGTCAGCGCGACCTGGGACCGTCGGGTCAGGCTGGGATGACAGCAGAGGAAGAGCATCTGCAGGACGTCGTCGGCGTCCCGGTCACCGGTCACGTGGTCGGCGTGGTCGCCGCCGCCGGTCCGGTCGTGGGCCACCCGGTGCTCCCGGTTCGATCGCGCCGCTTCGGCGCGTACCCGGTCGACCAGCCGCCGGGACGCCACCCGGACCAGCCAGGCACGCGGGTCGCGGGGAGTGCCCGTCACGGGCCACTGCACGAGGGCGGCCTCGGTGGCCTCGGCGACCGCGTCCTCGCAGTCACCGAGGTCACCGTGCCGCCGAAGGAGTGCGGCGAGCACGACGGAGGCCTCGCGACGCCACACCTCCTCGACGGGGCTCACCGTGCTCAACCCTCCTGACCGCCCGGCCACATCACCGGGCGCAGCTCCACGGTCTCGCCCGGGCCGGAGAAGGCCGCGGCCACCTCCTCGGCGCGCTGCTGGCTCTCCACGTCGATGAGGAAGAAGCCGGCCAGATGTTCCTTGGCCTCCGAGTACGGGCCGTCGGTCACCTGTTGCCGGCCGGCCTCCCAACGGTAGAGCCGCGCGGCAGCGGCGTCGGCCAGCGCCTCGCCGCCGACCAGCTCGCCGTTCTCCTGCATGCGGGCGAGTTCCCGCTCGAACGCCTCGTCGAAGCGGGCCCGCTCCTCGGCCGGCAGCGCCTGGTACTCGGCCACGTACTCGCCCGTGGGGTGCCCCCAGGGCTGCGGGTTGGAATGGATCAGGATGACGTACTTCAAGGTTGTCCTGCTTTCGCTCCGCGGCCGGGCCTCTCCCGCCGTCGTCGGAACGTCGGAACAGCACCCCGTGATGTCGACATCGTCTCTCCCCACGTCGATCATGGAGTCGTGGTGGGCGTTTCACACTCCTTCACGGCTTCTGTCCACCACCACAACTCCATGATCGACAGGGCTAGCTGGCGGCCATGGATGGGGCGGGCCAGGCGGTGGTGACGTCCTCGGCGCAGCGGTCGCCGTACGCCCCGGCGAGCCGCTCGGCTAGGCGGTCGCGGTCGAGGTGGTACTCCTGCGGGCCGACCGCCTCGACGGCGAAGGCGGCGACCGCGTTGCCGACCTGCCCGGCGCGTTCCAACCCGAGCCCCCAGGACAGCGCGGCGAAAAAGCCGGACCGGAACGCGTCCCCACCACCGGTCGGGTCGGCCACCGACGCCACCGGCACGGCGGGCACCTCGACGGTGGGCGTGGCACGGCCGGTGATGCGTACCCCTCGGGCACCGAGCGTGGTGACCTGGACCTGGACGCGCGCGCGGACCTCGGCGGCGGTCAGGCCGGTCTTCGACTCCAGCAGGTCCTTCTCGTACGCGTTGGTGAGCAGGAACTCCGCCCCGTCGATGAACTGCCGGATCTGTTCGCCGGACAGCAGGGCGAGTTGCTGGGAGGGGTCGGCGGCGAACGGCAGGCCCAGTTCCCGGCACCGGCCGGTGTGCCGGAGCATCGCCGCCGGGTCGTCGGCGGCGACCAGGACGAGGTCCAGCCCACCGCGCCGGGCCGCGGCGGCGCCGATCTCGACGCGGTGCCCCTCGGCCATCGCCCCGGGATAGAACGACGCGATCTGGCACTCGTCGGAGTCGGTGGTGCAGACGAACCGCGCGGTGTGCGCCGCGACGCTGATGTGGACGGAATCGCAGTCGACGCCGTGCCGCTCCAGCCAGGAGCGGTAGTCGTCGAAGTCGGCGCCCGCGGCGCCCAGGAGGACCGGTCGCAGGCCGAGCCGGCCGAGACCGTACGCGATGTTCGCCGCGACGCCGCCACGGCGGACGACCAGATCGTCGACGAGGAAGGACAGCGACACCCGGTGCAGCTGGTCGGCGAGCAGTTGCTCGGCGAACCGTCCCGGGAACCGCATGAGGTGGTCGGTGGCGATGGACCCGGTGACCGCGATGGCGCCCATGGCGGCTCCTCCGCTCAGTAGCGGTAGTGGTCGGGCTTGAACGGGCCGTCCTGGGGCACGCCCAGATAGGCGGCCTGCTCCTTGGTCAGCGTGCTCAACTTCGCCCCCAGAGCGTCCAAATGC
>JAEYGD010000273.1 GCA_023402505.1 Actinomycetes bacterium
GGGGGGCCCGGGGGGGGGGGGGCGGCCCCCGCGGCCGACCGGGCCGGGCGCGCCGTCGAGGGCCGGTGTGGTGCCGCGGTACGCGTCGAGAACCGCCGTCCGGCCGGGACGAATCGTCGGGGACGTCGATGTGAGCCATCACATCAAGATCGGCAACTGAATGGTGCGTCACGACGTGTCGATGGCGCACCGGAGCGGGCGGCGGTGTTACGGAGCTGTTGCCGGCGAGCATCTTGACGCGTCTGGATGTGAGCGTTAACACTGTGCGCGTGACTGGTCGGAGGTGGTCGTGAGCGCAGTGGACGGTGGCGCCGAGCGGTACGTGGTCGGCGTGGACTTCGGCACCCTCTCCGGACGCGCCCTGGTGGTCCGGGTCCGCGACGGCGCGGAGGTCGGGACCGCGGTGCACGAGTACCGCCACGGGGTGATCGAGTCCGTGCTACCCGGCGGAGGGCCGGCGCTGCCCCCGGACTGGGCGCTCCAGGACCCGGAGGACTACCGGGACGTACTGCGCCACGCCGTGCCCGCCGCGCTGGCGGCCAGCGGCGTCGACCCGTCCCGGGTCGTCGGCGTCGGCATCGACTTCACCGCCTGCACCGTGCTGCCCACCCTCGCCGACGGCACCCCGCTGTGCGAGATCCCGGAACTGCGCACCCGCCCGCACGCCTGGGTGAAGCTGTGGAAGCACCACGCCGCGCAGCCGCACGCCGACCGGGTCAACGCACTCGCGCACGAGCGGCGCGAGCCCTGGATCGGCCGCTACGGCGGGAAGGTCTCCGCCGAGTGGCAGTTCGCCAAAGGGCTCCAGATCCTGGCGGAGGACCCGGAGATCTACCGGCGCGCCGAGCGTTTCATCGAGGCGGCCGACTGGATCGTGTGGCAGTTGTGCGGCACCGAGACCCGCAACGTCTGCACCGCCGGCTACAAGGGCATCCGCCAGGACGGCCGGTACCCGTCCCGCGAATACCTGAGCGCACTCGACCCGGGCTTCGCCGACTTCGTGACGAAACTGGACGGGCCGCTGCTGCCCCTGGGCGGACGGGCCGGCGGCCTGAGCGCCCGGGCCGCCGCCTGGACCGGCCTGCCGGAGGGCATCGCCGTGGCGGCCGGCAACGTCGACGCGCACGTCACGGCCGCTTCCGCGCAGGCCCTGCGGCCCGGCCGGTTGGTGGCCATCATGGGCACCTCCACCTGCCACGTGGTCAACGGCACGGCCCCGGCCGAGGTGCCCGGCATGTGCGGTGTCGTCGACGGCGGCATCAGCCCCGGCGCCTGGGGCTTCGAGGCGGGCCAGAGCGGAGTCGGTGACATCTTCGGCTGGTTCGTCAGGCACGCCGCCCCGGCCGGGGTGGACAGTCACGAACGGCTGACCGAACTGGCCGCCGCCCAGCCGGTCGGCGCACACGGCCTGGTGGCGCTGGACTGGTGGAACGGCAACCGGTCCCTGCTGGTCAACCACGACCTGAGCGGCCTGATCGTCGGGCTGACGCTGGCCACCCGGCCCCAGGACGTCTACCGGGCGCTGCTGGAGGCCACGGCGTACGGCACCCGGATGATCATCGAAGCGTTCGTCGGGGCCGGAGTGCCGGTCACCGACCTGGTCGCGGCCGGCGGTCTCACCTCCAACCGGCTGCTGATGCAGATCTACGCTGACGTCACCAACCGTCCGTTGAGCATCATCGGCTCCGCGCAGGGACCCGCGCTCGGGTCGGCGATCCACGCGGCGGTCGCCGCCGGGGCGTACCCGTCGGTCCACGAGGCGTCGGCGGCGATGGGGCGGGTGCACGAGGCGGTCTACCGGCCGGATCCGGACGCCGTTCGGGCCTACGACGCCCTCTACGCCGAGTACCGCGCGCTGCACGACCACTTCGGTCGCGGCGGCGAGGACATCATGCTCCGCCTGCGGGCGATCCGGAACGCGGCCCTCGACGCGTCCGCCACGCAGTCCGATCCGATCCTGGAGGTGGTCCCGTGAACAGCGAGGTGGCCCGGCAGGTCGCCGCGCTGCGGGAGACCGTCGCGCGCCTGCACGGCGAGTTGACCCGCTACGGCCTGGTGGCGTGGACCGCCGGCAACGTCTCGGCCCGGGTGCCCGGCGGGGACCTGTTGGTCATCAAGCCCAGCGGGGTGGACTACGACGACCTCACGGCGGAGGCCATGGTGGTCTGCGACCTCGACGGGAACGTCGTCGACGGGGCCGGCTCGCCGTCGAGCGACACCGCCGCCCACGCGTACGTCTACCGGGCGATGCCCGAGGTCGGCGGGGTCGTCCACACGCACAGCGGCTACGCCACCGCCTGGGCCGCCCGGGGCGAGGCGATCCCGTGCTGGCTCACCGCACAGGCCGACGAGTTCGGCGGCGAGATCCCCGTCGGGCCGTTCGCCCTGATCGGCGGCGACGACATCGGCAAGGGGATCGTCAGCACCCTGTCCGGACACCGCTCGGCCGCGGTGCTCATGCGCAACCACGGGGTCTTCACGATCGGCCGGGACGCCCGCGCGGCGGTCAAGGCGGCGGTGATGTGCGAGGACGTCGCCCGCACCGCGCACCTGGCACGCGCGCTCGGCCAACCGCTGCCGATCGCGCCGGCCGACATCGACTCGCTGCACGACCGGTACCAGAACGTCTACGGCCAGCGCCCCGCGACCGGCTGACCCGGCCGCGGACCCGCTCGCCCACCAGCACCTTTCCCCCCACCACCACACCCGGCCCGTACGCCCCGGCGCGGTCCGGATACAACCCGGAGGAGTTACCGATGAGGACCAGGAGAACGGCACGTACCACCATCGCGGTGCTCGCCGCCGTGCTGCTCGCGGCCAGCGCGGCAGCGTGCGGGAACAGCGACACCGGCGGCGACGGGGGCGACGGCGGCGACGGGAAGATCGTCCTGGGCTTCTCCCAGGTCGGCGCGGAGAGCGGCTGGCGGACGGCGAACACCACCTCGATCAAGGAGGCCGCCGAGGCGGCGGGCATCGAGCTGAAGTTCGACGACGCCCAGCAGAAGCAGGAGAACCAGATCAAGGCCATCCGCAACTTCATCCAGCAGAAGGTCGACGTGATCGCCTTCTCGCCGGTGGTCGAGTCCGGGTGGGACACGGTCCTGAAGGAGGCCAAGGACGCCAAGATCCCGGTCATCCTCACCGACCGCGCCGTCGACTCGGCGGACAAGTCCCTGTACAAGACGTTCCTCGGATCGGACTTCGTCAAGGAGGGCCGCCTGTCCGGCGAGTGGCTGGTGGAGAACACCAAGTCGGCGACCGGGCCGGTGAACATCGTCGAGTTGCAGGGCACGACGGGCTCCGCCCCGGCGAACGACCGCAAGAAGGGCTTCGCCGACGCCATCGCCGCCAACCCCAACCTGAAGATCATCGCGTCCCAGTCGGGTGACTTCACCCGGGCCGGCGGCAAGCAGGTGATGGAACAGTTCCTCAAGGCCAACCCGGACATCGACGTGCTGTTCGCGCACAACGACGACATGGGCCTGGGCGCGCTGGAGGCCATCTCCGCCGCCGGGAAGGTGCCCGGCAAGGACATCCTCATCATCACCGTCGACGCGGTACGCGACGGCATGCAGGCCCTGGCGGACGGCAAGTTCAACTTCATCGCGGAGTGCAGCCCGCTGCTCGGCCCGCAGCTGATGGAGCTGGTCGAGAAGGTCCACGCCGGCGAGGAGGTGCCCGCCCGGATCGAGACCGAGGAGACCACCTTCACCCAGGAGCAGGCCAAGGAGGCGCTGCCCAACCGCAAGTACTGACCGGTGCCGGGGTCGCCGTCCACGGACGGCGGCCCCGCTCGTCACCGGTTTCCGTGCCGCCACCATCCGGAAGAGGTCTGATGGGATGACGGGTACCCCTCCGGTCCTGACGATGACCGGGATCAGCAAGTCCTTCCCCGGCGTCCGCGCGCTCGACAACGTGGACTTCCGGCTCTTTCCCGGCGAGGTCCACGCCCTGATGGGTGAGAACGGCGCCGGCAAGTCGACCCTGATCAAAGTGCTGACCGGCGTCCACGGCGCCGACGAGGGCGTGGTCACCCTCGCCGGCGAGCAGGTCGCCTTCAGCGGGCCGATGCGGGCCGCCGCAGCCGGGGTGAGCACCGTCTACCAGGAGGTGAACCTCTGCACCAACCTCTCGGTGGCGGAGAACATCTTCATCGGCCGGGAACCCCGCTGGCTCGGCGCCGTCCGGTGGGGCGAGGTCCGCCGACGGTCACGGGCGCTGCTGGCCCGGCTCGACCTCGACATCGACGTCACCGCGCCACTGGGGTCGTACTCCCTCGCCGTGCAGCAGATGGTCGCCATCGCCCGGGCGATCGACGTGCGGGCGCGGGTGCTCATCCTCGACGAGCCGACGTCCAGCCTGGACGCCGGCGAGGTGGCGCAGTTGTTCCGGATCATGCGGCAGCTGCGGGACGAGGGGATCGCGATCCTGTTCGTCACCCACTTCCTCGACCAGGTGTACGCGATCGCCGACCGGATCACCGTGCTCCGCAACGGCGCGCTCGTGGGCGAGTACCGCACCGGGGAGCTGCCGCAGCTCGGCCTCGTCGAGAAGATGATCGGCAAGGAACTCGACGTGCTGGAGCGGCTGGAGGAGCAGCCCCGGCGGCCGGTCGCCGCGCAGGCCGCGGGGACCCCGCTCGTGGCGACCTCGGAGCTCGGCCGCAGGGCCGCCGTCGCCCCGTTCAGCCTGCGTATCGACGCCGGTGAGGTGGTCGGGCTGGCCGGCCTGCTCGGTTCCGGGCGCACCGAGGTCGCGCGCCTGCTGTTCGGCGCCGACCGCGCCGACCACGGCCACCTGGCCATCGACGGGAGCCGGACCACCCTGCGGACGCCCGCCAGGGCGATCGAGCACGGCATCGGGTTCTGCTCGGAGAACCGGCGGGCGGAGGGGATCGTGCCTGAGCTGTCGGTCCGGGAGAACATGATCCTCGCGATGCAGGCGGCGCGCGGCTGGGCGCGGCCCGTCCCGCGCCGGCGGCAGGACGAGCTGGTCAAGAAGTACGTCCGGGCGCTGCGCATCCGGCCGGCCGACCCGGACGTGCCGGTGCGCAACCTCTCCGGCGGCAACCAGCAGAAGGTCCTGCTGGCCCGGTGGCTCATCACCGAGCCGCGGCTGCTGATCCTCGACGAACCGACCCGCGGCATCGACATCGGCGCCAAGACGGAGATCCAGAAACTGGTGGTCGAACTCTCCGACGGCGGCATGGCCGTGCTGTTCATCTCCGCCGAGCTGGAGGAGGTGCTGCGGCTGAGCCACCGCGTCGCCGTCCTGCGCGACCGCACGATGGTCGCGCAGCTCGACAACGACGACACCCTCGACGCCGATCGCGTCATGCGGACCATCGCCAGCGGAGCCCAGGAGGAGGTGGACCGATGAGCAGTCTCGCCGACCGCCTGCGCCTGGTCACCGGCCACCGGCTGTTCTGGCCAGCACTCGTGCTCGTGCTCATGATCGTCGCCAACACGATCTACCGGCCCGGGTTCCTCTCCGTCGAGGTGAAGGACGGGCACCTCTACGGCACCCCGGTCGACATCCTGCGGCTGAGCGCGCCGTTGATCCTGGTCGCTCTCGGGATGACCCTGGTCATCGCGACCGGTGGGATCGACCTGTCCGTCGGCTCGCTCTGTGCCATCAGCGGGGCCATCGCCTGTCTGCACATCAGTCGGGCACCGGACCAGAACGACGTCGCGACCGTCGCCACGGCGCTGGCCCTCGCCCTCGGGGTGGCGCTCGTACTCGGCATGTGGAACGGGGTGCTGGTCGCCGTCATCGGCATCCAGCCCATCATCGCCACGCTGATCCTGATGGTGGCCGGCCGGGGCCTCGCCCAACTCGTCACCGAGGGCCAGATCATCACGATCAACTCCGGGCCGTACCGGGCGATCGGGCTGGGGCACTTCCTTACCCTGCCGCTGGCGATCCTGATCGCCCTGGCCGCGGCCGTCGTCGTCGCCGCCCTCACCCGCCGCACCGCCCTCGGCCTGATCGTCGAGTCGGTCGGCGGCAACGCCGAGGCCAGCCGGCTGGCCGGCATCCGCTCCGGGCGGATCGTCTTCCTGGTGTACGTGGTCAGCGCCGCCTGCGCGGCCCTCGCCGGCTTCATGATCACCGCGAACGTGTCCAGCGCGGACGGCAACGCGGCCGGCCTGTGGATCGAGCTGGACGCGATCCTCGCGGTGGTCATCGGCGGCACGTCCCTCGCCGGCGGCCGGTTCTCGCTGGGCGGGACGGTCCTCGGCGCGCTGATCATCCAGACCCTCACCACCACCGTGTACGCCATGAACATCTCGCCGCAGACGTCCCTGCTGTTCAAGGCCGTGGTGGTCATCGCCGTCTGCCTCGTGCAGGCCCCGGCGTTCCGCGCCCGGTTCACCCGCCGCCGCGGGTCGGCCTCGCGGACGGCGGCGCCGCGGCGGGAGAAGGAGCAGGTGCCGGCATGAGCGACAGCATCGCGTCGACCACCACCCGCCCCTGGCGGTTCAGCCTGCCCCGCCGGCACGTACCGGTCCTGGCCACCCTCGCCCTGCTGCTGGTCATGTACGGCATCGGCGTGTCCCAGTACCGTGCGTTCTCCAACATCCAGGTCGTCTTCAACGTCTTCATCGACAACGGGTTCCTGCTCGTCGTCGCGGTCGGCATGACGTTCGTGATCCTCACCGGCGGCATCGACCTGTCCGTCGGCTCGGTGGTCGCGATGACGGCGATGGTGTCCGCCGCCCTGCTCCAGGCCGGCACGCCCGCGGCGCTGACGCTGGTCGTCGCGCTGCTGATCGGCCCGACGCTCGGGTTCCTCATGGGCTGCGCGATCCACTTCTTCGAGATCCAGCCGTTCATCGTCACCCTGGCCGGGATGTTCTTCGCCCGCGGCATGTGCACGTTCATCAGCGACGCGTCGATCCCGATCACCGACGGCTTCTGGACCGCCATGTCGCAGAAACGCATCGGTGACCCCGCCGGGAACTTCGTGTCGACCAGCGTGCTGATCGCGTTCGCGGTGGTGCTCGTCGCCGCGTACGTCCTCGCGTACACCCGCTTCGGCCGCAACGTGTACGCGATCGGCGGCAACGCCCAGTCGGCGCTGCTGATGGGGCTGCCGGTCGGCCGGACCCGGATCGCCGTGTACACGGTCAGCGGGCTGTGCTCGGCCATCGGCGGCATCCTGCTGTCGTTCTACACGCTCTCCGGCGCGCCGCTGATCGCCGTCGGCATGGAACTGGACGTGATCGCGGCGGTCGTGATCGGCGGCACCGTCCTCACCGGCGGGTCCGGCTACGTCTTCGGCACCGTCCTCGGTGTGCTGGTGCTGGGCGTCATCCAGACCCTGATCACCTTCGACGGCAGCCTCAACTCCTGGTGGACCAAGATCGTGATCGGCGGGCTGCTCTTCGCCTTCATCCTCCTCCAGCGCCTCATCGGCATCCGCTTCAAGTGAACGCCCCTACCGCGGAAGGCAACAGCATGGCAACCCACCCCCAGCCCGAGGTCTGGTTCCTCACCGGCAGCCAGGGCCTGTACGGCGAGGACACCCTCCGGCAGGTCGCCGACCAGTCCCGGCAGATCGCCGCGCTGCTGGACGAGTCGCCGGACATCCCCGTACGGGTGGTCTGGAAGCCGGTCCTGACGTCGAGCACCGAGATCCTCGCGGTGTGCCGGGACGCGGCCGTGCAGGGTGCCGTCGGGGTGATCGCGTGGATGCACACCTTCTCGCCGGCGAAGATGTGGATCGCCGGGCTGGACGCGCTGCGGACACCGCTGCTGCACCTGCACACCCAGGCCAACGTCCGGCTGCCGTGGGGCGAGATCGACATGGACTTCATGAACCTGAACCAGGCCGCCCACGGCGACCGGGAGTTCGGGTACATCCAGACCCGGCTCGGCGTCGCCCGCAAGACCGTCGCCGGCCACGTCACCGACCCCCGGGTCGTCGGGCGGGTCGGCGCCTGGGCCCGCGCCGCCGTCGGGTGGTCGGCGGTGCGGTCGTTGCGACTGGCCCGGTTCGGGGACAACATGCGCGATGTCGCCGTGACCGAGGGCGACAAGGTCGAGGCGGAGTTGCGCTTCGGCGTCTCGGTCAACACGTACGGCGTCAACGACCTCGTCGCGGTGGTCGACGAGGTGTCCGACGCGCAGGTGGACGACCTGGTCAAGGAGTACGACGACACCTACCGGGTCGACCCGGCGCTGCGTCCCGGCGGTGACCGCCACGACTCCCTGCGGTACGCCGCCCGCCTGGAGGCCGGCCTGCGGGCGTTCCTGGACGACGGCGGCTTCCGGGCGTTCACCACCAACTTCGAGGACCTGGGCGGCCTGCGCCAGCTTCCGGGGATCGCCGTGCAGCGGCTGATGGCCGACGGGTACGGGTTCGGCGGGGAGGGCGACTGGAAGACCTCCGTCCTGGTCCGGACGCTGAAGGCGATGTCGGTCGGGCTGGACGCCGGCACATCCTTCATGGAGGACTACACCTACGACCTCACCCCGGGTCAGGAACTCGTCCTCGGCGCGCACATGCTGGAGGTGTGCCCGAGCATCGCCGCCGGTGTGCCGGAGGTGCAGGTCCACCCGTTGAGCATCGGCGGCCGGGAGGACCCGGTCCGGCTGGTCTTCGACGCCGAGCCGGGCCCGGCCGTGGTGCTCGGCATGGCGGACATGGGGGAGCGGTTCCGGCTCGTGGCGAACGTCGTGGACGTCGTGCCACCGCCGCACCCGCTGCGCCGGCTGCCGGTGGCCCGCGCGGTCTGGCGGCCCCGCCCGCACCTGGCCGGTTCCGCGGAGGCGTGGATCACCGCCGGCGCCCCGCACCACACCGTGCTCTCCCGGGCGCTCGGGGTGGAGGAGCTGCGCGACCTGGCCGAGATGGCCCGCACCGAACTCGTGGTCATCGACGCCGACACCGACCCGGGCCGCTTCGCCGACGAGCTGCGGTGGAACCAGGCGTACTACCGCCTCGCCCGGGGGTTCTGACCGCTGCCACCGGCACGGGCGGCGTCTGCGGGATCCCGCCGGGCCGTCCGTGCCGTGTGCCGCGGGCCGGACCGCGACGTGGGCCGGAGCGTGCGGTGAGCGGGACCGCGACGCGGGCCGGACCGGCGGGCCGGCCGGGCCAGGGCGTCCGGACGCCCCGGCGTAGACTGTCGGCGATCAGCGTGGGCCCACCCGGTCACCTGCCGTGGCGGCTGCGCTGGCGTACCGCATCCCGGGCCGGTCCAGTCGACGTCGACCGGACGCGGTCGCCACGGGCAGGCAGGAAGTGAGGTGGCCGTGCGCGGTCCTGCGATGACGGACGTCGCCCGCCTCGCCGGCGTCTCCCACCAGACGGTGTCCCGGGTGTTGAACGGCCACCCCAACGTGCGGGAGCAGACGCGGCTACGGGTGCAGGCGGCGATCGCCGAGCTGGGCTACCGCCCGAACCGGGCGGCCCGAGCGCTGGTGACCGGCCGGTCCCAGGTGATCGGCGTCGTCGCGCAGAACACGACCCTCTACGGCCCGGCGTCGCTGCTGGCGGCGCTCGAGCAGGAAGCCGCCGAGGCGGGCTTCGCGGTCGGCGTCGGCAGCGTACGCGACCTGGACCACCGGTCGATCTCCGCGGCGGTGGAGCGTCATCTGGCCCACCGGGTCGCGGGCATCGTGGTGATCGCGCCGGTGGAGTCGGCCGGCGCGGCCCTCGAGCGGCTGCCCAAGGACGTTCCACTGGTGACGGTCGACGGCGACCCGCGCGGAGCCGTGCCGCTGGTGACGGTGGACCAGGTGGCGGGTGCCCGGGCCGCCACCCAGCACCTGCTGGACGCCGGGCACCGCACGGTGTGGCACGTGTCCGGGCCGCCGGACTGGTTCGACAGCGCCGGCCGGATCGAGGGCTGGCGCGACGCGTTGCGGACGGCCGGCGCCGAGGTCCCGCCCGTCGTTCCGGCGGACTGGTCGGCCGCGGCCGGATACCGCTGCGGGCAGATGCTGGCCCGGATGCCCGAGGTCACCGCGGTCTTCACCGCCAACGACCACCTGGCCCTCGGCGTGCTGCGGGCCCTGCACGAGCACGGCCGGCGGGTGCCGGAGGAGATCAGCGTGGTCGGTTTCGACGACGTGCCGGAGGCCGCGTACTTCATCCCGCCGCTGACCACCGTACGGCCCGATTTCGCCGCGGTCGCCCGGGCGAGCCTCGACCTGCTGCTGGCCCAGATCGAGGGCGACGGTGCCGGCGGGCAGCGGCAGACCATCGCGCCGACCCTGATCGCCCGCCGCAGCGTCGCGGCCCCGCCGGCCCGCTGAGCCGGCACCGGCGCGGCCGGGGTCGGGTGCGGTGGGCGCCCCGGGCCACCGGACTTCTGGCCGCCGCCGGGGCAGATCGGCTTCCCGGCGTCGTGACCGAGCGGTGCGGTCAGAGTCCGGCCGCGTCGTCGTACCGGCGGCGCAGGTCGGTCATCTCCGAGGGGTCCAGCGCCTCCTTGAGCGCCAGTTCCTCGTACTTGTCGGGGAACATCTCCCGTAGCCGGTCGACGAACATGACGTCGGCGGTCGCCTCGACCACCTGGATGCCCGGCGGCTCGGTCGCCATGTCCATGATCACCGGTCCGGCCAGTTTGACCGCCACGTCCCAGGGACGCTTCTGCTCCGCGACCCCGCAGAGGTGGAAGCCGTAGACGGTCCGCACGTCGGCGAGCACGGTGGCCCCGGCCGGCTCGTAGCCGTAGACCCGGACCCCGCAGATCACCGGCGGCTTCGCCTGCTCCGTGGCCGCCTGCGCGGCGCCGTGTCCGGCGTGGTTGTGCTGCTCCGGGTCGGCCTGTTCGAGCGTCGACCGCATCCGGGTCGTGATCTGCGCCGACAGGTCCGCCGGCTCCGCCTCGGAGCCGGCCGATTTGGTGAGTACGACCGCGCCGGCCGTCACGGCCAGGATCGCCGCCACCCACACGAAGCGGTTCCGGTACCACCCCGTGGAACTCTCCCGGGAAATCATGATCGCTTGTCACCTCGTCGCCAGTGTCTGGTGCGATCGGCGGACGCCGGCTGCCTCGGGCGGGTGAGACGTCGAGCACGTCGGCCGTCGCAGGGATGTAGCGGGATCACGTACGGCAGGGCGCGTCGGCCCGTTGACCTGCGCCCGTCGCGGTGCAGATGCCCGGCGGCGCGGCGCGAATGTGCGCCCGGCCCGCTGCCGGCACCGCGATGCTCCCGTGCTGGCCGTTCCCAGCGCGGTTGCCCCCGCGCTGCGGCGATGGGGGCCATTCCAACACGGCGGGACCCGCTCGGGCAACATCGACGATCCTCAGCGTGGGGCCGGCCGGGTGACGAGCGGGCGGTGCCCACCCCCGGTCCACCGAAACTTATCGAAACTTATTGATACGTGGACCGGCAGGTGTCACCCTCGGTGTTGGAAGCGCTCCCATTCTGATCCGAAGCTCCGAAGAATGGAGGATGCACCATGCGTTCACGCAGGCCCGATCAATCCGCCGGGCAATCCCGGCCGGCCGCCCGCCGTCCCCTGCGAGCGGTCGTCCTGCTGGTCGCCATGATGGTCGGCATGCTGCCCTGGACGGGGGCGGCCCAGGCCCACGGCACCATCATCAACCCGGCCTCGCGCGCCTACCAGTGCTGGAAGACCTGGGGCAGCAACCACATGAGCCCGACCATGCAGCAACAGGACCCCATGTGCTGGCGGGCGTTCCAGGCCAACCCGGACACCATGTGGAACTGGATGAGCGCGCTCCGGGACGGCCTCGGCGGCAACTACCAGGGCCGTACCCCCGACGGGCAGCTGTGCAGCAACGGTCTGTCGAGGAACGACACCCTGAACCAGCCCGGAGCGTGGAAGACGACCAACGTCAGCCGCAACTTCACGGTCCACCTGTACGACCAGGCCAGCCATGGCGCCGACTACCTCCGGGTCTACGTCAGCAAGAACGGGTTCAACCCCGCCACCCAGCGCCTCGGCTGGGGGAACCTCGACTTCATCACGCAGACCGGACGGTACGCGCCGGCGCAGAACATCTCGTTCAACGTCTCGACCTCCGGCTACACCGGACACCACGTCGTCTTCGTCATCTGGAAGGCGTCGCACATGGACCAGACCTACATGTGGTGCAGTGACGTGAACTTCGTCTGATCGGCAGGACCAGCAACCACAGACCGCTCCGGCCCGGGGCTCCCGTCCCGGGCCGGAGCGGACGTTGCGTTTCACGTTCGCCGACGCGGGCCAGCGGATGACCCAAGGGCTGGTCGGCGACGTGGTCGCAGAGCGGCACCGCGGTGACCGCGACCAACGCCGCGTGGAACGGCTCGCTGCCGCCCGGCGCCTCGACACAGATCGGCCTCAACGGCACGCACGGCGGCACGAACCCGCGTCCGTCCACGTTCACCCTCAACGGGTTCCCTGCATCACCGGTTGACCCGGCGACCCGGCCCCGGCCCGGACGGTCCCCGGCGTCGTCACCGATCGACGACGATGCCGGGGGCCGTCGTGCCTTCCGCTGGGTCAAGGCCGTCCGCCGGGCCGACCGCCGACGGACGCGACGGTCCGGAACGCTTCCGAAAGTTCCGTGGATGAGCGCCTGAATGCGGACGCCGATCGATGGTCCTCCGACGGATCCGCTCGCTCGGATGAACCGGTCAACAAGTGTCTGGCCTGCTTAGATGCGGTCCAGGTGTCGATCTGCCGCCCGTATTCGTCTTCCACAACATTTCCGGAAGTCGTTGACAGTGAGGCGAGCGCGTCCAATACTGGCGCCATCGACACGGCTCAATGACCGTCGATGCCATCCACCGCGACCCACCGCTCCGGTCGTCGCGCAGGACGACCGGCCGACCACCACCGAGTGGTACGACGCCGACGCCCGGTCGCCGTCACCAGGCAACCGACGGCCCCGGGGCGACCACCGCACCGCCGGCCCGCACCAGTCGTGACAAGGAGGAAGCAGACCCATGACCATCCCCGTCCCCGCACCGAGGCGCAGACGCGGCCGCCTCAGGATGCTCATCGGCGGTGCCTGTGCGGTAGCGCTGGTCACCGCCGGGACAACGGTGATCCTGGCCGGTCCCGCCCAGGCCCAGACCGTCACGTCCAACTCGACCGGCACCCACAACGGCTACTTCTATTCCTTCTGGAAGGACAGTGGCAACGTCTCCATGACGATGGGCTCCGGCGGGCAGTACAGCACCCAGTGGAGCAACGTCAACAACTTCGTCGCCGGCAAGGGCTGGAACCCCGGCAGTCGCCGCACGGTCACCTACTCCGGCACCTTCAACCCGTCCGGCAACTCGTACCTGACCCTCTACGGCTGGACGAGGAACCCGCTCGTCGAGTACTACATCGTCGACAGCTGGGGCAGCTGGCGACCGCCGGGCAGCGGCCACATGGGCACGGTCAGCAGCGACGGCGGCACGTACGACGTCTACCGGACCCAGCGGGTCAACGCGCCCTCGATCGATGGCACCCGGACCTTCTACCAGTACTGGAGCGTCCGGCAGTCGAAGCGGGTCGGCGGAACCATCACGTCGGGCAACCACTTCGACGCCTGGGCCCGCTACGGAATGAACCTCGGCAACCACGACTACCAGATCATGGCCACCGAGGGCTACCAGAGCAGTGGCAGCTCCAACATCACGGTGGGCGGCTCCACGCCCGGCCCCGGCCCCACCACCCCGCCCCCGGGCGGCGCCTGCACGGTCAACGTCAGCCGTGGCCAGGAGTGGGGCGACCGGTTCAACGTCAACTTCTCGGTCAGCGGGACCAGCAACTGGGTGGTCACCATCCAGACCCAGGGCGGCCAGAGCCTGCAGAACAGCTGGAACGCCTCGATCAGCGGCACCAGCGGCACGCTGACGGCGCGTCCGAACGGTAACGGCAACAACTTCGGCATCACGCTCTACAAGAACGGCAACAGCAACACACCGACCGCGAGCTGCGCGAGCGGCTGACCGGTCACGCGGGCGGGGTGCCGTTGGTGGGCGGCACCCCGCCCGCGCACGTCGGCACCGGAGCCGCCGCCCGGGGTCGCGCAGGCACCACCGGCGTACGGCTTCCGCCGGGTTCGTCGCACCTGGCACACCCGCCCCCCTGGAGCGCGTCCGCGACGCCCAGCCGGTGTGGCTCGGTCAGGCGACGAACCGGGTCCGGCGCCGGCGGGCCAGGAGGAAACCGCCTGCTCCGGCGACGACCAGCAGGAGACCGACCCCGCCGATCACGCCGGTGGAGGTCCCGGTGATCGGCAACGAGCCCCCGTCGCCGGCACCCCCGCCGCTGGCCGGGTTCACCCGGATCGTCGCGGTGTCGTTGGTGGGGTCCAGGTCCTGGATCGGGCCGTCGCCGGAGCGGGTGCGCAGTCGCACGGTGCCGGTCTGGCTGCCGGCCCGGTCGATCCGGAGGTCGAAGTCGAAGTTCATCCGCTCGCCGCGGCTGATCAGACTGTCGGCGAAGCACTCGTAGACCCGCGCGCCGGGCTTGCCCGGCTGCCACGTGTCCTGCTGCGGGTCGAGGCAGGTCTCGGGCGCGGTGACGGCCGTGACGCCGGCCGGAAGGGTCACTGTGGTCCAGGGATCGAGCCCCTGCTGGCCGTCGGGCCCGGCGCTCGCCGGACCGTTGTTGGTGTAACCGACACGCATCCGCACCGTGCTGCCGACCGCGCCGGTGACGGTGGCGCCCTCGGCGGCGACGTCGCCCCGCTGGTCGCCGGCGACGGTCAGCCTGATCCGGGTCTCGTTGTTGAAGGGGTCGGTGTCGGTCTGGTCGAGTGCGCGGGACTGCGTACCGACCGGGACGAGCTGCAGCGGCTCGTCGCTTCCGTTGGGACCCACCGGCCCGGCCGACGGCTCCTGGGACCGGAACTCCGCCCAGTCGGCCGGGGTGAACCAGATGGCGAAGCTGAGGTGCCGGTTCGGGGCCCAACTGTCGGCCGGGACGGTGCCGCCGAAGGTGGGGTCCACCCGGACCGCCTCACCGGGCTCCACTGACTCGTCGAATGTGCACAACAGTGGGCCGGCGTTGGCAGCGAGGTTTGCGTATTCACAGTTCTCGTACCGCTTGGACGGCATGAAGCCGTAGGAGCCGGACAGGTAGAGCACCAATCCGTGCGCGGTCCTCGTGCCCCGGTTCGTCACCGTGAGCGGCAGGTCGACCCGGGCACCCAGGGTGCTCTCCAGGGTGATGACGTCGTCGGTGACCAGCTCGACCCCCTCGCCGACGGTGACCGTGGCGCGGTACCTCTCGGTGGCCATGCCGGGCGCGGTGACCGTGAACAGCAGTACGCCGCGCTGGCCCGGCGTCGAGGCCGCGGCCGCCTTGACCGTCACGGCGAGCAACTGCGAGCTTCCCTCGTCGTTGGCGGTCAGCGGGCAGGTGATGATGGAGCCCGCCGTCGTGCAGGGGACACCGGGATCCGGCTCGACGTCGACGAACGCCTCGACCCCGCTGCGGTCCACCCGCACGGTGTAGTCGCCGCCGTACCGGTCGTCCAAGGCGTTGAGCGTCACCCATTTCCGGGGACCGTCCGGGGCGACGACGGCGTTGTTGGCGTGCAGCGCGCCGTTCGCGGCCGGCTCGGCTGCGGCGGGGGCACCGATCGCCGCGGTGGCGAGCACGCCGCAGACGGCCACGCCGGCGAGCTGTCGCCGGGCAGCATGAGTGTGCATAGCGGCTTCCTCAGGATCAGCGGACACGAGGTGTTTCGGGAGCCAGCCGGCAGCGGTGACGACGACGGGCCGGGTGGGCCGCTGTCGGACGCGACGCCGGAGCGTGGTGGTGCGGGGACGCTGAGTCGGCTAAGGCTCTCATGGATGCCCCGCACGCCGGAAGCACCTCTCGCGGCCGGTTCGACCCCGCCGGCCGGGGTCATCGGCAACCGGGCCGGCCGGGTCAGGGAACCGCACCTTCGGAAAGGCTCGCCACCGGCGCGGCCGCACGGTGGCGAGCGCGGCAGCGAGCAGCCGCCGACGGGCTGCGGCCCGGCAAATCCCGGCGATGGCGGTGAGGGTCAGTCGGCCGGGTCGAACAGTGCGGCGTAGCGGTCGAGGTAGAGCGGCCATCCGTCGTCGCGGGAGACGCCGTCGCGGACGGACTCCCAGCCGGGGCCGTGCCGGTCGAGGTGGCGGTGTTCCAACTCCACCCGGGTGCGCCGCGGGGTCTCGGCGACGAAGCGGACCTCGACCTCGCTGGTGTTGTCGGGCTCGGTCTCGATCCGCCACTGGGGGCTGATGTCCCAGCTGAACACGATCCGCTGCGGCGGTTCGTACGCGAGCACCCGTGCCCAGCGGCACTCGGTGCCGTCGACGGCGCGGTCGTAGATGTGGCCGCCGACCCTGGGCTCGAACACGGTCTCGGCGATGGCGGCGCCGAGCAGGTTGTGCTCCTTGGGCTTGAAGTCGCCGAACCGCTCGGTGAACACGGTGAACGCGTGCTCCAGCGGTGCGTCGACGACGATGTGCCGGCGCACCACCACATCTGCTGACTGGGTCATGAGTCCTCCTCGGCCGGTCGTTCGATCACGTCCTGGTAGCCGTCGAGCGCGCGCCTCCAGAAGGTGTCCAGTTGATCGCGCAGGGCGGCGACGCCGGCGGGGTTGAGCCGGTAGACCCGCCGGGTTCCGGCGGTGCGGTCGGTGACCAGGCCCGCCTCCTTGAGCACCCTCAGGTGCTGGGACACCGCGGGTCGGCTGATCGGCAGTTCCTCGGCGAGTTCGCCGACGGCCCGTGGCCGCTCCGCCAGGCGCGCGAGGATGGCACGCCGGGTGGGATCGCCGAGGGCGTCCCAACCATCACCGTCTCGGTAAGTGTCCACGAACGGTAAGCTACGGCTTACCGATGCTGGAGTCAAGCAGCGCGGGCCGCCACCGTCGAGGGCGGCGGCCCGCCCGCCTATGCCGGAGCCGTCCGCGGATCACCCGCGGCGTCATGGGCGGCCATGGTCTCCTGCCGGCCCGGCTCCTCGCGCAGGATGGCGCAGTGCAGCCACGCGTCCGGGATGGCGAACCCGTCCACCAGCGTGCGCATGTGCGGGCGCAACTCCTTGAGCAGGCCGTTCACCACGCCGGTGATCGCCTTGGACCGGGCCGGGGTGAGCCGGCCGTGCTCCAGGAACCAGCCCCGGTGCGCCTCGATGACGGTGAGCGCGTACAGGTCGCAGACCCGGGAGAGCAGCGCCTGGACCGCGGGGTCCTCGGTGGCCTCGATGCCGGCGACGAACGCCTCCAGGGTCACCCGGTCGACGTGCGCCGCGGCGACGGCGAGGATGTGGTCCTGCACGTCGTTGAAGATGTCGAAGGGACGGTCCTTCTTGGTGGCCGCGCCGTTGCGCAGCCGGCGCACGGCACCGTCGAGGAGGTGCCGCTCGCGGTCCTCGAAGACCTTGAGCTGCCAGCCGCGGTCGGTGACCGCGACCTCCTCGTCCCGGCCGGGCACCGCACCGACCAGCCGCTCGATGAGGGCCCGCGCGGCGGTGCGCTCGAGCACCATCTCGCGGACCTGTTCGGCGACGAAGGAGGCGCGGCCCCAGCCGTCCAGCGAGCCGAACTCGTCCCGGTAGCCGGTGAGCAGCCCCTTGGCGACCAGTTGCAGCAGCACCGTGTTGTCGCCCTCGAACGTGGTGAAGACGTCGGTGTCGGCCTTGAGGCTGGGCAGCCGGTTCTCGGCCAGGTAGCCGGCCCCGCCGCACGCCTCGCGGCACATCTGGATGGTGCGGGTCGCGTGCCAGGTCTGTGCGGCCTTCAGACCGGCGGCCCGGGACTCCAACTCCCGCTGCTGGTGCTCGTCGACCGGCCCGTCGCCACCCTGCAACTCGCTGAGCGCGGCGACCAGCTCGGTCTGGGCGAAATTCAGCGCGTACGTGGTGGCCAGCGCGGGCAGCAGCTTGCGCTGGTGGGCCAGGTAGTCGTTGAGCAGCACCTCGCGGTCCGCGTCGGGGGTGCCGAACTGGCGGCGGATGTCGCCGTAGCGGACGGCGATGGCCAGGGCCGTCTTGGTGGCCGCCGACGCCGCGCCGCCCACGCTGACCCGGCCCCGGACCAGCGTGCCGAGCATGGTGAAGAAACGCCGGGAGTCGTTCTCGATCGGGCTGGAGTACGTCCCGTCCTCCGCGACCTGCGCGTACCGGTCCAGCAGCATGTCCCGCGGCACCCGTACGTGGTCGAAACTGATCCGTCCGTTGTCGACGCCGAGCAGGCCGGCCTTGGGCCCGGCGTCGCCGATCGTCACGCCGGGCAGCGGGTTGCCCTGCGCGTCGCGGATCGGAACCAGCCAGGCGTGTACGCCGTGCCGCTGCCCGTTGGTGATCAGCTGGGCGAAGACGACCGCCATCCGCCCGTCCCTGGCGGCGTTGCCGATGTAGTCCTTCCGTGCGGCCTCGTGCGGGGTGTGCAGGTCGAAGGTCTGCGTCTGCGGGTCGTACGTGCAGGTGGTGCGCAACTGCTGGACGTCGGAGCCGTGGCCGGTCTCGGTCATCGCGAAGCAGCCGAAGAGCTCGCCCGCGACGATGTCCCGCAGGTAGGCGTCGTGCTGCCGCCTGGTCCCGAGGGCCGTGACCGCGCCGCCGAACAGGCCCCACTGCACGCCCGCCTTGACCATCAGCGACAGGTCGACCTGTGCCAGCATCTCGATGGCGACGATCGAGCCGCCGGCGTCGGACCGGCCGCCGTACTCGACGGGGAAGCCCGACGCGATGCCCAGGTCGACGGGGAGTTCGGCGAGCAGCCGGCTGATCCGCTCGCGTGCCTGGTCGCCCGTCTCGCCGTACACCGGGAGGAAGCGCTCGTCGAGGTGCTTGCGGTGCGCCCGGCGGACCTCGGCCCACGGTCCGTCGAGCACGTCCTGCAGGCGTGCGAGGTCGATCCGGTCGGACACGTGATCGGGCATGGTCATCCTCCGGGTAGCGGACATATGCACATACTCCGTACCTGATCAAGAGTACCCACCGACCGGCGTGATCCGCTGAGGGAGACCGCGGTGAGACGGGACACCAATCGCCGGTGTGGCGTGGCCCCCGAGCCGGGGCCCGCCGTGCGGTCCGGCACACGGCAGGGCGGGGCCGGCCGGTACGTTGGGTGTTTCGGGACCGGATGGGCGGTCAGCGCCGGCCGACGACGCGGGGAAGCAACGATGGACCAACGCACGAACCTCCACCGGGATCCGGCCGACCTGCGGGAGCTTCTCGGACGGGCGGTCGAGCACGTGGCCGCGTTCCGGGCCTCGCTGCCGGACCGGCCGGTGCGACCCCGGGCGGACCTCGCCGCCCTCCGGGAGGCGTTCGGCGGGCCGCTGCCGTCGGGCCCGACGCCGCCCGACGAGGTTGTCACCGACCTGGTCGCGGCCGCGGAGCCCGGCCTGGTCGCCTCGGCCGGGCCACGGTTCTTCGGGTTCGTCGTGGGCGGGGCGCTTCCGGCGGCGACGGCGGCGGACCTGCTCACGGTGGGCTGGGACCAGAACGCGTTCAACGCCGTACTGGCGCCCGCCGGCATCGCCGCCGAGGAGGCCGCGGGCGCGTGGATCAAGGAGTTGCTGCACGTCCCGCCGTCCGCCTCGGTCGGGTTCGTCACCGGCGCCCAGGCCGCCAACACGGTAGGTCTGGTGACCGCGCGCCACCACGTACTGGCCCGCGCGGGCTGGGACGTCGAGCGCCGCGGGCTCGGCGGCGCGCCGGAGATCCGGGTGGTGGTGGGGGAGGAGCGGCACGCCACCATCGACCGCTCCGTGCGCCTGATCGGGCTCGGCACCGACGCCGTCACCGCGGTCCGTGCCGGCCGCGACGGCGCCATCGACGTCGCCGAGCTGGAGGGCGTGCTGGCGTCCGGTGCCGGCCGGCCGACGATCGTCTGCCTACAGGCCGGCAACGTGAACACCGGCGCCTGCGACGACCTGCGGACGGCGACGCGGATCGCCCACCGGTACGGCGGATGGGTCCACGTCGACGGGGCGTTCGGGATGTGGGCGGCGGCCTCGCCGGTGACCCGACACCTGGTCGACGGGCTCGAACTGGCCGACTCGTGGGCGTGCGACGCGCACAAGTGGCTGAACGTCCCGTACGACTCGGCCTTCGCGATCACGTCGCGACCGGAGGCCCACGCGGCGGCGATGTCCTACTCCGCCGCCTACCTCACCGGTGCCGGCGAGACGACCGGAGGCGCCGACTACACCGCCGAGTCGTCCCGCCGCTCGCGCGGCTTCGCCGTCTGGGCGGCGCTGCGCGAGCTCGGCCGCGACGGCGTGGCCGGACTGGTCGAGCGTTGTTGTGCGCTGGCGCGGCGGTTCGCCGAGGGTATGCGCGCCGCGGGATTCGAGGTCGCCAACGACGTCGTGCTGAACCAGGTGCTGGTCGGTTTCGGCGACGACGCGCGGACCGACGAGATCGTCGAGGCCGTGCAATGTGACGGCACCTGCTGGTTGGGCGCGACGACCTGGCGTGGCCGGCGGCTCATGCGGATTTCGGTCTCCAACCACCTGACCACGGAGGCGGACGTGGACCGCAGCGTAGCCGTGATCACCAGGATCGCCCGCGAGACCTGAGCTGGGCTCCCGCCGTGCGGCGGCGGAGGGCTCCCCTGCCGTACCAGGTCCGGACGGCAGGGGAGCCCTCCCCGGTGCCCGCGCTACACGCGGGTGATGCGGACCGCGTCGGCGATGACGAGGCCGGTGCTGCCGGACCACCGGCTGACACCCACCTTGTTGGCGTCCCCGGCGGTCAGCGTGAAGTTGCCCAGTGAACGCCAGCCGCCACCGTTGGCGGTCTGGTTCACGTAGACCGTCTGGTTGCCGCTGCTGGTCGCCACGATGTACGGCGTCGTGGTGTTGTATCCGGCGACGGCCGGGTACCAGACCTCCACCCGGTAGGTGGCGGTGGCGGGGATGTTGACCCGGTACCAGGCGGCGTCGCTGGCCGTGACGGGGTCGGCGAACCGGTAGTCGGCGCCGTAGCGCTGCGACGAGTACGACGAGGTGCCCCAGTTGGCGCTCGCGGTGAACCGGCCGGCCGTGGAGTTGTCCACGATGGTCGACCAGGACGTCGGCGGGGGCGTGGTGGTGCCGGTGACGAGCTGCATGTAGTAGGTCCAGTTCCAGTTCGGACCCGGGTCGGTGTGGGTGGCGCCCGGCACCTGGTTGTGACCGATGATGTTGTTGCGGGTCTTCGGGATGCCGTACTTGTCGCACAGGTGCCGGGTCAGCGCGGCCGACGCCCGGTACATCGCGTCGGTGTACCAGGAGGCGTTGTTGACGTAGCCCTCGTGCTCCAGGCCGATCGACTGGGTGTTGTAGGTCCAGTTGCCGGCGTGCCAGGCGATGTCCTTGTCCCGCACCATCTGGGTCACCGCGCCGTCGGAGGAGCGGAGCAGGTAGTGCGCGCTGACCCCGGCGGCCGGGTTCTGGAACCAGCTGATCGAGCCGGAGTAGGTGCCCTGCATGGTGTGGATGATGATGTAGTTGATCGGGTACGACGACTCGCGGCTGGAGACGGTGTAGTTCGACGAACTCGCCGGGACCCAGGCCGCCGGGCCGTAGTCGGTGCTCTGGATGCCGACGTCGGCGGTGCCGAGCGGCGCTACGCCGGCGTACTCGCCCCGCTGGGGCGCGACCGGACGGCCGTCCACGGTGACCTCGCCGGTGGCCGTGGTCGCGATGAAGCCGCTGGCGAGCAGGTCGTACACCGTGTCGGCGTACAGCCGGGCGGTGGCCTTGTCCGACGCGCCGCCGTAGCGGGCGATCACCCGGTACCACTGGTTGACGTCGTCGCGCTGCGCCGCGTTGAGGCCGGCCTGGTCGGCGTAGGAGCGCAGCACCGCCGCCGCGCCGGCGACGTTCGCCGCGTCGCGGGTACGCAGTTCGCTGCGGTCCAGTCGGGTACGGCGCGCGGCCTCGTCGAGGGTCCGCACCTTCGGGTTGCTGGTCAGGTGCATCACGCCGTAGCCGCCGGAGGCGCTGGGCTCGCCGTTGTGGCCGTCGAGGCGGGTCTCGGCGTAGCCCAGTGCGGCGAGCAGGTCGCGCGGCACGTCGGAGCGGGCCGCGGCCTGGTCGAAGGCGGCGGCGAGGGTCTGTGTGCCCGGCTGGGGCGCGGCCTGGGCCGGCTGGGCGGTCAAGCCGATCACCAGGATCACGGCGCCGCCGAGCAATTGGCTCATCCGGCGCGAGGGTCTCGGAACAGTCACCGTCACTCCTCGTCTCGATGGGCGCCTGTGCTCAAGCCGCCCAGGTGGCCGTACCATATAGCTCGACGAGCATCTATGTCGAGACCTTGCACGCGACTTAATGGGCACGAAAAAAAGCTTCATCTGGCGGTGCGGGACGCGGACGGGTTCCCGGCGCGGGACCCGGCTACCCCCAGTCGCCGCGTCGAGCCTCGGTCGCGCGTCGCAGGATCGCGTCCTCGCGCGCCGACAGCGACGCGACCACGGCGTCGGCGAACCGCAGCAGGGCCGGATCGGCGGCCTGCTCCACCACCGCCCGTAGCGCGCCGGCCCGGACCTCCGAAGGCGGGTGGGTCGCAGCGAACAGGCCCTCGGGAAGCTCGAACAGCGCGGCGCGGACCCGGGCCACCAGGTGGTCCACGGCCAGGAAGAGGAACGGCCCGACCACGGCGAAGCCGTGCAGGAGCGGCTCCACCTCCTCCAGCACCCGCAGGACCAGCAGCATGGCGATCTCGTCGGCCTCGAACTCGCGGGCCGGGTCGACCTGGCCCGGCGGCCCGTGCAGGTGCCCGGCCAGCAGGTGACCGAACTCGTGACCCACCACGAACCGCTCCGCCGAGTACCACATCGCCTCGGCCAGCAGCAGGTGCTCCTCGGAGTAGGCCGGCAGACCCGAGGGCGCGGACGGCGCCTGGTGGACGTAGTCGAGAACCGCCTCCGCGAGCCAGGCGTCCGCCTCGCCGCGTAGCCGCCTCTCGTCCGCCGTCGGCTCCCGGGCGACGATCCGGTTACGGGCGTCCCGCCGCGCCGGCAGCACGCCCGCCGCCAGCGTGAGAGCGACCCGCAGCAGCAGCGTGTTGAGCCCGGTGTTGAGCAGGATCAGCGTCCCACCCGGCACGGCGCGCGCCTTGGCGTTGTACGCCTGGTGCGGGACCTCTCCGACCAGCGTCGGACCGGGATCCGGCAGGCCGCTGCGTGCGATGATCCGGCGGACGTCCTCGTTCAGCACGGCGTACGGGTTCTCCCCGTCCGGGTCCAGGCCGGTCTCGCGTCGCAGCGCCTGGTAGGCCGCCCGGAGACTCATCCGTCGAGGGCCGCGCGCGCACCGGCGGCGATGCCCGGCTCGGTCGACGCGGTGGCGATCGCGAAGAACCGCCGGGCCTTGCGCCGGCGACCCCGGGCCGTCCACGCCCGGCCGAGGTGGAAGGCGGCGACCAGCCGGGCCTCCTCGGGGCCCTTCGCGTACGCGTACTCCCAGAGCCGGACGGCCGGGTCCCAGTCGCCGGTCCGCTCGTGGACGAGCACGCCGAGATAGATCGCCGCCCGGCCGGCGATCGGCGTGTCACCGCAGTCCAGCGCGGCCTGGAGGGCGGACTCGGCGGCACGGGTGTCCGCCCCGTCGTCCAACGCCCCGCCGAGCAGGTAGAACCCGGACGCCCGTACCTCCGGATCAACGTCCGCGGTGACCCTGCGGTACCAGGACGCGGCCGCCTCCCGCCGGCCCGCCAGCAGGTCGATGCCGCCGAGGATGATGGCGGCCTGGGACGCCTCGGGACTGTCCGTCGCGGCGCAGACCGTCAAGGCCCGGCGCGCGTCGTCGAGCCGGCCCTCCGTCCACGCCTGGCGTCCCACCGAGTAGCTGACCTCCGCCTGCACCAGGTCGGTGACCGCCTGACAGATCCGGCGTCGCCGCTCGGCGGCCGCTGCCGAGACCTGGCCGCGCAGCCGCTCTGCCGCCGCCGAGCCGCCTGGCGTCGTCTCCGCCGTCGTGGCGAAACGGGCGAAGCCCGGCAGCGGACCGCTGTCCCGGCCCCAGCCGTCCGCGTCCGCGAGCCGGTTCTCGACGTCCTGCCGGTCGAGCAACAACAGGAACGTTTGGCACCGGACCCCGCAGAGCGGGCACGCCAGGCCCCGGATGCCGCTCATGAACGCCTCGGCCTCGGCCCTGCCGTTCACCGGACGTACCTGCACGCAGTGGAAGCAGTCCAGGGACAGCGCCGAGTAGTTCATCGTCCGTCGATCTGCCAGCGACCGGCCGCCTCGTTCCAGAAGACCTGGATCCGGCCCCGCTCCTCGCCGGGGGGCAGCATCCCCGGCAGGTCGGCGAGCCCGCGGATCGCCTCGTCGTCCATCTCCGGGCGCAGGTAGAGGGTGACGTCACCGCTCTTGACGACGATCACCGCCCGGCTGGTCGGGTCGGGTTCCCGGCCACCGCGGGCCGCGGCGAACCGGCGCCGCAGCAGCGCGCGGACGGCCTGATAGGAATCCTCGGCCGCCCTGGCCACCAGCCCCTGGACGAACGGCACGACGGCCGCGGTGATGACCGCGGTGGTGATGACGGCGTCGAGCGCGTGCGGCTCGCCCGACCGCGAACCGGAACTGGCATCGATCGGCGGGTGTCGTTCCACGACGCCCATTCTGCTGCACGGAGGCAACCAGGTCGAACAGCGGAAGCTTACGTCTCGCCGGGTTGCCGACGGGCCACCGCCGGCCGCGCTATCGCTTGAGCCGCATGTGTTCCAGGTGCGGGTTGGGGCGGCCGGCGTGATGGTCCCGCAGGCGCTCCTCGACGTGCTCGGCGTCCCAGACCGCCGCCCGCTCCAGCCCGACGCAGTCCTCCGGCCGCGCCGGCCGGACGTTCCCGAGATGGTCGATGATCCGGCACTTGGCCGGATTGAACATGTCCTGCATGAAGTACTCCGGAATCGGCACCCCGGCGACGGCCAGCGGCACCGCGCCGACCCGCGGCCAGCGGCCGGCCTGGTAGGCCCGGTCGTGCACCGCCAGCACGAACAGCACCGGCTCGGCCACCACCTGCTCCGGATCCGCCGGCTGTTCGTGGACCCCGGCGTAGAACGCGAGGTACGGGTGGTCGGAGAGCATCCGGGCGTACGAGTGCCGGGGCGCGTCGAAGTCGACTCGCAGCACCGCTCCCGGCTCGAACCGCTGCTGGGGCACAGGTCCTCCCGAAGGTCAGAAGCCAGTGTAGGGGGCGATCTGGCCGAAAAGGGCGGACGCCGCCGCGTGATAGATCCGGCCACGCGGGTTGAGCGCCCCCACCCCGCGGATCGCGTTGCCGGACAGGCTGTTGCCCCGGCCGACGTCACTCCACGAGCCACCCAACGCGTCGATCATCTGCTGCTCCCGACCGCGGATCGCCCGGTACGACGGGTCGCTGTGCCGGCTGCCGAACGGGCGGGTCGCGACCGCGAACTCGTCCAGCACCGCCGGGCCGAACCCGAGCAGCGTCATGTGGTGGGCCCGGTCCCGGGCCGCCACGATCGCCGCGGGTGTGCCATAGCCCATCGACCGGCCGACGTAGGTCTCGCCGGTCACCGGGTTGTACTTGGTGTAGGTGACGTACGTCAACGGCGCCCGGCGGCGGCGGGTCCGGGTCCGGGTGCGGGTGGTGGTGCGGGTGGTCGTGGTCGTGGTCGTCCGGCTGGAGGCGAAGATCCCGATCCCGAGCGCGATGATCGCCCCGCCGACGATGATCACGCCGCCGGCGACGTCGGCCGGGCCGGGAGCCGGCGAGTCCACCATGGCGGTGCCGCCGCCGACCACCGCGGCGCGGCCCATGAAGGCACCGGCCATCGCCCAACTGCTCTCCTGGACGACGACCGGCTCCTCGACCGTCTCCTCGTACTCCTCGGTGTACTCCTCGTACTCGCCGATCGCGAGAGTGTCGGTCTCGTTCTCCGGTTCCGGCGGCGCCGACGAGGCGAGCGGCGCCGTCTGCGGTGGCGGCGCCCCGCTGAACGGCGGGTGGGCCTCCTCGGGGTGGGCCGCCGCCCACGCCTCCCGGAGCCCCTGCTCGCTCCACGGCCCGAGCACCCCGCTGCGGAAGGACTCGAAGTCGGTGTAGTTGCGCGGGTCGTTGGGATCACCGGAGCTCACCACCGGCTCGCCGTCCAGCCCGGACTCGTCGGTCACCACCACCGGGTTGCTGCGGGCGTACTGGTAGGGATTTCCGCCGTCGCGGATCCCGCCCGGGTCCGGGCTCACCCACCGGGCCAGCCACGGCGCGTAGTAACGGGCCTGGCTGTAGTAGAGCCCGGTCTCCTCGTCGCGGCACTTGCCGGCGAACCGGTAGCGCTTCGGCGCCTCGACCTGGCTGCGGACCGCCTGGTACGCCGTCCCCCCGTACGGGTAGTAGTCCTCGTGCGAGATGACCTGGCCGGCCGGGTCCAACTCCAGCCGCGACGACGACAGCTGGTCGCCGACCTGGAACCGGACCAGCGTGCCCGGCTGCCCGCCGACCGTGGTGCGCTCGACCAGCGCCACCCGACCCTGGTCGGCGGTGACGTGCACGGTCTCGCGCCGGGTGGTCACGGTCCCGTCGGGCGCCCGTTCCCGCAGCAACTCCAGCCCGCCCAGGTACAGCCGCTCGACCTTGACCGACGGCTCGCCGGACGGCCCGGCCCGCTCGGTCACCGACCGCATCCGCCGCCCGGTGGCGTCGTACGCGTAGTAGGTGCTCTCCGGGTCGCCGGTGCCGACCTGTTGCCGGGCGGTGACGGCCAGCCGGTCGTGCGGGTCCCAGCGCAGCAGCGCCAGCTCCGGCATCGCCGTGGGGTTGCCGTGCGGGTCGTACGCGAACCCGGTGCCGGTGAGCCGGTTGCCGGTCTCGGCCGGGTCCAGCAGGCTGGCGGCCTCGTACGGATAGTCACGGGTCCAGCCCGGGGTGGCCGGGTCCTCGGTGCGATGGACGATCCGGGTCAGGTTGCCGACCGGGTCGTAGACGTAGCGCTCCCGGTAGCGGGCCATGGCGTCGCCGTCGTGGGGGTGCGGCAGCCGGCTGCGGATCGCGTCGCCGGCGTCGGGCGGCACCGCGGCCCCCTGGCTGAGGTGTTCCCGGCCGGTGGCCTCGACCAGCCGGTAGCGGGAGTCGTAACGGTAGTCGAGGTCGGCGCTCACCAGCCGGTTGCGGAAGAACACCGACGGCTGGGCGGCGTCGGTGATCCGGACGATGTTGCCGACCGGGTCGTACGTGTAGCGCAGGTCCTGCAGGGTGGTGCCGGGACGGGCGGTGTGGGAGCGGACCAGCCGGAACGTCAGCGGGTCGTAGGACAGCGTGGTGGTGACGCCGTTGCCGTAGGCCACCAGCAGGCGCTGCCCCTTGGGGTTGTAGTCGACGCCGGTCACCACGGTGGTGGGCGTGGTCGCCCCCGGCTCCCGCACCGCCATCGACTCGAACAGGTTCGCCACGTTGTATCCCGGTGTCACCACCGAGCCGTCCGGCGCGGTCAGCGTGGTGGGCCGGTTCAGCGCGTCGAACACCGTGGTCGTGGCGTGGACCTCGGAACTCAGCGCGACCGGGCCGGACCAGTCCGGCGCCGTGCGGTGCGACTCGGGGAACCGCCGGCTCGCGGCGAGCACGTTGCCCTTGAAGTCGTAGCGCTCGTTCACCGCCACCCCGGCCCCGTCGAGCTGCCGGTGCACCTCGCCGCGCAGGTTGGCGGCGGTGTCGCCGGGCACCCCTTCGCCGTACTCGGTCCGTTCGAGGACCACCTCGCCGGTCAGGCCCGGCCCCTGGACGCTGGAGCTGACCGGCCGGCGTGCCGCGTCGTAGCGGGTGGTGACGGTGCGCCCCTGGTCGTCCCAGGACCGGATCGGGTTCTCCAGACAGTCCACCAGCAACCACCGGCGACCGGCGTCCATCGTCGACTGGACGATCCGGGTGCCGGTCAGGTCGTAGTCGCACCGGGCCAGGGTGCGGCCGAGGGCGTCGACGGCGGCCAGTTCCTCCCCGCCCAGGTCCAGCACCACCCGGGACGGGTGCAACTCGTCGACGGTGCCGTCCGGGTCCACCCGACGGTGGTGCGAGGCGGTGAGGAACGTCCGCCCGAGCGGGTCCAGGTAGGCCAGGTCGGGGGTGGCGGCGTGCTCGGCCGTGCGCTCGGCCGCGACCCGCTCGTCGGGTCCCCGGGCGCCACCGGCGCGGCTGCCGTGCCACGTCCGCCAGTCCGCCGGCAGGGCGGCCAGGAACCCGCCGGCCACCGCGCGCACGTCCGGGTCGGTCCGCGGGTCGAGCAGCACGGTGTCGTTGCGATCCCACTGCTCCTGCCGCCACGGGTCGAAGACGACCTTCTGGTAGCTGCCGTCCGGATGCAGCGTGGCCACCACCCGGTCCAGGGGGTCGTAGCCGATCACCGGGCTCACCCCCACGTCGGCGGCGAACTCGAACGCGTGGGTGGCGCTGAAGAACGGCTCGTACTGTCGGACCGGCTTGCCCTTGTTGTTGTAGACGGTCCACCCGCTGCCCACCCAGCGGGCCGCCACCACCGGCCCGGGTTCGGTGACGGGTCCCGGCTCCACCAGGTTCTTCTTCTGGATCTGCCGGCCGAACCCGTCCACGTAGGTGAGGTCGTGCAACACCGTCCCGACGTCGCCGGGTGGCAGGTCGGCGGCGTGCGTCGGGCGCATCAGGGTGATCACCGCCGCCGGCTGCGGCTGGTCCGCCTCGCGGGTGCGGTGGTAACCGAAGGCGTCGACGATGGTGCGGGTGCCGGCCCGGCCGAGCAGCGGCGCCGGGTCGGCGGTCGGGTCGGCCAGGTAGCCGGCCAGGGCGGCGTCGTCCAGGTCGGGAGCGAACCCGGCCAGTTCGTCCCCGACCGGCTCCGTGGGTTTGCCCATGACCGCGGTGGCGGTGACCATTCCCAGCGTGTCGAAGGCCACCGCGGACCGGTTGCCGTTGGCGTCGGTGACCCGCCACGGCTGGCCGACCCGGTAGTCGTTCTCCGACCGGGTCAGGTTGCCCACCGGGTCCAGGCTGCTCGCCACCAGCAGGTCGTACGGGTCGTACTCGACGAGCGTGGCGTGGCCGAACTGGTCGGTGAACCGGACCGGCCGGAAGAAGTGCGCCCGCGCCCGGGCCAGCTCGGCCGCGCCGTCGTCGGCCGGGTCGACCGAGTAGTTCACCAGGGTCGACGGCCGCCACCAACCGCCGTCCCCGGCGAGGTAGCCGCCCTCGTCCTCGAGTACCGCGCCCGGGTCGGGCAGCAGCGGCGTCCCGTCCCGGCGGTACCACCGCGCCAGCAGTTCGGTGGTGAACGCCAGCCGCAGCTCGCGGTGGGGCAGCGCCCGGCTCTCCAGCGTGCCCAGGGGGAGCGGCCCGGTCAGGTCGTCACGACGGAACACGGTCCGGTCCCGGTCCAGCAGCCGCCGGTACGGCTGCGCGTCGAGGACGCCGGTGCCGGCGGTGTCGTCGGGCGCCAGGTCGTGCGTACCGTCGGAGGCGACGTCCACGGCCGCGCGCAGCGCCGGCAGCCGGACCGGCGCGGTGCGACCGGGTGGGGCCGCCGGCACCGCCTGCAACAGCTGGTACGACGACGATTCGCAGCGCAGCGGTAGCCGGAAGGCGTCCGGCGAGTCGACCGGGTTGGTGTAGCGGTTGACCGTCAGCAACGCGTGGGAGCGCCCCTGCTCGGTCCGGGTGGCGGTGACCGCCCACGTCGGCAGGTCGTCTCCCGTGAGCGGCTGCCGGCGCGGGTAGGCGACCGTGACGCCGCGCAGCACGTTGCCGAAACCGTCGGTGTCGAGCACGAGTTCGTGGGTGACCCGTGGGTCCTCGGTCCGCTCGTAGTGGTAGACGATCGACTCCCGGGGCAGCACCAGGCACACGGGGTGGCGGGCCGACCCCTTCGGCTGGAGCAGTTCGACGGTGAAGTTCTGCTCCTCCACCCGGTACGGCAGCGGCTCCCGCGGCGAGCCGTCCAACCCGTACACCTCCCGCCGCAGCAGCGAACCGTGCAGCGCCCGGCAGGCGTCGCGCAGCTCGTCGGCGCTGGGCCGGTGCGGGCTGGCCGAGCCGTCCGGATGGCGGATCACCTCCGGCCACACGGTGTCCGGCAGCAGCAACGCGGCGTGCTCGGCGTCGCCCAGCCCCGGCTCACGCCAGTACTCCTCGGCGTAGCGGCGGGACAGCCCGTCCGCCTCGTCCAGGTAGGCACCGGTGTGGTACCAGCTGCGGGTCAGGCTGGGCGCGGCGGCCAGCTCACCGGGAGCCCCGCCAATGGCGCCGACCTCCTCGGTGTCCCACTGCTCGACCATCCCGAAGCCCCGGAACTCCCGCTCCGACCCGTCGTAGAAGCCGTGGTGGTACGCGTACCGGGTGACGAACCGGTTGCGGCTGATCCGGTCGAGGCTCTCCACCTCGCGTACCACCTGCACCGGGAACGGCAGCCGGGTGTGCCAGGGCCGGCCGGCGGCCCGGTCGGCGAGCTGGAACTCGGTCGACGCGGCGTACGCCAGGTGGGTCTCCGCGCCGAGGTTGTTGACCGCGCCGACCAGCAGGTGGGGTTTCCGCCCGCCCATCAGGTCCAGGTAGCGCAGGGACCGCCGGGCGTCCTCGGCCCGGGGCGAGGACCAGACCAGGCAGGTGGTGCCGACCCCGAACAGGTCGATGGCGGACAGGGTGGTGGTGCCGTCGGCGGGGACGGAGGCGGGCAGCTGATGGCCGTCGTCCCAGCCGTTGCCGCTGCGGTTCAGGTAGACCCGCACCCCGTCCGGCCTCGGGTAGATCAGGTCGGCCACGCCGGACCCGTCCACGTCGGCGAGCAGGACCGCCTCCGGCCGGAAGGTCTCGGCCCGGTCCAGCCAGGGCGCGTCGTCCATGGTCACCTTCGCGCCGAACCGGCCGTGGCCGAGGTTCGGCCAGTAGCAGATCTCGCCGTTGCGTACCCGGACCAGGTCGGGCAGGCCGTCGCCGGACAGGTCGGCCAGGTGCACCGCCTCGGCCGCGCCGGCCAGCACCAGCCGGGGTCCGCGATCCTCGTCCAGCGGCAGGCTGACCCGCTGTCCCGGGTCGAATCCGAGCCGGCTGCGGGACGGATACCAGGTCAGCGCGGCGTCCTCGGTGAGGAGCAGGTCGGCGTTCCCGTCCCCGTCCAGGTCCACCATCCGCAGGCCCGGGTCGGCCCAGTCGATCCGCGGCAGCGACTCGAACGCGGTGAACGGCGCCCACCCGCCGGCCGGGTCCCGTTCGTAGAAGCCCGGGACCGGGCCGGCGAACGTCACGAGGTCGAGGTCGCCGTCCCCGGCCAGGTCCACCAGCTGGGCGGGCAGCGGTCCCCGCCGGGCCGCCCCGGCACCGGCCGGCCCGGCCGGCGGCGCGGGCGGGACCAGCCCGGCGCCGGCCGGGACCTGGGCCGGCACCCGGGGCACCGCTTGCGCCGGTCCCAGCCGTCCCCGGCCGAGGTTCGGCTTGTAGAACCACCCGGCCGCGGCCTCGGCGAGCAGGCCGGCGATCCCCTCCCCGTCTAGGTCGACCCACTGGTAGCCGTCGCCGGCGAGTCCGGCCGGGGCGCCGGCCAGACTGTCCGGGTCGATCTCGCGTACCTCGTCGGTGAACCTCGCCTCCTGGTAGCTCAGCTCCAGCGGCGGGATCGACCGTTGCCGGTACCCCGTCCCGGTGCGCCGGTAGCTGTGCTGGGTGACCGTGGTCAGGAAGGCGCCGACCGGCTCCGACGTGCGGTACGCCAGTTCGGTGGCCCGGACCAGGCAGCCGACGCCGACCTGCGGCTCGTGCGGGAAGTGGTGGAACATCAGCACCCGCCGGCACAGCCGGTAGCCGCGGATCTCGAACCCGGACCGGTAGGTCGAGAAGGGATCGTCGCGGACCGGCCAGGGCCGGTCCGGCTGCGGCTGCGGTGTCTGCGGGTGGTGGTCGCCGTAGTCCAGCACCACCTCGAACAACCAGCCCGGGTCGGCCGGTACCGGGTCGACCAGCCGGGAGACCTGGTTGCCGTACCGGATCCGCTTCAGGTACCGGTTGGTGGCGCGGGCCTCGGCGGCGCGGTTGCGCTCGTGGGCCCGGGTGAGGTCCACCCCGGCGCCGTCCTCCGCCACGTACCGGTAGTCGGCCACGTTGCCGCGGTCGTCGTACCGGCGGCGCAGCAGCCAGCTGAACACCCGGGTCGGTTGGTACGGGTCCCGGATCCGGCTCTCGTCGTCGGTGCCGTACTCGGCGGTGATGTTCTCCCGGCTCGTCACCCGCCAGAAGGTGGTCCCGTCGGCGAGGTCGGTGAAGCGCTCCACGCGGGCGTGCGGACCCTCGACCCGGGGCCGGTAGCGGTCCACCCGGAACCCGGCCGGCGGCGCAGCCGCGCCCGGGCCGGCCGGCACCGGGACCAGTTCCCCCGCCTCGGGCAGCAGGAACACGTCGGACTCGGCCGCGTCGTCGTACCGGGGCAGGCCCTGCTCGGTCCGGCGGCTGATCGCCGGGGCGGGCAGCGACCAGCCGAACCCGAACGGTCCGTTGCCGGCGCCGGAGTCGTAGTTGAGAGCCAGCTCGGGACCGAAGCCGTCCCGGCCCGGCGTGGTGGCCAGCGGGATCGACATCGCGGCGGTGCCGGTGACCGGGTTGACCGACAGGGTCTCGCCGATCCCGCGGATCGCGCCGCCGGGCTTGGGCAGCGACACCGCCGGCGCCGCCACCGCCGATGACCCGGGCCGGCGCCGGTCCGGAACAGGTGGCGGCGTGCCACCGCCGCTCTCGCTGGTGGGGATCTGCTCGTCGGGCCGCTCTGCCATCTGACCCTGCCTCGGGTTTGGGCGGGTTAACTGGCGTCATCGTCGCGGTCGGTCCGGCGTCCGGACACGCCTCTGTCAGCTACCGGACCTCGTGCCGGGGCGGTCGGTTTCCCGACCCAACGCTCAGGATGGCAGGCCGGACGGTCACCATCGGATCACTTCCCGCGCTTCTGGTCGGGACGGAGTGGCCGGACGGAGGCGCTGCCCGCGTCCGCGCCCGCTCCGGCCCCGGCGTCGTACCGCCCACGTCGACCCCACCGCTTCGACCGGTCGGCCGGGCTGCGACCGGTGCCACCGGTCAGCCACCCGAAGGCCCGCTGACGAGGAGAGTGTGAGATGCCACTGCACGGTAGGGACCTGCGGGCCGGACTGTCCGGAGAGGACGTGGCGCTGCTCCACGAGGAGCTGACCAGACTCGGGTACGCGGTCCCGGACGCCGAACGCGGACAGCGGCTGTTCGGGGTGGGCACCGCCCGGGCGGTGGCCGCCTTCCAGACCGCCAACGGGCTGGTGGACACCGCGGTCGTGGACCGGAGCACCGCCGCCGTGCTCGACCGGGCGCTCGCCGAGCTGGCGACCACCGCCATGCCGGCCGTGCCCCCGGCGCCGCCGGTGGTCCCCGCTGTGCCCGCCGGGCGGGTGCCGCCGCTGCCCCGGGGCGAGCCGCCGGTGCCGCCGGGGGGACCGTCGCC
>JAEYGD010000373.1 GCA_023402505.1 Actinomycetes bacterium
CTCCTCGGGCGGAGCGGCCGGCTGGGCCGCCGTGACCGGGCCGGCCGCCGCGACCCGGCGGTGCCCGTTCGCCCGCGCCGGCTCCGCCGCCGGGTCCGGCACCCTCAGCGGTACGTCGTACCGGCCGTCGCCCCCGGCGGGCTCCCGGTGCCCCGGACCGCTCATGACCGCTCCCGCACCGCGGCCCGCACCTGTTGGATCCCGTCCAGCACCAGCCGCTCGGCGGCGGCGAGCTGGTCCCGGGTCACCACGACACCGCCGTGGTGCGCCCGGATGAAGTCGTCGAAGGCGGCGGCGGTGGAGCGCGGCGTGAAACCGTACTCTCGCTCGAGCCGGCTGGTGTCCACGACCCGACCATGCACGAAGAGGTCGACCTGGTCGAGCCCGTAGCGGCCGAAACCGAGGCTGCGGGCGAGCGCCGCAGCGCCGGACAGGCCCGGCTCCAGCACCGGCACCGCCACCCGCCCCGCCCGGCGGATGGCCTGGGACAGCGCGAGCACGCCGGGACCGGCGACGTTGTAGGTGCCGGGATGGTCCTCGACGATCGACCGGTGCAGCACCTCCAGCGCGTCGTCGAAGTGCAGGAACTGCAACCGGGGGTCACGGCCGAACACGGTCGGCACCACCGGCTGCGAGAAGTAGCGGGTGAGGGTGGTGTCGGCGGTCGACCCGATGAACGGCGCGAACCGCAGGACGGTGGCGGTCACGTCCGGCCGGCGGCGACGGAAGCCCCGCACGTACCCCTCGATGTCCAGGATGTCCCGGCCGAAACCGCCGCGCGGCACCTCGCGCGGCTCGGTCTCCTCGGTGAAGACGGCCGGATCGCGGAACGACGCCCCGTACGCGGCGGTCGACGAGCGGACGACGAGCTTGCGCAGCCGGGGGGCGCGCTGGGCGGCGGCGAGCAGCTGCAACGTGCCGATGACGTTCTGCTCCTTCATCCCCGTGCGGCCGCCGTGCTGGGGGTCGGGTGCGGTGGCCAGGGCCAGGTGCACCACGGCGTCGACGTCGAGGTCGGTGAGCAGGCCGCCGATCGAGCCGGCGTCCACCTGGACCCGCTCGACCCGGTCGAGCAGGTCGGTGAGGTCCGCGCCGGACTCGGGCGGATCCACGCCGATGACGCGCTCGATGCGCGGGTCGGCGGCGAGCCGGGCGGCGACGTGGGCGCCGAGGTAGCGGCTCACCCCGGTCACGACGACGACCCCCGGAGCACCGGAGGTGCCACCGGGGGTCATGTCTCGCACCGCCCCCGGCAGGCGGGACCGAGCCGGGGCGTCCACGGCCTGATCACCTGAGCCTCCGAGGGTCGACAGATGGCGGTGACGACGGTGCCGGGCCGGGCCCGGCACCGGTCACTTGCCGAGACGGCGACGCTGGACGCGGGTCTTGCGCAGCAGCTTGCGGTGCTTCTTCTTAGCCATGCGCTTGCGGCGCTTCTTGACCACCGAGCCCATACGAAAGCCTTTCGATGCAACGTGCGGGGCGGACCGGATGATGCCGGCGACCGCTTGCGGACAACGGACCGGACCAGCGGGACGGGCGGCGGAGCACACCTGCGGTCACGGTCGGGGTCCAGGGTAGCCGGAGAGCGTCAGCAGGACCAACGCGGCCCCTCGACGCCGGTCACGCCGACCGGCCCACCCGCCTCGTTGCAGGCTCAGGCGGTCTCCTGGAAGGCACCGCGCAGGTACTCGTGCACGGCGTGCTCGGGGACGCGGAACGACCGGCCGACCCGGACGGCGGTGAGCTCACCGCTGTGCACCAGGCGGTACACCGTCATCTTCGACACCCGCATGACCGTCGCCACCTCGGCGACGGTCAGGAACTTGACCTCCGACAGCCGACCGTCGGACTGCGACCCGGCCATGGCTCACCGACCCATCCCATGCCCGGCGCGTCCCATCCGGCGGGGAACTTCCGCCCGGACCGGCGACGCGCGTGTTACCAGTACGGTAGCGGGGCGGCTGTGACCGGCGCGATCCCTTCGTACAACTGATCATAATTCGCACGGCTGTCCGGTCGGCTTGTTACGTCGTTGAACACCGGGCGTCCGGTTGGGGCTCACTCCGACCGGAGCGCCACCACCGGGTCGAGCCGCCCGGCGCGCTGGGCGGGCACCACGCCGAACACGATCCCGACCCCGGCCGAGACGCCGAACGCCAACGCCAGTGACCACCAGGTGACCGCGGCCGGGACCGGCGACACCGCGGCCACGGCCAGTGCCGTGCCGATCCCGAGCGCCATGCCGGTCAGGCCACCGATCGAGGTGAGCAGCACCGCCTCCAGCAGGAACTGCACACCGATGTCGCGCGGGCGGGCCCCGACCGCCTTGCGCAGGCCGATCTCCCTGGTCCGCTCGCGGACCGACACCAGCATGATGTTCGAGACGCCGACACCGCCGACGAGCAACGAGATGCCGGCGATCGCGGCCAGCACGCCGGTGAGGATGCCCAGGATGTCACCGAGGACCCCGAGGATCTGCTCCTGGGTGACCGCGCTGAACTCGGTGCCCGGGTGCCGGCGGCTCAACTCGGCGACGATCCGCTCCCCCAACTCGTCGATCCGCTCCCGGTCCGGGGCCTTCACCGCGATGCCGTCGACCCGCTGGGTGCCGTAGAGCCGCTGCGCCGCGGTGACCGGCACGTGGACCTCGTCGTCCCGGTCCACGCCCAGGCTCTGCCCCAACGGGGCGAACACCCCGATCACCCGGAACCGGACCCCGGAGACGGTGACCTGCTGGCCGACCGGATCCCGGTCGGGAAACAGGGCCCGGGCCACCGAGGCGCCCAGGACCGCCACCCGGCGGCTGGTGTCCACGTCCGACCCGGTCAGGTAGCGGCCACGGGAGACCTCGCGGGTGAACACGGCCGGCGTCGTCTCCAGGACGCCCTGCACGGTGCTGAAATCCGACCGGCCGCCCGCCCGTACGGTCGCGCCGGAGGCGACGGTGACCGCCACCCGGTCGGGGTCACCGACGACCCGGGAGACGACGTCGACGTCGTCCAGGGTCAGCGGCGAGACCGCGGGCGCGGACCCCACGTCGAGACGACCGGGGACCACCAGCAGCAGGTTGGAGCCCAGACCCTCGACCTGCTGCTCGACCTTCTGCTTGGTGCCGGTGCCGATCGCCACGAGGATCACCACCGAGGCGACCCCGATGATCACCCCGAGCATGGTCAGCGCGCTCCGCAGCCGGTTGGCCCGCAGCGCGTCGAGGGCCACCCGCCACGCCTCGGCTAGTCTCACGGCTCCTCCGCCCCGCGGCGCCCGGTGGCTCCGGCGGCGCCACCGGTGCCACCGGACGGGCGTCCCGGGCCGCTTCCGGACGCGGACCAGAACTCCGCGCTGGGAGCGGGCACCAGTGTGTCAGGCGCCCCACCGCCGCCCGGCACCGGTCGATCATGTGCGTCGCCGGCACTGTCGGCGACGACCACCCCGTCCCGCATCGCGATCCGGCGGCGCGCCCGCGCGGCCACCTCGTTGTCGTGGGTGACCAGCACCAGCGCGACGCCCGACTCGGCGTTGAGCCGCTCCAGGAGCTCCAGCACGGCCGCGCCGGTGGTGGTGTCGAGATTGCCGGTGGGCTCGTCGGCGAGCAGCACCGTCGGGTCGGTGACCAGCGCCCGGGCGATCGCGACCCGCTGCTGCTCACCGCCGGAGAGCTGGTTCGGCCGGTGGCCGAGCCGGTGCCCCAGGCCCACCCGGCCCAGCATCGCGGCCGCGCGTTCCCGTCGCTGCCGCGCGCCCAACCCCCGGTAGACCAGGGGCAACGCCACGTTGTCCACCGCCGACGTCCGGGGCAGCAGGTGGAAGGCCTGGAAGACGAAGCCGATGGTCTCGTTACGCAGCGCCGCCAGTTCGGCGGCGGAGAGGGTCGTGACGTCACGGCCGCCGATCGCCAGCCGGCCCCCGGTCGGCCGGTCCAGCCCGCCGAGCAGGTGCATCAGGGTGGACTTGCCGGAGCCGGACGGCCCGACCAGCGCCACGTAGTCGCCCGCGGCGACGGTCAGCGACACCCCACGCAGGGCCGGCACCGAGACACCGTCGAGCGGGTACGTGCGGGACACGTCCACGGCCTCGATCGCCGGCGCGGTCACCCCAGCTCCTGCCCTTCACGGACCTGGTCGGCGCCCCGGACCACGACCCGGTCGCCGGCCCGCACCCCGCTGAGGATCTGCACCAGGTCCTGGCCCTGCACACCCACCGTCACCGGCGCCCGCTCGGCCCGGCCCTCCCGTACCACCCAGACGACGTCCCGCCCGTCGGCGGAGAAGACCGCCGAGGCGGGCACGGTGACCGCGTCGGCGGCCTCCCGCACCTGGAGGCGGACCACCGCGTTCATGCCCGGTCGCGGAGTCGGTGCCGGCTCCCCCTCACCGAAGGCACCCGCGCCGAGCGCCAGCCGCACCCGGTAGCCCACCCCGCCACGGGCGGAGGCCGTGGGCAGGACGTCGACCGAACGGACGGTGGCCGCGTACGTGGCGCCGGGCACCGCGTCCAGCTCGACGGTCGCCGCCAACCCCGCCCTGACCAGGAGCACGTCGGTCTCGTCCACCTCGGCGAGCAGCCCCAACTCGCCGGTGTCCACGATGGTCAGCACCGGCGTACCGGCGGTCACCAGGCCACCCACCGGCACGGCGGTGTCCACCCCGGGCGGCGGGCCGGCCGGAGCGGGACCGAACGCCGACGGGTCCAGCCCGGCCGCGGCACCGTTGCCGCCCAACAGCCCGGCCAGCGCCTCCGGGGTGATCCCGCCGCCGGTCGCCGTCCCGCCCGCCTGGACGACACCGGCGATCGGGGCGCGCAGCGTCAACGCGTCGACGGTCGCCTTCGCCAGGTCGTACGCCTGCTGGGCCTGCAGCCGCTGAGCGGTGGCGAGCGCGCCGACGGCGGCGTTCAGGTCGCGTACCCCGCGCTGCACCGCGCGGACCGCCCGGTCGGCGGCGCGCGCCGCCGCCTCGTACCGTTCCTGGGCGTCCCGCACCTGGAGCAGCAGCGCCGCCCGCAGCTCCGGATCGCTGATCTTCGCGGCGGCGGCACGGGCCGCCGCGTACGTCTCGTCGGCGGCCCGGTCCGTGCCGCGCAGCCCACCGGACAGGTCTCCCCCGCCGCCGCGCCCCGCCCGGCGGGCGGCGGCGAGCGCCTCCCTCGCCTGCCGGAGCCGGTCCGCCCCCGCCGGCGAGTCGATGACGGCGAGCACCTGGCCCCGCCGGACCCGCTGGCCCGGCTGCACGCGCACGCTCGCCAGCGTCCCGTCGGCGGCGGCGGTCAGGGTGGCGGCGGCGCGGGCGGTCACGGTGGCCGGCGCGTCGATGACCTCGGCGACAGCGTTCCGGGCGGCGGACGCGAGGGCGACCGGCGTCTCCTCCCCGCCGCACGACGCGGCCGTGGTGCCGGTCAGGACGACGACCGCGAGGAGGGCCGTGAGCAGGCGGGGCCGCGTGGCTGCGGGCAGCCGCGGCGAGTCGGTGCGGCGCACGCGACCCATGCTACGAGCCCGCCTCGACCGGCCGGCGGCAGCACGTCCCGACGGTCAGTCCACGACCTTCCGGATGTGCTTGACGCAGTCGGCGTGCAGGGTGGACCAGGACACACCGAGGACCTCGTCGGAGGTCTGCCGTGGGATCCGGCGGTCGTGCAGGACCGCCTTGACGAAGGCGAGCACCCGCTCCTCCCCGAACCGGTCGACGAGGTGACGGACGGCGAGGTACGCGATGCCGTAGCTCCCGGTCACCCGCGCGTCCGGGGTGTCCGCGTCGGGCGCGAGGGTGTCGAGCTTCCCGTCCCAGCCCCGGTCGACCAGACGGCGCGTCGCGCTGAGTCCCGCGTACCGGCTGACCGCCCGCCCGTCGTTGCCCGCGTACTCGGCGAGCCCCTCGACCAGCCACCACGTCGACTCCTCCCACTGGTCGTGGTCGGGCAGCGAGGCGACGTGGGCCAGTTCGTGCCGGAGTATCTCGTTCAGGCCGGCCCCGGTGTACCGGTCGTGTCGGAGCACCACCTCGTGGTCGCCGCCGACGCCGATCGCGTACCCGGCGGCCCACTCGGCCTGGTCGCCGCCGTACCAGCGCGCCCATTCCTTCGGCCCGGCGTAGTAGATCCGGTACCGGTCCGGCGGCGCCCCGCCGACCGCGTACCGGTCGGCGACCCTGGCCGCCGCCTCGGCCCGGGCCAGCAGGTCCGGCAGCCGCTTGCGGTACGTCCGGGTGGTGGCCACCAGCGTCCGCTTCCCCACCGCGACCACCAGTTCGCTCAGCTCCCACGGCAGGGCGCCGACCTGCACGGTGCCCCGGCCGGCCAGCCGCGGCACCGGCTTCGACTTCGCCAGCTCGATCAGGCGCGGCTCGGCTCCGGCCCGCCACCGGGTCTCCACGAGCACCGTGCTCGGTCGGCAGTCCCGCGCCACGAAGCAGTAGCGGAACTCCACCGACACCCGCCAGACGTCCGGCCGGCCGGCCTGCATCGGCAGGCCCTTCGTGCTGGCCTGCCAGCTGCTCACCTGCATGGCGCGCAGCACGGTGAACCGGCGACGCAGGTCGGCCTGCACGGCCGGCTCGGCGATCGCCAGGAATCCGGCCCGGTCGCCGCGGAGCAGCGCCGAAGACTGCCGCTCCAGCTGCCCGGTGATTCGGGCGGCGAACTGCCGGGCGGCCCGCGTGGTCGGGTTGTCGGCCCGCGCGACGAGGCCGGCGGACGTCCGGCTGTCGGCGCCGTGGACCGCGTCGACGGGCACCACCAGACCGGCGGCCACCAGCGCGGCGACGACCAGCGCCGTCCAGAGCGGCCAGCGCCGGCGCGGTCGCCGGTCGGGCGGCGGAGCCGCTGCCGGTGCGACCGACGGATCAGTCGTGGCGGACGTCGTAGCGTGGCCCTCGGCCACCGGCTCCCCGGGTCTCACGCGGCGAAGGGTACGACCCGATGATCGCTCCGGTCCAGGCCGCGTTACGTCCTGCTCGCCAGGGCGCGGGCGAAGAAGGCCAGGTTGGCGGGGCGCTCGGCCAGGCGGCGCATGAGGTAGCCGTACCACTGGTCGCCGTACGGGACGTACGTGCGCACGGTGTAGCCCTCGCCCACCAGGCGGGCCTGCTCCGCCGGGCGGATGCCGTAGAGCATCTGGAACTCGAACCGCTCCGGGCCGCGGTCGAACCAGCGGGCCCGGTCCTCACCGATCGCGATCAGGCGCGGGTCGTGGGTGGCGAGCATCGGATAGCCGTCGCCGGACATAAGGATGTTCAGGCAGCGGACGTACGACTTGTCCACCTCGCGGGCGGACTGGTAGGCGACCGACTCCGGCTCCCGGTACGCGCCCTTGCACAGCCGGACCCGGGACCCGGCGCCGGCCAACTCGCGGCAGTCCGACTCGGTACGCCGCAGGTACGCCTGGAGCACCGCACCGGTCGACGGGTAGTCCTTGCGCAGCTTCGCCAGGATGTCCAGGGTCGAATCGGTGGTGGTGTGGTCCTCCATGTCGAGGGTGACCGTCGTCCCGGCCTCGTCGGCCGCCGCGCAGATCGCCCGCGCGTTGTCGTACGCCAACTGCTCGTCGAACGCCTGCCCCAGCGCCGACAGTTTGACGCTCACCTCGGCGGCCGGCGTCAGACCGGCGGTGGAGAGCAGCTTCAGCAGTTTCAGGTACTCGTCCCGGGTGGCGTTGGCGTGAGCGGGGGTGACGGTGTCCTCGCCGAGGTGGTCGAGGGTGACCGCGAGACCGTCGTCGACGAGTTCGCGGGTCGCGCGCAACGCGTCGTCGGTCTGGGCGCCGGCGACGAACCGGCGGACGACGTCCCGCGTGTACGGGGCCGTCGCGACGAGCCGCTCGACCTGGGATGACCGGGAAGCGGCGAGGATGACGGAACGGAGCATGAGCTGAGCGTAACGCCCGCGCCGGTACGCCCGGGCGGGGGCGACGCGGCTGGCGTTCATCGGTTACAACCATGACGTGACCGAACACCCCCGCCGCCGGCTCCGGTCGGCCTCCGTTCAGCTCGGCGCGCTCACCGCCCTGGCGCTCGCCCTGTCCGGCTGCAACATGACGTCCGACGACGACGATGACGACTGCGCGTCGGGCCCGGCCGGCGGCGGCGGGACGGTCGCCCTGGCGCTGCGCGCTCCCGGGACCGACACCGGTCGCGCGGCACCCGAGCCCGTCCCCGCCGCGCTGCCGGAACGCGGCGGCTTCGGCACCCACCTCGCCGCCTGCGGCGGCTGACGTGCGCCGCACCACGGTCACCCCCCGCCCGGGCTGGGACGCCACGATCCGGGCGCAGGGCCTCGTGTACGTGGACACCGAGCTGCCCGACGGCGGGGTCATGTCGTACTGGGACGAGACCGCGGCGTACGCGTTCGACCTGGCCGAGGTGCTCCGCCTGGAGGAGGCGACGGAGGAGCTGCACCGGATGTCCGTGGCGGCCGCCGAGCACGTGGTGGCCAGCGGCCGGTACGCGGAGTTCGGCATTCCCGGGTGGGCGGCCGAGGCGGTCGCCCGGTCGCTGCGCGAGTCGCCGCCGACCCTCTACGGCCGGTTCGACCTCTGGTACGACGGCAGCTGGCCGCCGAAGCTGCTGGAGTACAACGCCGACACACCGACCGCGTTGGTCGAGGCGAGCATCGTGCAGTGGTACTGGCTGGAGGACACCCGGCCGGAGCTGGACCAGTGGAACAGCCTGCACGAGCGCCTGGTGACGGCCTGGGCGAAGATCGGCGCCGGCCTGCACGACCGGCGGGTGCACGTGGTCTGGTCGGACGAGGAGGAATCCGGCGAGGACCACATGACCGCCGGCTACCTGGCCGAGACCGCCCGGCAGGCCGGCCTGGACGTGGAGCTGCTGCCCGTCCAGCGGATCGGCTGGGACGGCCGCCGGTTCGTCGACGCCGCCGACCGGCCGGTCACCACCTGCTTCAAGCTGTATCCCTGGGAGTGGATGGTCGCCGAGCCGTACGGGCGGCCGGCGCTGGACCCGGGCACCCCGACCACCTGGATCGAGCCGGCGTGGAAGCTGCTGCTGTCCAACAAGGCGTTGCTGGCGGTGCTCTGGGAGCTGTACCCGGGGCACGAGCTGCTGCTGCCGGCGTACCTGGACTCGCCGCGCGGCATGCCCGAGTACGTGGCCAAGCCGCTGCTGGGCCGGGAGGGCGGGTCGGTGCGGATCGTGGCCGGCGGCACCGAGATCGTCAACCCGGGGATCTACGGCGACGAGGGCTGGTGCTACCAGGAGTTCCGGGCGCTGCCCGAGTTCGCCGGCAACCGGATGGTGCTCGGCAGTTGGGTGGTCGACGGCGAGTCGGCCGGCGCGGGCGTCCGGGAGAGCGCGAGTCTGATCACCGACGGTTACGCCCGGTTCCTGCCGCACTACATCGACGCGGCGCGCACCCCGTGAGTCGTCTACCGTTGGTGGGGTGAACTTCGACGCGTACGCCCGGACCGGTGTTGATCTTGTCAACGCCCGTCTGGACGACCTCGACGCCCTCCGGTCCCTCTTCCCCGACGACAACGCGTGGATGCGCGACGAGGTGTCGGACCGGGACCTCGCGATCTTCCGGCGCGCGCAGAAGCGCCTGCGCGACGTCTTCGAGTACGGCACCTCCGGGCGGGACACCAAGGCGGTCGCCGAGCTGAACGCGCTGCTGGAGGCGTACCCGGTGCAGCCCCGCATCTCCGGGCACGACTCCAGCGACTGGCACATGCACGTAACCAGTCGGGGCGCCTCGGTGAGCGCGGAGTACCTGGCCGGTGCCGTCTGGGGCCTGTCGGTGTGGCTGTGCGAGTACGGCAGCGCCCGGTTCGGGGTGTGCGCCGACGAGCGCTGCGGCAACGTCTACCTGGACACCTCGTCGAACTGCTGCCGGCGGTTCTGCTCCGAGCGGTGCGCCACCCGGTCGCACGTGGCCGCCCACCGCGCCCGGAAACGGGCCGCGATCGGCGAGCAGGTCCCGGTGGCGGCGCAGTCCACCGCACCGGTCGAGCGCCTGACGCCGGTCAGCTGACCCGGGCCGCCCGGCCCGGCCGGCGACCGGGCGGGTCAGGCGGCGCCGGCCGTGCGGTCAGGCAGCCGGCGGCCGTGCGTCAGACGTCGACCGGGGACGGCGTGCCCAGGTGCTGGCGGGCGAACTCCAGCGCGGCCCGCAGGTCCGCCTCGCGGTCCGCCCGGCTCTTCGCGCCCCGGGTCGACACCTCCACCGCCACCGAGCCGGTGAAGCCGCGACCGGCCAGCGACCGCAGCAGCTCGGCGCACGGCTGGTTGCCCCGCCCCGGGACGAGGTGCTCGTCCCGGCCCTCGCCGGTGCCGTCGCCGAGGTGGACGTGGGCCAGGCCGGCGCCCATCCGGTCGGCCATCGCCAGGGCGTCGGTGTGTGAGGCCGCGCAGTGCGAGAGGTCGAGGGTGTAGGAGGGGTAACCGGTGTCGGTCGGGTCCCAACCCGGGACGTACGGGACGAACTGCCGGCCGGCCATCCGCACCGGGTACATGTTCTCCACCGGGAAGAGCACCCCGTTGAACTGCTCGGCGACGTCGTGCAGCCCTTCGGCGAAGTTGCGTGCGTAGTCCCGCTGCCACGTGAACGGCGGGTGCACCACCACGGTCGGCGCACCGAGGGTCTCGGCCAGCTCACCGGAGCGGCGCAGCCGCTCCCACGGGTCGGCGCTCCACACCCGCTGGGTGACCAGCAGGCAGGGGGCGTGGACGGAGAGCACCGGCACGCCGTAGTGCTTGGCGAGCCCGGCGAGGGCACCGGCGTCCTGGCTGACGGCGTCGGTCCACACCATGACCTCGACGCCGTCGTAGCCGAGCGCCGCGGCGAGCTGGAACGCGGCCGCGGTCCGTTCGGGGAAGACCGAGGAGGTGGACAGGAGCACCGGGACGCGGGAAGTCACCTCCCGAGAGTAGCGGGCGTCGATGGGGATCTTCAGGACGAGCCTCCGCAAACCGCACCCCGAGCCGTGCGTACGTCACATCGGCGCGAGCTGGTCGAGCCGGCGCAGGATAACCCCCTCACGCAGCGCCCACGGGCAGACGTCCAGCGTGTCGATGTCGAGGCGGCGCAGCACGGCGTCGGCGACGACCGCACCGGCCACCAGTTGGTGTGCTCGACCGACGCTGACCCCGTCCAGTTCGGCGAGCTGCGCCGGAGGGATGTGCCGGATGAAGCCGAGCACCTGCCGCAGCCCGGAGCGGGTGAGCCGGCGGCGGGCCCACAGGCCCGCGCCCGAGGGGGCGGCGCCGGCGAGGCGGGCCAGCGTACGGAACGTCTTCGAGGTGGCCACCGGCCGATCCCAGCCCGCCTCGACCAGGTCCCCGGACACCGCGTCGAGCTGGCCCTCCACGTACTCCCGCAGCTCGTCCACCAGCTCCGCCGGCGGTGCGGTGGTGCTGTCCGGGGTGATCCGGAGGCGGTCGCGGGTGAGCCGGCCGGCGCCGAGGGGCAGGGAGAAGGCCGCGTCCGGGTTCTCGTCGATGCCCGCCGCGATCTCCAGGGAGCCGCCGCCGATGTCGAGCACCAGCAGCCGACCGGCCGACCAGCCGAACCAGCGGCGCACCGCGAGGAAGGTCAGCCGGGCCTCGTCGGCACCGGAGAGGACCTCCAGGCGTACGCCGGTCTCGTCCCGGACCCGCGCGAGCACCTCGGTCGAGTTCGCCGCGTCCCGGACCGCCGACGTGGCGAAGGCCAGCAGGTCGTCGGTCTCCAGGCCGGTCGCGGCCTCCCTGGCCAACCCGACCGCCTTCACCAGGGCGTCCGCGCCGGCGTCGGTGAGGGCGCCGTCGGGGCCGATCTGCTCGGCCAGCCGCAGGACCGCCTTCTCCGAGTGCGCCGGCCACGGGTGGGCGCCGCGGTGGGCGTCGACCACCAGCAGGTGCACCGTGTTGGACCCGACGTCGAGGACACCCAGTCGCATGGTGGAAACAGTAGGGGAATCCGGTTCGGCCGGCTCGCCGGCCTGACGACCGCACCGCGCGTAGGCTGGTCCGGGTGACAGGGCAGATCGAACTCCACGTGCTGGTGGACGACCCGGACGACCCGCGCAGCCGGGAGGTCCCGCTGGACTTCCCCCGGGAGTGGATCGAGTTCGTGGACCCGGCCGACGAGAAGCACGTCGTACGGGCGGACCTGACCTGGCTGCTGTCCCGGTGGACGTGCGTCTTCGGCCGGGGCTGCCACGGCATCATCGCCGGCCGGGCGTCCGACGGCTGCTGCTCCCACGGCGCCTTCTTCACCGACTCGGACGACGAGAAGCGGGTCCGGGCGGCGGTGAAGCGGCTGACGCCGGAGACCTGGCAGCACCACCGGCGAGGCTTCAAGAACTGGACGGAGAACGACACTGTCGACGGCAAGACGCCCGCCCGGCGGACGGCCACGCAGGGCGGGGACGGCCCCTGCGTCTTCCTCAACGACGCGGACTTCCCCGCCGGGGGCGGCTGCGCCCTGCACGCCCAGGCGCTGCGCGACGGCGTGCACCCGCTCGAGTACAAGCCCGACGTCTGCTGGCAGCTGCCGATCCGCCGCGACCAGGACTGGGTGAAGCGGTCGGACAACACGAAGGTGCTGGTGTCCACGCTCGCGGAGTTCGACCGCCGGGGCTGGGGCGCCGGCGGGCACGACCTGGACTGGTGGTGCACCTCGTCGACCGACGCGCACGTCGGCACCGAGCCGATGTACGTCTCGTACGGCCCGGAGCTGACCGCCCTGATCGGCGCCCCCGCGTACGCGAAACTCGCCGAGCTGTGCGCCGCGCGGACCCGGCAGGGACTGGTCGCGCCCCACCCCGCCGACCCGGCCTGACCACCCGCCGGCCCGGCCTGGCCCACCCGCTCAGCCTGACCCAGCCGCCGGCCCGGCCTGGCCCACCCGCTCAGCCCGACCCAGCCGCCGGCCCGGCCTGGTCCAACCGCCGACGATCCCGCGCCGGATCCCGCCGTGCCGCACCGGCCACTGACGAACCCTGACGGCCACTGACGGCCACTGACGGCCACTGACGGCCACCGCGCTCGCCACCCCGACCCACGCCTTCAGCGCCTTTGCTCTGCATACCTATACGCACCGGTCACCGAGCGCGAGCGGCAAGGCCGACGGCTGCCACGGGCTGAGCGGCAAAGCCACTGCTCAGCGGGCTGGTGCGTATAGGGCAGCAGAGCAAAGGGCGGGAACCGGGTCTGGCGGTGCCGAAGGGCGGACACGAAGCGTGACCGCCAGCCTCGCAGGACGACCGCACACGTCCGGTGACGGAGGCCAGAGGGGCTGACCGGCCACCTGCCCCGCGACGGGGCGGGACGGAGCGGGGCGGAGCGGGGTGGGGCGGGCCCCAGACGGATGGCCGGAGGTGCCGCGCGAACAGCCGGCGAAGCAGCGGGCCAGCCCGCACGGCATCCTGCTGGACGGCGACGCGGGCGGGGCGGGCAGTCAGGTCACGGCTCGAACTTGTAACCGAGGCCGCGGACCGTGACGATGTGGCGCGGAGCGGACGGCTCCGGCTCGACCTTGGAGCGCAGGCGCTTGACGTGCACGTCGAGGGTCTTCGTGTCGCCCACGTAGTCCGCGCCCCAGACCCGGTCGATCAACTGGCCGCGGGTCAGCACCCGGCCGGCGTTGCGCAGCAGCAGCTCCAGCAGCTCGAACTCCTTGAGCGGCAACTGCACGGGGGCCCCGTCGACGGTCACCACGTGCCGCTCGATGTCCATCCGGACCGGGCCCGCGGCCAGCGTCGGCCCCCCCGACTCGGCGACCTCGGCGCTCTGCCGGCGCAGCACCGCCCGGATGCGGGCGACCAACTCGCGCGGCGAGTACGGCTTGGTCACGTAGTCGTCCGCGCCGATCTCCAGCCCCACCACCTTGTCGATCTCGCTGTCCCGCGCGGTGACCATGATGATCGGCACGTGCGAGCGCTGCCGGAGCTGCCGGCACACCTCGGTACCCGACATCTCGGGCAGCATCAGGTCGAGCAGCACGATGTCCGCGCCGGTCCGGTCGAACTCGGTGAGGGCGTCCGGGCCGGTCGCGGCCACCGAGACCTCGAAGCCCTCCTTGCGGAGCATGTACGACAGGGCGTCGGAGAACGACTCCTCGTCCTCGACCACCAGAACGCGGCTCAACGATTGTCCTTTCCTTGCTGTGTCAGACCTGCCGAAGCCCGGCCGGACCGGCCTCGATCCCAGCCGAGGGCGGTATCACCAGGAGGTCGTCGGGTGGGCTGGCGGGCAACCGGAGGGTGAACGTCGACCCACCACCAAGAGTGCTCTCCACCTCGACCCGCCCGCCATGGTTGCTGGCGATGTGCTTGACGATGGCGAGCCCGAGGCCCGTGCCGCCGGTCGATCGGGAGCGGGCCTGGTCGGCCCGGTAGAACCGTTCGAAGATCCGGTCCACGTCGCCGGGGGCGATGCCGATGCCCTGGTCGGCGACGGCGATCGTGACATGCTCGTCGTCGGCGAGCGCGGTGATCCGGACCTCGGTGTCCTCGCCCGAGTAGTTGATGGCGTTCTCGACCAGGTTCGACACGGCGGTGGTGAGCTGGGCGTCACTGCCGTACACGGTCAGCCCGCGCTCGCCCTCGACCACCACCTCGACCCGCCGCGCGCTGGCGCTGGTCCGCGTACGGTCCAGCACCTCGGCGACCAGCCCGTCCACGGCCACGGGCTCCGGCGCGGGCTGCGGCTCCGCGCCCTGCAACCGGGTCAGCTCCAGCAGCTCCTGCACCAACCGGCCCAGCCGGGTCGACTCGTGCTGGATGCGCTCCGCGAACCGGCGGGCGGCGACCAGGTCCGCGGACAGGTCCGGCTGCGCCGCCCCGGCCGGCTCGGTGGCGTCCAGCAGGGCCTCGGCGAGCAGTTGCAGCGCCCCGATCGGGGTCTTCAGCTCGTGGCTGACGTTGGCCACGAAGTCGCGCCGGACCCGGGCCAGCCGGTGGGACTCGGTGACGTCGGCCGCCTCCACGGCGACGAACCCGCCGCCCAGGCCGATCGCCCGCAGGTGCACGCCGAGCGGGTTGTCGGCGGCGCCGTCACGGCCCCGCGGCAGGTCCAGCTCGATCTCGCGCCGCACCCCGGTACGCCGGACCTGCCCGGCGAGCGTGCGGATCAACGGGTGGGCGGCGACCGAGCCGGGCGTGGCACCCGTGCGGAGCAGCCCCATCGCGCGGGACGCCGGGTTGACCAGGACGGGTACGTCGTCGACGTCGAGCACCACGACCCCGACCCGGAGGGAGTCGATCGTGCGGCGCCCCAGGCCGGGCACCGGGTCCTCGCCGGCCGTCGAGGTGGAGCGGTCCCGGGTGGTCGCGACGATCCGGGGCAGCAGCAGTCCCGCCGCCAGACCGGCCACCAGACCGACTGCCGCCGCGACCGCCACCGCCCACTCCACGCGGCGATCGTATGGTCATCGTCGACCTACCGGCCGCCCAGAACGGGACGAAACCCGCTCGCTTCGGAGAATGTTCACCATCGCGTCCGGTCCCGTTCACCCGGGTTCACCTGCCGTCCGTGCACCCCACCTACCGTGGGCCGCGCACCCGCTTCCCGCCCGCCGGCACCCGGCGGCACCCGACCACAGGACGTGAACCATGCGTGAGGAGTTCCGGGCCGACCTGCAGCTCGTCAGCCAGCTGCTGGTGGACATGGCGGAGGGGGCCCGCGCCGCGATGCGGTTGGCCACCCGCGCCCTGCTCACCGCCGACCGGGCAGCGGCGGAGACGGTGATCGAGCGGGACGCGGAGCTGGACGGGCTCTACCGCGAGGTCGAGGAGCGGGTGTGCGACCTGCTCGCCCGGCAGGCCCCGGTCGCGTCCGACCTGCGCATGATGATCACCGCCCTGCACGTCGCCGCCGACCTGGAGCGCATGGGCGACCTGGCCGTGCACGTCGGGAAGACCGCGCTGCGGCGGCACCCGTCCCCGGCCGTGCCGGCGGAACTGCGCCCGATCTTCACCGACATGGCGACCAGCGCCGACCGGATGAGCGGCAAGATCGCCACCGTCCTGGCGAAGCCCGACGCCGACCTGGCGGCCGAGCTGGACCGCGACGACGACACCATGGACGACCTGCACAAGAGCCTGTTCGGAGTGCTGCTCGGCGACGACTGGCCGTACGGGGTGGAGACGGCGATCGACGCGACGCTGCTCGGGCGCTTCTACGAGCGCTTCGCCGACCACGCGGTCAACGCCGGCGAGCACGTCGTCTACCTCATCACCGGCGAGACCACCGCCTGAGCCGAGCGAGGGGCCCCAGCCCGGCGCCGAGCGGAGCCCCTCGTCAGACGGGCCGCGTCAGCGGCCCCCTGATGCACCGCCGCGTCAGCGGCCCTGGTTCGCCACCGCGGCGGCCGCGTCCTTCGCCGCCTTCGGGTCCAGGTAGGTGCCGCCCAGCGTGAGCGGGCGCAGGTGCGGGTCGAGGTCGTAGCGCAGCGGGATGCCGGTGGGGATGTTCAGCTTGGCGATCGCCTCGTCGCTGATCTGGTCGAGGTGCTTGACCAGGGCACGCAGGGAGTTGCCGTGGGCGGCGACCAGGACCGTCCGGCCGGCCAGGATGTCCGGCACGATCGAGTCGTACCAGTACGGCAGCATCCGGTCGACGACGTCCTTGAGGCACTCCGTGCGGGGCATCAGCTCGCTCGGCAGCAGCTTGTAGCGGGGGTCGCCGGCCTGCGACCACTCGTCGTCGTCCGCGATCGGCGGCGGCGGGGTGTCGTACGAGCGGCGCCAGCGCATGAACTGCTCCTCGCCGTACTCGTCGAGGGTCTGCTTCTTGTTCTTGCCCTGCAGGGCGCCGTAGTGGCGCTCGTTGAGCCGCCACGACCGGCGCGCCGCGATCCAGTGCCGGTCGGCGGCGTCCAGCGCCAGCTCGGCGGTGCGGATCGCCCGCCGCAGCAGGCTGGTGTGCACCACGTCCGGCAGCAGGTTGTGCTCGCGCAGCAGCTCGCCGCCGCGGCGCGCCTCGATCGCGCCCTTCTCGGTCAGGTCCACGTCGACCCAGCCGGTGAAGAGGTTCTTGGCGTTCCAGTCGCTCTCGCCGTGCCGCAGCAGGACCAGCGTCCCGACGGTGGGCCCTTCGCTAGCAGTCATGCCGATCATCCTGCCGCACCGGCCCGCCGGACGCGCGGGAAGGGTGGTGACGACCACCACGTGGAAAACCCGGTGACCGGCGTTCCGGGGCGCCACTAGGTTGTAAGGCGCTGCCAAGAGACCGGTCATTACGAAAGCGGGGGTCGCCGGCGTGCGGACGATGCGGGGTTGGTTACAGGACACGGCCGGCGGGCTGCCACGGACCTTCTGGTACCTGTGGGGCGGCACCCTGATCAACCGGCTCGGCTCGTTCGTCCTGGTCTTCCTCGCCATCTACCTGACCCTGGAACGGGGCTTCTCCGCCTCCCAGGCCGGTCTGGTCCTCGGCCTCTGGGGCGTCGGCGGCGCGGTCGGCACCACCATCGGCGGCACGCTCGCCGACCGCTGGGGCCGCCGGCCGACGCTGCTCACCGCCCACCTCGGCGCCGCGAGCATGATGCTGGCCCTCGGCTTCGCCCGGGAGCTGGAGATGGTGGCGCTCGGCGCCCTCCTGCTCGGCCTGTTCGCCGAGGCGGCGCGGCCGGCGTTCGGCGCCATGATGATCGACGTCGTGCCGGAGAAGGACCGGCTGCGGGCGTTCTCCCTCAACTACTGGGCGATCAACCTCGGCTTCGCCTGCGCGGCCATCCTCGCGGGTGTCGCGGCCGAGGCCGGCTACCTGCTGCTCTTCGTGGTGGACGCCGTCACCACGCTGGCCACCGCGCTGATCATCTTTGTCAAGGTCGGCGAGACCCGCCGGCCGGCGCCGGTCACGACCGGGCGGCCGGCGCCGGTCGGGGCGCTGCGGACCATCCTCTCCGACCGGGTCTACCTGGGCTTCGTGACGCTGAACCTGTTCGGGGCGCTGGTGTTCCTCCAGCACATCTCGATGCTGCCGATCGCGATGGGCGAGTCCGGGCTGAGCCCCGCCACGTACGGCTCGGTGATCGCCCTCAACGGCGTGCTGATCGTGGTGGGTCAGCTCTTCGTCCCCCGGCTCATCAAGGGCCGCAGCCGTTCGCACGTGCTCGCCCTGGCCGCGGTGGTGATGGGCGTCGGGTTCGGCCTGACGGCGTTCGCCGGGAGCGCCTGGTTCTACGGCCTGACCGTGCTGATCTGGACCGTCGGCGAGATGCTCAACTCGCCGTCCAACGCCACGCTGATCGCCGAGCTGTCGCCGGGCGAGCTGCGCGGTCGCTACCAGGGCGTCTTCTCGTTGTCCTGGCAGGTGGCGGGTGCCGTCGCACCGGTCCTCGGCGGGCTGGTCCGGGAGCAGGCCGGCAACACCACGCTCTGGCTGAGCTGCGCGGTGATCGGCGGGCTGATGGCGGTGGCGCACCTGATCTCCGGTCCGGCCCGGGAGCGCCGGGCGGCCATGCTGCGGTCCGCGACGCGCCCGGTGGTGCCGGCGGTCGCGCTGCGCCCGTCCGCGCCGGAGGCCGGCGAGGCCGCCGCGACGGCACCGGCCGAGCCGCTCCCGGCTCGCGCCGGTGACGGTACGCCCGCCGGGCCGGTCACCGCCGGCCAGCCGTGACGCGCGACACCCTGGCGTACGGGGACTGATCTTCCTACCGTCGGGAACAGTTTCGTTTAGGAAACTGAACTGTTTCGGGAGGCGACGGGTGCGATCGCTGCGCCGCTGGCTGGACGACACGGCCGGCGGGCTACCCGCCACCTTCTGGTACCTCTGGGGCGGGCTGCTCGTCAACCGGGCCGGCGCCTTCGCCATGCTCTTCCTGCCGCTGTACCTGACCGAGGCGCGTGGGGCGAGCGAGGCGCTGGCCGGGACGATCGTCGGGGCGTACGGGCTGGGCGGGGCGGCCGGCGTGCTGCTCGGCGGTGTCCTCGCCGACCGCTGGGGGCGGCGCTCGACCCTGGTCGCCGCCCACGTCGGCACGGCCGCGTTGATGGTGGCGCTCGCGTTCAGCCAGCACCTGGCGGTGATCGCCGTGCTCAGCGCCCTGGTCGGGGTGGCCCACTCGATGCCCAGTCCCGCCTTCGTGGCGGCGATCGTGGACGTCGTACCCGAGCAGCGCCGCTCGCGGGCCTTCAACCTCCAGTTCTGGGCGTTCAACCTGGGCATGGCGGTCGCCTCGCTGCTCGCCGGGCTGCTGGCCGAGGCGAGCTTCCTCGCGCTGTTCCTGGTCGACGCCGGGGCCACCCTGGCCGCCGCGTTGATCATCGCGGTGAAGGTGCCGGAGACGCTGCCCCGGGGACGCGGCGCGCAGACCTTGGACAGTCACCGATCGCGCCGGACGGCAACTGTCCAGGATCCGCCCAGGGGCGGCCGGCGGCCCGGCCTGCACACCGCGCTGACCGACCGGGTGTTCCTCACCTTCGTGGCGCTGACCTTCGTCCTGGCCGTGCTGACCATGCAGACGTCGACGATCATGCCGCTGGCCATGCGCGCGGACGGGCTGGGCCCGTCGTCGTACGGTGCGGTGGTGGCCCTGGGCGGGGTGCTGATCGTGGTCGGGCAGCTCTTCGTACCCCGGTTGATCGACCGGCACCGCAAGGACCGGGTCCTGGCCGTCTCCACGGCGCTGCTGGCGCTGGGCTTCGCGGCCCTCGCCCTGGCCGACGACCTGGCGGTGTACCTGGCGGCGGCGGTGGTCTGGACGGTCGGCCAGATGCTGGCCGCACCCCCCAACGCCCAGATCAACGCCGACCTGGCCCCACCCGAGCTGCGCGCCCGCTACCAGTCGGTCTTCTACCTGGCCTTCCCGGCGGCGTCGTTCGTGGCGCCGACGCTCGGCGGCGTGAGCCTGCAGTACCTCGGCGAGCGGCACTGGCTCGTCGTCGGCGGGCTGGGCCTGCTCGCCGCCGGTTGCCACCTGCTCGCCGGCCCGGCCCGGGAACGCCGGGTGGCCGCGCAGCGCCGCGCCCTCGCGGCCCGCCGCGAACCGGCGCTCTCCGCCGACCGGTGACCATCCTCGGGTACGCGAAACGCCCACCACGGCTCGTGATGGGCGTTTCCACGATATGACCGGCGGCGGCGGGCGGCACTCACCCCCGTAAGCGGCGCCCGCTCGCGCCGCCGGTCCAAACAGGTGGCCACCGTCCCCCAACGGTGTTGTTCCACCCGTCCCCCGCACCACACTCGTTGCACGGATCTGATCGATCCTCCGCTCCCCCGAACGGATCCGAGCGCAGCACGGTGTAATAAAGTTAGTTCGCCCGGAATGCGGATTCAACCTGAACCGACTGTCTCGCCGGTCACAGCCCCGATGTCACCGCCTGCCCGGGTACAACTGTGGCCAACAGCGCATACCCGTCGACCATTCCCGCAAACGCTCACCCGTCCTCCCGATCGGGTGACTCGGTCCGGAAGAAGTTGCTGGGCCGGCCGTCGCGCATCTGCTCCTGGTAGATCAGGTTCAGCCTCCGCAGGTCGAAGGTGTGGAACCACTCGTCCCAGGTGATCTCGCGGATCCGGCTGCTCTCCCGGTAACCGGGGATGTCGAAGGTGAGCACCCCGGCGCGGCCCTCCCGCTCGGTGCCGGCGATCGTCGCCGGTTTCGCGCCGCGCTGCTCCGCCCAGCGCCGGATCACGTCGTGGTTGGTGGTGACCAGGCTCCGGCCGGGCCGCTCGGGCCGGTCGGCCAGCGACGAGATGACCTGCGAGGTGCCGACCGACCGCGACGAACTCCGCCCGGTACGCACACCGGTACGCGCCGGGCCGGTCGTGGCCGCCTCGCGCGCCGGCGCGGTCCTCGTCGTCGCCGGGGCCTTCGTCGCCCGGGTACGCGCCGGCGTGGTCCTCGCGGCAGTGGTCCTCGCGGCAGTGGTCCTCGCGGCGGTGGTCCGCGCCGTCGCCGTGCTCTTCCTCGCCGGCGCCTTCTTCGCCGCCGTGGTCTTCCTCGCGGCCGCCGTCTTCCTTGCGGCCGCCGTCTTCGCCGTCGTCGTGCGCTTCGCGGGTGCCTTCTTCGCGGCCGCCGTGCGCTTCGCAGGCGCCTTCTTCGCGGCCGTCGTCTTCTTCGCGGGCGCCTTCTTCGCGGCCGCCGTCTTCTTCGCGGGCGCCTTCTTCGCGGCCGCCGTCTTCTTCGCGGGCGCCTCCTTCGCGGCCGCCGTCCGCTTCGCGGGCGCCTTCTTCGCGGCCGCCGTCTTCTTCGCCGCCGCCTTGCGGGCCGCGGTCTTCTTCGCCGCCGCGGTCTTCTTCGCCGCCGCCTTCTTCGCGGGCGCGGCCTTGTTCGCCGGCACCGCCTTCGCGGTACGCCCGGCTGCCCGCTTGGTCGCCGACGGGCGGCCGGCCGGGCCGGTGCTCGTACGCGCTGCCCCGCCCGCGCGGCGCGTACCCCGAAGGGTCTTCACCAACGTCCGCACCAGGTCCGGTTTGCGGAGTCCGGAGGTGCCGGAGACCCCGTGCCGGCGCAACTGCCCGCGGATCTCGTCCACCGTCATCCGGGAGATCTCCGCTTCGGAGACCTCCGGCGTGTTCGGAGTCTGGTTGCCTGCCTGTCGTCCGGTCCGGGTCGCGGTCCCGCCGCGACCTGAGCTGCTTCGCTGAGCCATGGACGCTCACGCTCCTTGAGACAGTCCGTCCTCGGCGCGCGGCGGGTCCCAAACTGCCGCACCGCGCGGTGCGGCATACCCGTCAGGAACGGCCCGAACCTCCCGGAGCGGGAGCGGGCTCACCGGCGGCCGGTGCGGCGTCGGAGGAGGGCTCGAAGAGGTGGGCGAAGGCCGCGAGGTTCGCGGTGGATTCGCCGCGCTTGACCCGCCACTCCCACTCCCGGCGGATCGAACTGCCGAAGCCGATCTCCAGCATCGTGTCGAAGGACTCGTCGGCGTACGTCAGGACCGCCCCGAGCAGCCGGTCCAGCTCGTCGGCGTCGATCCCCGCCGGGTTGACCCGGCCGGTCAGGTAGACGTCGCCGACGGCGTCGATGGAGAAGGACACCCCGTACATGCGGGCGTTGCGCTGGAGCAACCACGCCCACAACTCCTCGCGGCGCTCGTCGGGCTGGCGCATCACGAACGCCTCGATCCGCAGGGCGTGCTCGCCGACGATCAGGTTGCAGACGGTCTTGAGCTTGTGGGTGCCGGGCAGGGTGACGGCGTACGAGTCCGGGCCGGTGGACTCGCAGGCCAGGTCCCGCTCGGCGCAGACCGACTCGATCAGCGCCCCGAGGTCGCTCCTACCGCTCATCGCACCCACTCTACGGCCGGCCCGACCCGCCCGCGCGGCAGCCGGCCCGGCGCCGGCGAGGGGGCCGTTCCAGGCACCGGGTCACCAGGAGCAGGTGGCGGCGAGCTGGGAGGTCAGGCGGGCACGGTGCTCGGCGATCGCCTCGCCGTAGACGTTCAGCAGGCCGGACACCGTACGGTCCCAGGAGAAGTTCGCGGCGTGCGCCCGCGCGCCCCGGGCCAGCGTCGCCCGGAGCGCGGCGTCGGGCAGCAGGCGGGCCAGCGAACGGGCCCAGTCGACCGGGTCGTGGCCGTCGACGAGCACGCCGCTGACCTGGTCGCGTACCGCCGTGACGAGGCCGCCGACGGCGGCCGCCACGACCGGCGTACCGCAGGCCTGCGCCTCCAGCGCGACCAACCCGAAGCTCTCGTTGTACGACGGGACCGCGACCAGGTCGGCCGCCCGGTACAGGTCGGGCAGGTCGTCGCCGGTCTGCGGCGGCAGGAAGCGCACCTGACCCGCGACGCCCAGCGAGGTGGCCAGCTCGATCAGGGCGGTGGGCCGGTCGAGGCCGCTGCCGCTGGGGCCGCCACAGATGACGACGGTCAGCTGCCCGGCGAGCGCCGGGTCCCGCTCCCGCAGTGCGGCCACCGCGCGGACGAGCACGTCCGGCGCCTTCAGCGGCTGGATCCGGCCGACGAACGCCACGACGTGCCCGTTCTCGGGCAGCCCCAGCCGGCGGCGGACGGCGGCCCGCGCGCGTGCCCGGTCGCCGGGGGCGGGACGGAAGCGGGCCAGGTCCACGCCCGGTTCGACCACCGCGACCCGGGTCGGATCGGCGTCGTACCGGTCCATCAGGTCGCCGGCCTCGACCTTGGTGTTGGCGACGAGCCGCTCGGCCTCGGCCACCACCTGTTCCTCGCCGATCACGCGGGCCTTGGGTTCCGGCCGGTCCCCGGCGGCGAGCTGCGCGTTCTTGACCTTGGCCAGGGTGTGCGCGGTGTGCACCAGCGGCACCCCCCAGCGTTCCTTGGCCAGCCAGCCGACCTGCCCGGACAGCCAGTAGTGCGAGTGGATCAGGTCGTAGTGCCCCGGCGGGCGGGACGCCTCGGCGCGCAGCACCCCGGCGGTGAACGCGCAGAGCTGGCCGGGCAGCTCCTCCTTGGTCAGCCCTTCCAGCGGCCCGGCGGTGATGTGCCGGACGTGCACGCCGGGCGCCATCTCGACCACCGGCGGCAGGTCGCCTGACGTCGCCCGGGTGAAGATCTCCACCTCGACGTCCGCCTCGGCGAGCCGCCGGGCGACCTCGAGGATGTAGACGTTCATCCCGCCGGCGTCGCCGGTGCCCGGCTGGTGCAGCGGTGAGGTGTGCACGGAGAGGGTCGCGATGCGGCGGGGCCGCGGCCATGGACAGGCGCCTCGCTGACGACCGACACCGGTGTGCTGTTCCGCCACGTCCGCTCCCTCTGCCACGGTTGTTGCCGTTACGCACTACCGGCGCCTTCTCGGTCAACCTCCACGCCGGATGTCATCTTCCCGATCGGCGGTTGGTGATGCCTCCCGGCGTCTCCGGGCGTGACGGACCTCATCGACCCGCCGGTCCGGGGCGGGGTGAGAATGGGCGGATGACTTCTGTCGCCGTCGTCACCGGGGCGTCCAGCGGGATCGGTGCCGCCACCGCCCGCCGGCTCGCCGCCGAGGGTTTCCACGTGCTGGCCGCCGCGAGGCGTACCGACCGGCTCGCCGGTCTGGTCAAGGACATCGAGGCCGCCGGCGGTTCGGCCACCGCGGTGGCCTGCGACGTCACCTCGGACGAGTCGGTGGCCGGCCTCGCCGCCGCGGCGGCGGCCGCACCCGGCCCGGTCACGCTGCTGGTCAACAACGCCGGGGGCGCACGCGGCCTGGACCCGGTGGAGACCGGCTCGGTCGACGACTGGCAGTGGATGTACGACGTGAACGTGCTGGGCACGCTCCGGGTCACCCAGGCCCTGCTGCCGGCGCTGGAGTCCTCCGGGGCCGGCACCATCGTCGTCGTGTCGTCGACGGCCGGCTTCACGGTGTACGAGGGCGGTGGCGGCTACACCGCCGCCAAGCACGCGCAGACCGCGATTGCGGGCACGCTGCGCCTCGAACTGTGCGGCCGGCCGGTGCGGGTGATCGAGATCGACCCGGGCATGGTGCGGACCGACGAGTTCGCGCTGGTCCGCTTCGACGGGGACGCCGACCAGGCCGCGTCGGTCTACGCGGGGGTGCCCGAGCCGCTGGTCGCCGACGACGTGGCGGACTGCATCGCCTGGTGCGCCACCCGCCCGCACCACGTCAACGTGGACCGGCTGGTCGTCCGGCCGCTGGCACAGGCCGCACAGCACAAGGTGCACCGGGTGGCCTGATGACCCGGCCGGCGCGACGCCCGCTGGGTGTCGTCACCCGCGGCACGACGAACCCCAACCGGCTGCGCCGGGTGGACAACTGGATCGTCGGGACCTGCGGGGACGCGCTGCGTGCGGCCGGGGACCCGCTGGTCGTGGACCTCGGCTACGGCGCCACCCCGGTCACGGCCGTGGAGCTGCGGTCCCGGCTGGCCGCCGCGGTCCGCGCCGACGTCCGGGTGGTCGGGCTGGAGATCGATCCGGTACGCGTCGCCGCCGCCCAGCCCGCCGCCGACCCGCCCGGCCTCACCTTCGCCCGTGGCGGATTCGAGCTGGCCGGGCTGCGTCCCGCCCTGGTCCGGGCGTTCAACGTGCTGCGCCAGTACGACGAGAGCGAGGTGCCGGCCGCCTGGGCGACGATGACCGGGGCGCTCGCCCCGGGCGGCCTGCTGGTCGAGGGGACCTGCGACGAGTTGGGCCGGCTCGGTGGTTGGGTGCTGCTCGACCGGGCGGGCCCGCGCTCGCTCACGTTGAGCGCGAAACTGACGACCCTGGAGAGCCCCGCGCAGCTCGCCGAGCGGTTGCCCAAGGCCCTGATCCACCGCAACGTGCCCGGCGAGCCGGTCCACGCACTGCTGAAGGCGCTGGAGGACGCCTGGCAGGCCGCCGCCGTCTACGCCCCGTACGGCCCTCGCCAGCGCTGGCTGCGAGCGGTGGCCGCGGTCCGCGAGTCGGGCTGGCCCGTCGCCGGTCGCCCGCACAACTGGCGGCACGGCCTACTGACCGTCCCCTGGCCCACCGTCGCCCCCACCCCCACCCCACCCCCACCCGCCCCCGCCCGCTCGCGCTGATCATGAAGTTAGCGGGTGAGTTGATCTTCAAAACACCCAATAACTTCATGACCAACGGGGGCACGGCAGGCGGGTCAGAGGGTGCAGTTGACCAGGACCGGTTCGGGGTGGAGGGTCACGCCGAAGCGAGCTTCGACGCCCTGGCGGATCTCCCTCGCCAGGGCGACCAGATCCTCGGTCCGCGCGGTGCCGCTGCGGTGGGTCAGAGCCAGGGTGTGCTTGGTGGAGATGGTCACCGCGCCCCCGGGGCCGGGATGGCCCTTGCCGAAGCCGGCCCTGTCGATCAGCCACGCAGCGCTCACCTTCACCGTGCCGTCCGCGCCCGGCCAGGACGGCGGCTCGCCGACGTCGGCCGCCCGCTCCCGCAGGTGCTCGTACGCGGCCCGGTCCAGCACCGGGTTCGTGAAGAACGAGCCGACCGACCAGGTGTCCGGATCGGCGGCGTCGAGGACCATGCCCTTACCGGCCCGCAGTCGCAGAACGGTGGCGCGGGCGTCGGCCAGCGGCACCCGGTCGCCGACCTCCACGCCGAGCGCCCGGGCGAGTTCCGCGTACCGGACCGGGCCGGACAGCGGCGACCGGGCCAACCGGAAGTCGACCGACAGCACCACCCAACGGTCGCTGTACTTGAAGATGCTGGACCGGTACATGAAGCCGCAGTCGGCGGCGGTGATCACGTCGGTGGTGCCGGCCACCCGGTCGTAGACCCGTACGCCGGTGATGGTCTCCGCGACCTCCTGCCCGTACGCGCCGACGTTCTGGATCGGGGTGGCGCCGGTGGAGCCGGGAATCCCGGAGAGGCACTCCAGGCCGGACCAGTTGTTGGCGACGGTGGTGGCGACCAGCTCGTCCCAGGGCTCGCCGGCCTCGACGCGTACGGTGACGGTGTCGGCGTCCTCGGCGACCACCTGGAGGCCCCGCGAGCGGACCAGCACCACGGTGCCCGGGAAACCCGCGTCACCGATCACCACGTTGCTGCCCCCGGCGAGGATCAGGATCTTCTCGCCCCGCTCCCCCGCCTCGCGCACGCTGCGGACGATCTCGTCGGCGGTGGTGGCGGTGACCACCCGGGTGGCCACCCCACCCAGGCGCAATGTCGTGTATCGCGCCAGGTGGCACAGGGCGTCGGGTTGGGTACCGGTTGTCGACCGGGTGTGGACGTCTGACACGTCCCTCACCCTAGGCTGAGAGGTAGCCGGGGCGCCCAGTGGTGGCCCGGTCACCCCCGGGAGGATGGCGATGAGCAGAATGCACGGCACGAAGGACTTCTGGATCGGTGCGCTCCGCACGGAGGGCCCGGCGTTCGCCGCCGCGGTCGCCGAGGCGCCTCCCGAGACACCGGTGCTGTCGTGTCCCGGCTGGACGGTGACCGACCTGACCCGGCACCTCGCCGGAATCTACCGCTGGGTGCACGGGGTCGCGGCGGCGAACGCCACCACCGCTCCGCCGGGCGGCTCCCGACCGGTCGAGCCGGGCCCGGGCGAGACCGCGCTGGGGCTCTGGCAGCGGGCGTACGACGAGCTGATGGCCCTCTTCGACCGGTTGGACCCGGAGGCCCCGGCGTGGAACTGGGCCCCGCAGCCCAAGCGGGCGGGTTTCTGGCCCCGCCGGATGGCGCACGAGACGGCGGTGCACCGCTGGGACGCCCAGCTCGCCATCGCCGCCGGTGAGCCGATCGAGGCGAAGCTCGCGGCCGACGGCGTGAGCGAGGTGCTGGACACCTGGCTGCCGGCCGGGCGGCGCCAGGCGGGTGGCCCGTGGCACGGAGTGGTGCAGCTGTCGGCGCCGGACGCCGCGCAGGAGTGGTTCCTGCGGCTACGCGGCGAGGGCGTCGCCCTGCTGGACACCGCGACGATCTTCGACCACGACGACCACCACGCCCGGGTCCAGGTCAGCGGCACCGCCAGCGACCTGCTGCTCGCACTGTGGGGCCGGGTCAGCTTCGACACCCTGGACGTCGCCGGCGACCGAACCCTCCTGACCGGCCTCCGCGCCCGCTGACCCACCCCACCCCACCCTGCCCCCACCCCACCCCCTCACCCCCCCGCCCCAGCAGCGCGCACTTACACGGAAAGAGTGGCTATTCGGCCGCGAATAGCCACTCTTTCCCTGTAAGAGGGCCACAGCGGGGGTGGGGGTGACGGGTGGGCGGCGGGAGCGGGGGTGGGGTTCTCGCAGGGGTGCGAGAGAGCGCTCTCTTGACATCGGCGGTCGAGCGGGTGAGGCTTCTGTGAGAGCGCTCTCTCAGATTCACCCACCACCCGTCCCGACCTGAGAGGGGTCCGAGAACATGGGTGCCACCTCGCGCCGCCGCCTCGCGGCGGTCGCCCTCATAGCCGCCACCTCCCTGCTCGCCACCACCGCCTGCGGCGGGGGCGACGACGACGCCGGCGACGGCACGGTCACGCTGACCGTCGACGTGTTCGGCCAGTTCGGTTACGAGGAGCTGTACAAGCAGTACATGGCCGACAACCCCGGCGTGAAGATCGTCGAGCGGGGCACGGGCGGCAACCTCGACGAGTACTCGCCGAAGCTCACCCAGTGGCTCGCCGCCGGCAAGGGCGCCGGCGACGTCGTCGCGATCGAGGAGGGCCTGCTGGTCGAGTACAAGGCCAACCCGGGCAACTTCGTCAACCTGCTCGACCACGGCGCGGGTGAGTTGAAGGGCAACTTCCTGGACTGGAAGTGGAACGCCGGGCTCACCGCCGACGGCAAGCAGCTGATCGGGCTGGGCACCGACGTCGGTGGCATGGCGATCTGCTACCGCACGGACCTGTTCGCCAAGGCCGGCCTGCCGACCGAGCGGGACTCCGTGTCCGCCCTCTGGCCCACCTGGCAGGACTACATCCGGGTTGGCGAGAAGTTCGCCGCGGCCAAGACCGGCGCGTCGTTCCTGGACGCGGCCACCAACACGTTCAACACCATCGTGCTGCAGACCGCCGGCAACACGACCGGCTACCACTACTACGACACCAGCGACAACCTGGTCGTGGACAGCAACCCGGCCGTCAAGCAGGCCTGGGACACCACGATGGACATCATCGACTCCGGGCTGTCCGGCAAGTACGGCGCGTGGTCGGAGGAGTGGGTCTCCGCCTTCAAGCAGGCCAAGTTCGCGACGATCGCCTGCCCCGCCTGGATGACCGGGGTCATCGAGGGCAACGCCGGCGCGGCGGCGAAGGGCAAGTGGGACATCGCCCGGGTGCCCGGCAACGGCGGCAACTGGGGCGGGTCGTTCCTGGCCGTGCCGAAGCAGAGCAAGCACCAGGCGGAGGCGGTCAAGCTGGCCAAGTTCCTGACCAGCGCCGAGGGGCAGATCGGGGCGTTCAAGGCCAAGGGCCCGCTGCCCTCGTCGCCGCAGGCGCTCGAGGACCCGGCCGTCGCCGGCGCCACCAACGCGTACTTCTCCGGCGCCCCGGTCGGGCAGATCTTCGCCGCCGGCGCGAAGAGCCTGAAGCCGGTCTACATGGGCCCGAAGAACCAGGCCGTCCGCACCGAGGTGGAGAACGCCGTCCGCACCGTCGAGCTGGGCCAGCGCAGCCCCGAGCAGGGCTGGAACGACGCGGTGACGAACGCGAAGAAGGCCGCCGCCAAGTAGTACGCCCACCACGCCCCGACCGCGCCCCCACCCCGCGCCCTCTCGTCGAGACGGAACCGTGAATCGGAGCTCGATCCGACCGGACCTGGACCGGCGGGGCGGGCCCGGGGCGGCGGGGGCGCGGGACCGGGGTGCGGGCACGAAAGGAGTTCGGGCATGAGCGTGCAGCTTGACGCCCGGCCGCCCGTGGCGGCACCACCAGGGCGGCCCCGGCGGTCCCACCGGCTCAGCCGGATCGACACGCGCTGGTCGCCCTACCTGCTCATCGCCCCGTTCTTCCTGCTGTTCGCGGTCTTCGGGGCGTACCCGCTGGTGTACACGCTCTGGGTCTCCCTGCACGAGTGGGACCTGCTCGGCACCGACCCGGCCTTCGTCGGGGCGGAGAACTACACCAACCTGCTGGCCGACGCGGACTTCTGGCACGCGGTGGTCAACACGCTCGGCATCTTCGTCATCTCCACCGTCCCGCAGCTGCTCGCCGCCCTGTGGCTGGCGAACCTGCTCAACCGGCAGCTGCGCGCCCGGACCGGCTGGCGGATGGCGGTGCTGGTCCCGAACGTGACGTCCACGGCCGCCGTGGCGATCGTGTTCGGGGTGCTCTTCGGCCGCGAGTTCGGCATGGTCAACTGGGCGCTCGACCTGGTGGGCGTCGACGCGGTCGACTGGAAGTCCAACCGTTTCGCGTCCTGGGTCGCGATCTCCACCATGGTGGACTGGCGGTGGACCGGCTACAACGCGTTGATCTTCCTGGCCGCGATGCAGGCCATCCCCCGCGACCTGTACGAGTCGGCGGCGATCGACGGGGCGAACCGGGCCCGGCAGTTCTGGTCGATCACCGTGCCGCTGCTCAAGCCGACGATCATCTTCGCCGTCATCATCTCCACCATCGGCGGTCTCCAGCTCTTCACCGAGCCGCGCCTCTTCCACTCCGGCACCAACCCGATCCGGGGCGGGCCGCTGCGGGAGTCGCAGACGGTGACCATGTACATGTTCGAGAACGCGTTCGCCCCGCACTACAACTTCGGGTACGGCTCGGCGGTGGCGTGGCTGCTCTTCGCGCTCATCGCGGTCGTGGCGGCGGTCAACGTGCTGATCATCCGGCGGCTGGGCACCGGCGCCGGGAAGGGAGGCCGGGGATGAGCCGGCTGTGGCGGGCCAGCCCGCTGACGTACCTCGCCCTGGTGGTCGCCGCGTTCACCTCGATCTTCCCGATCTGGTGGATGTTCGTGGTGGCCAGCCGGTCCAGTGACGCGATGGGCCAGCTTCCGCCGCCGGTAACCCCGGGCGGGAACCTGGGCGCGAACATCTCCCGGCTCTTCGCCAACACCGACGCGTACTTCCTGACCGGCCTGATCAACTCGGCAATCGTGTCGACCACGGTCACGGTGTCCGTGGTGCTCTTCTCCACGCTGGCCGGGTTCGCGTTCGCGAAGCTGCGGTTCCGGGGGCGCAACGCGCTGCTCGTGGTCATCATCGCGACGATGATGGTGCCCACGCAGCTCGGCGTCATCCCGCTGTACCTGCTGATGACGAAGCTCAACTGGAACGACCGGCTGCCGGCCGTGATCGTCCCCGCCCTGGTCACCGGCTTCGGGGTGTTCATGATGCGCCAGTACGCCGCGCAGGCGGTCAGCACGGAGCTGATCGAGGCGGCCCGGATCGACGGCTGCAACACCGCCCGCGTCTACTGGAACGTGGTGCTGCCGGCGCTGCGGCCGGCCGCCGCGGTGCTCGGCCTGCTCACGTTCATGACCACGTGGAACGACTTCCTGTGGCCGTACGCTGTCCTCAACGACCCGGAGAACCCGACGGTGCAGCTGTCGCTGCGGGCCCTGTCCGACGGCTACTACCAGGACATGTCCCAGGTCTTCACCGGGACGGCCATCGCGACTCTCCCGCTGTTGCTGGTCTTCGTCCTCTTCGGTCGGCAGATCATCGGCGGGATCATGGAAGGTGCGGTCAAAGCGTGAGCGCGAGGAGCGAGCCGGGGTTGCGAGCCCCGCAGTCGCGAACGAAGGAAGGCACCGCGTGAGCGCGAGGAGCGAGCCGGGGTTGCGAGCCCCGCAGTCGCGAACGAAGGAAGGCTCCGTGAGCGAGCTTCGATTTCCCGAGAACTTCCGCTGGGGCGCCGCCACCGCGGCGTACCAGATCGAGGGCGCGGCCCGCGAGGACGGTCGCGGCCCGTCGATCTGGGACACCTTCAGCCGTACGCCGGGCCGGGTGCACCAGGGCCACACCGGTGACGTCGCCTGCGACCACTACCACCGGTACGCGGACGACGTGGCGCTGATGGCGGAGCTGGGGCTGCGGACGTACCGGTTCTCGGTCGCCTGGCCCCGCGTCCAGCCGGACGGCACCGGCCCGGTCAACCCGCGCGGGCTGGACTTCTACGACCGCCTGGTGGACGCTCTGCTGGACCGGGGCATCGACCCGATCGTCACGCTCTACCACTGGGACCTGCCGCAGTCCCTGGAGGACCGGGGCGGCTGGACGGCGCGGGAGACGGCGGAGCACTTCGCCGGCTACGCCACCGCCGTGCACACCCGGCTCGGCGACCGGGTGGACACCTGGACGACGCTGAACGAGCCGTGGTGCTCGGCCTACCTGGGCTACGGCAACGGGGTCCACGCCCCGGGCGTGCGGGACCCGGGTGCGGCCTTCACCGCCGTCCACCACCTGCTGCTCGGGCACGGTCTGGCGACCCGCGCGCTGCGGGCGGCCGGCGCGGGGACCGTGGGCATCACGCTCAACCCGGCGGACGTGCGCCCGGCCGACCCGGACAGTGCCGCCGACGCCGCGGCGGTGCGCCTCGTCGACGGCCTCCAGAACCGGATCTTCCTGGATCCGCTGTTCCGGGCGGCGTACCCGGAGGACGTGCTGGAGCACGTGGCGCGCATCGTCGAGCCGGTGTTCGTCCGGGACGGCGACGAGAAGCTGATCGCCGCCCCGATCGACCTGCTCGGCGTGAACTACTACCAGCCCACGTACGTCGCCGGGCGGCCGGACGGCGCCGGCGGCGGTGGCGCGTTCCCCGGCACCGACGGGGCGGTGGAGTTCCTGCCGCCGGCCGGGCCGCTCACCGACATGGGCTGGATGATCGAGCCGGCCGGGCTCACCCGGCTGCTGGAGCGCCTCGCCACCGACTACCCGGGGGTGCCGCTGCTGATCACCGAGAACGGGGCGGCGTTCCCGGACAAGGTCGGGGCGGACCGGGCCGGGGAGGTGATCGATTCCGACCGGATCGCGTACCTGGAAGGGCACCTGCGGGCCGCGCACGAGGCCATCGCCCGGGGGGTGGATCTGCGCGGCTATCTCGTATGGTCGTTGCTGGACAACTTCGAGTGGGCCGAGGGCTACCGGAAGCGGTTCGGGATCGTCCACGTCGACTACCTGACCCAGCGGCGCACACCGAAGGCGAGCGCCCGCTGGTACCAGGAGGTGATCTCCCGGAACGGGCTGTGACGAGCGGGGACGACGGCGACTGTGGCGAGCGGGGGACGACGGCGATGACGGCGGCGCAGCGACCGACGCTCGAGGCGGTGGCCCGGCGGGCCGGTGTCTCCCGGGCCACCGTGTCGCGGGTGGTGAACGGCTCCACCACGGTCGCCGAGCCGATCCGCGAGGCCGTGCGCCGGGCGGTCGCCGAGCTGGGGTACGTCCCCAACCTGGCCGCCCGCAGCCTGGTCACCCAGCGGACCGACTCGATCGCGCTGGTGATGCCCGAGGCGGCGACCCGGGTCTTCTCCGACGACCAGGTCTTCCCCGGCATCATCCGGGGCGCGGCGCAGGAACTGGAGGCGGCCGACAAGCAGCTCGTGCTGATGCTGGCCGGCTCGCCGGCCGGGCACGAGCGGGTGGAGCGGTACACCACCGGCCGGCACGTCGACGGGGTGCTGTTCGCCTCGCTGCACGGCGCCGACCCGCTGCCCGGCCGGCTCGCCCGGCTGGGCATCCCGGTGGTGTGCAGCGGCCGGCCGCTCGACGGCGCGGACGTGCCGTACGTCGACGTGGACCACCTCGGCGGGGTCTCCCGGGCGGTGCGGCACCTGCTCGACAGCGGCCGGCGACGGATCGCCACCATCGCCGGCCCGCAGGACATGGTCGCGGGCATCGAGCGGCTCGCCGGCTACCGGGACACGGTGACCGCCGCGGGGCTGCCGGAGCGGATCGCGTACGGGGATTTCACCCGGGAGTCCGGGGCGGCGGCGATGCGTCAGCTCCTCGCCGACCAGCCGGACCTGGACGCGGTCTTCGCCGCCTCCGACCTGATGGCGCACGCCGCCCTGCGTACGCTCCGCGAGGCGGGGCGGCGGGTGCCGGACGACGTCGCGGTGATCGGCTTCGACGACATCGAGACCGCCGCGTACACCGAGCCGCCGCTGACCACCGTCCGGCAGCCGATCCAGGAGATCGGCCGGCAGATGACCCGGCAACTGCTGCGGCTGGCGGCCGGTGAGCCGATCGAGCCGGCGGTGATCCTGCCCACGGAGCTGGTGCTCCGCGATTCCGCGTAGCGAAATTGGGTCGAGCGTCCACGGGGGCGGGGCTAGCGTCGGGCGGTGCCCCATCTTCTCCACGTTCCCGCTCTCGCCGACGCCGAGTACGCCTACGTCGCCACCGTCGAGCCACCGGTCCGTCTCGTCCACACCGCCGGGGCCTGCCCGCTCGACGCCGACGGCCGGACCGTCGCACCCGGTGACCCCGTCGCCCAGGCCCGGCAGGTGATGGCCAACCTGGAGACGGCCCTCGCGGCGGCCGGCGCCCGCCTCGGCGACGTCGTCAAGACCACCGTGTACGTGGCGTCGGCCCACCGGCCGGACCTGGTGGCCGTCTGGCAGGTCGTCCGGGACGCCTTCGGTGACCACGATCCGCCCAGCACCCTGCTCGGCGTGGCCGTCCTCGGCTACCCGGACCAGTTGGTCGAGGTCGAGGCGGTGGCCGCCGTGGCGGCGGCGTGAGGATCCGCCCGGCCGTCCCGGACGACGCGCCCGCCGTCGTGGCGCTACGCAGCCGGGTCCTGCCGTTCCTGGTGCGGGGTGTGGCATCGACCCGGCAGATGATCGCCGAACCGCCACCGGGCGGGCACTGGACGGCGTTCGTCGCCGAGGTCGACGGTGCCGTCGTCGGCTGGGTGTCGGCGTTCCGCAACATCGGGTCGACCCGCCCGGTCGGTGAGGTCTCGCTCCTGCACGTCCACCCCGGACATCGGGGCGGCGGCATCGGCAGTGCGCTGCTGGACGCCGCCCTGGACCATCTCGCCCCACTCCGGCTGCCGCTGCTGCGCGGGCGGGCGCTGCCCGAGTCGCTGCCGTACGCGCGGCGGCGCGGCTTCACCCCGAGCCGGGAGGAACGCTTCTCGGCCCTGGACCTGGCGACCCTGCCACCGCTGCCGGCGCCGCCCACCGGCGCGCGGCTGGTCTCCCTGGCCGAGGTCGACCCGCACCGGGTGTACGAGGTGGAAGCCGCTGCCGGCGCCGACGAGCCGGGGGACGCCCCCTCCGACGCCCTCACGTACGAGAACTGGCGGGCGGACACCTGGGACAACGTCGGTCTGGACCGGGCGGCCAGCACCGGCGCCGAGGTCGACGGCGTCCTGGCCGCGATCAGCCTGGTCAAACGGGACGGCGCGCGGATGTGGTCGGACTACACCGCAACGGTGCCGGAGCACCGGGGGCGCGGGCTGGCGGCGGCGGCGAAGCTGGCCGCCCTGCACCGGGCGGCGGCGGGCGGGGTGACCACCGCGTACACCGGCAACGACGAGGCGAACGCCCCGATGCTGGCGATCAACGAGCGCCTCGGCTACCGCCCGGTGGCGTCCCAGTGGAGTTGCCTGCGCGAGCTGGGCTGACCGGCTGTCGGGCGCGGGCCCATCGGATGAAGCGTTCGGTGAGGTTGGCCGGTGGGGCGCAACCGTTCAGGGCGGCCAGGTTCTCGGCGGCCTCCGCCTGGAGAACAGCGAGGTAGATCAGCAGCGCGGTCCGGTTGCCCCGGTATTCGCCGAGGAGACGCAGCTTCGCCGGTGAGCAGGGCCAGGCGATGCCGCACGCGGTACAGCGCCAGGTCGGCCGGGAAGGGAGATGTTCCGCTCGTTGGCGGATCACAGGACACGCACCGGGTCGATCTCTGTCACCGCGTCGAGTCGTACGGCGGCGTACCGCTCCCGGACCGCGACCGACCAGTCCGGACGGATCTCCCGGCCCTTGAGCCGGACCCAGATCGCCCCGTCGATGACCTGCCTGCTGATGACCTCGGTGATGGTCAGGGTCAGGGTGCCGGTGCCGAACTTGTAGGCATCCTCGGGCACCCGGATCGTCCGGCCGACAGCGATCGACGTCATCGCCACCCGCCTTCGGTCGGGCCGGCCGCGAACCGGTCCGGGCACGGGGCCGGCAGCCCACACGAGCAGCGACGCCAGAGCGAGCGCCAGGTCCGCCGATGACGCGGGGCGAGCGGTACGGGTTTGCAGGTAGGACGTAGAGGCATAATCACACACTGAGTGGTCGCCCCTTGACGAATAGTCAACGCCTCCGATGGCAGGTTGCCTACCCCTGTTGTCGGAGGGTCCGCCCGTGCGAGTCGTGGCGTTGGCAGAGGTCGCTGAACTCCTCGGCGTCTCGCGTCAGCGCGCCGCGATCCTGGTTGACCGGCCGGACTTTCCCGCACCGATCGACACGCTGACCGTCGGCCGCATCTGGGACGCCGCCGAGGTGCGCGCGTACGCCGAGCGACGAGGCGGCCGGCTCGCCGACGAGGAAGCCTCGCAGTAGCGGGTTCCGTCAGAGCCCTTTCTCCGTCGGCTGGCCGAGGACCCGGCGGGACAGCAGTGCCGCACCCGCGACAGCCGCCGGCATGAGCAGCACCGCGCCCAGCGGGATCAGGAAGCTCACGAAGACCGCCGTCCCGAAGCCCAACGCGGTCGGCCGGTCCGCCTTCAGCGCCGCCCGCCGGTCCGGCAGTCGCAGGCCGCGCCGGTAGAAGGGCGCGCCGACCAGTTCCACGGCGAGCAGCCAGCCGCCGACGGTCGCGCCGAGCACCGGCACCACTGTCTGGCCGAGCACCGGGATGAAGCCGGCGGCGAAGAGGGGTACGCCGAACAGGACCGACAGCCCCACCAGTCGCAGCGAGTCGGCGGCGCTGCGCCGCAGCGACGACCAGAACGGCACGTCGACGGCGTTCGGCGTGCCGCCGAGGCGGCCCTCGACCCGTTCGGAGATCTTCTCGTAGAACGGGTCCCCGATGACCAGCGTGACGGCGGTGAACGCGACGACGGCGAGCAGGCCGCCCAGCCCGAGCACGGCCAGGCCGGCGACCAGCCGGAGCAGGTTGCGCCAGGTGTCGGACCAGTCGTCGGCGAACGGCGTGACCAGCGCCGCCAGGTCGTCCACGAAGTACACGAGGGTGGCGAACGCGGCGACGAAGAGCGCTCCGGAGATCAGCGCCGGCACCACGCCGAGCAGCATCAGGCCGGGGCTGCGCACGTAGAGGCCGATGCCGCGCAGGTAGAGGCCGACGCCGCCGGCGAAGCGACGGGCCGGTGTGGTCAGGTCCCGGGGTGCGTTCACGACCTGAGCCTAGGGCCGGATCAACCGGTTGGTTGATTTCGGGGGTCAACCGGCGCCGTCCCCAAGATCACCGCGCGGTCGATCCGCCGCCGCGTCCCGGCGGCGATCCTCGACTGGTACGCACGAGAAGCGGCGGAAGGCGGCGTGATGCCGGTCATCGAGGTGACCAACCTGCACAAGCGGTACGGCGGTCTGGTGGCCGTGGACGACGTGTCGTTCATGGTCGAGGCCGGGGAAATCTTCGGGATCCTCGGTCCGAACGGCGCCGGCAAGACCACGACGGTGGAGTGCGTCGCCGGCCTCCGGTCCCCGGACGGGGGCGACGTCGCGGTCCTCGGGCTGGATCCGCGCCGGGACGGGGCGCAGCTCCGGGAGCGCGTCGGGATGCAGCTCCAGGAGAGCCTGTTGCCCGATCAGTTGCGGGTCGGCGAGGCGTTGGAGCTGTACGCCTCGTTCTACCGCGACCCGGCCGACCCGGCCCGGCTGATCGACCAGTTGGGGCTGGGCGAGAAGCGGAACGCCCCGTACAAGAAGCTCTCCGGCGGCCAGAAGCAGCGGCTGTCCATCGCGCTCGCGCTGGTCGGCAGTCCCGAGATCGCCATCCTCGACGAGCTGACCACCGGGCTGGACCCGCAGGCCCGCCGGGACACCTGGACGCTGATCGAGCAGGTCCGCGACAGCGGGGTGACGATCGTGCTGGTCACCCACTTCATGGAGGAGGCCGAGCGGCTCTGCGACCGGGTCGCGGTGATCGACCGGGGGCGGGTCGTCGCCCTGGACAGCCCGTCGGGCCTGGTGTCGACCGTGGCTCCGGAGCAACGCATCCGGTTCCGCCCGTCCGCCCCGGTGGACGACCGGCTCTTCGCCGACCTCCCGCAGGTGACCGGTGTGAGCCACACCGGCGGTCAGGTCGTGGTGACCGGCACCGGTGACGTTCTGCACGCGGTCACCTCGGTGCTCGCCCGCAACCAGATCATCGCCGCCGACCTGCGGCTGGAGCAGTCCACCCTCGACGACGCGTTCGTCGAGCTGACCGGGCACCGCCCCGCCGAGTGAGGGAGTACGACATGCGTGCCTTCGGGCAGATCCTCAAGATCGAGACGAGACTCTACCTGCGGGACTTCGGCGCGCCGCTGCTCACCATCGGGATACCGCTGGCGCTGCTGGTGGTGTTCGGCCTGATCCCGGCGACGCGGGAGCCGGACCCGGAGTTCGGTGGCCTGTCCTTCATCCAGTACTTCGCGCCGTCGCTGCTGGTCATCACGCTCGCCATGTCGGCGGTGAACGTCCTGCCCACCGTGCTGGCCACCTACCGGGAACGCGGCGTGCTCCGCCGCCTGGCCACCACGCCGGCCAGCCCGGCCGCGCTGCTCGCCGCCCAACTGGTCATCTCGCTCGGCACGATCCTGGTCAGCGCCGTCCTGCTCGTCGTGGTCGGCCGGCTGGCCCTCGACGTGCCGCTGCCCCGGCACCCGCTCGGCTTCGCGCTGGCCCTCGTCCTCGGTACGGCGGCGCTGCTGGCGCTGGGGCTGCTGGTGGCGGCGGTCGCCCGCACGAACAAGGCCGCACAGGCGATGGCGGTGCCGCTGTTCATGGTGGTCATGTTCTTCGGCGGGGTCTACCTGCCCCGGTTCCTGCTGCCGGACTTCCTGGTCCGGATCGGCGACTACACGCCACCCGGCGTGCAGGCGCTGCTCGATGCCTGGACCGCGGATGCGCCGCGCCCGCTGCACCTGGTGATAATGGCGGTCATCGCCGTGCTCGCCGGTTCCGTCGCGGCGAAGCTGTTCCGCTGGGAGTGAGCGGGGGTCCCGATGACCAGCACCGCCGAGCAGGTCGGCCAGCCGACAGGCTGGGAAGCCCAGGAGGCCCGCCTCCACCGGGCGCTCCCGTACGTCGGGCTGGCCGTCGGGGCGCTGCTCACCGTCGCCGCGCCGGCCCCCTCGGGCCGCCCGCTGGCCTCGCACCTGCTCGTCGCCGCGATTGCGGCGTGCTGGATCGCCTGGTTCATCACCCTGCACCCGGAGTGGCCGGACCGGCGCGTGTTGATGGCCGTCTACTACGTCGGGCTGCTCCTGCTCAGCGCCGTGCTGGTGTTGATCAGTCCCTGGTACGGCTTCTTCAGTTGGGCCGGCTACCTGCACTCGTTGCTGCTGCCCGGCAACTGGCGCTTCGTCGGGGCGGCCGCCTCGGGCGTCCTGGCGGCCACCGCACAGGGGGGCGGCGTGCCGTCCTCCCTGCCGCACTGGCTGCTCTGGGGCGTGCTGGCGCTGTTCAACGTGGGGGCGGCCGGTGGGATAATCTGGTTCGCCACCCTCGCGGAGCGGCAGCACGTCAACCGGAAGCGGCTGGTCGAGGAGTTGGCCGAGGCGAACCGCCGGCTCGCCGAGACGATGCGGGAGAACGAGGGGCTGCACGCCCAGCTGCTCAACCAGGCCCGGGAGGCCGGGGTCACCGACGAGCGGCAGCGGATGGCCCGGGAGATCCACGACACCCTGGCCCAGGGCCTCACCGGCATCATCACCCAGTTGGAGGCGGCCGGGCAGGCCCGGGACCGGCGGGCCGACTGGCAGCGGCACGTGGACACGGCGGTCACACTGGCCCGGGAGAGCCTCACCGAGGCCCGCCGCTCGGTGCGGGCGGTCCGGCCCGAGGCGCTGGAGTCGGCCCGGCTGCCCGACGCGCTCACCGACCTGACCCGGCGCTGGTCGACGATCAACGAGGTACGCGTCGACGTCCGCGTCACCGGCGACGCCCACCCGCTGCACCCGGAGGTCGAGGTGACCCTGCTGCGGGCCGCCCAGGAGGCACTGGCGAACGTGGCCCGGCACGCGAAGGCGTCCCGGGTGGGGCTGACCCTGTCGTACATGGGGGACGTGGTGACCCTGGACGTCCGGGACGACGGGATCGGGTTCCCCGTCGACGACTGGCCCGCCGCCCGTCGCGCCGACGGCGGGTACGGGTTGACCGTGATGCGGCAGCGGGTCGCCCGGGTCGGCGGTGAACTGGCCGTGGAGAGCGAGCCGGGCGGCGGCACCGCCGTGTCGGCGTCCGTGCCCGCGCTCGCCGGGGGTGCCGGTTGACCACACCGGTGCGGTTGCTGATCGTCGACGACCACCCGGTGGTCCGCGACGGCCTGCGCGGCATGTTCACCGGCGACCCCGGGTTCGAGGTGGTCGGCGAGGCCGGGGACGGCGCCGAGGCGCTCGCCCTGGCCGCGCACAGCCGGCCCGACGTGGTGCTGATGGACCTGCGGATGCCCGGCATGGACGGGGTGACCGCGATCGGCCGGCTGCTCCGCTCGGGCAACCCGGCGAAGGTGCTGGTGCTGACCACGTACGACACGGACGCCGACGTGCTGCCGGCGATCGAGGCCGGCGCCACCGGTTACCTGCTCAAGGACGCGCCCCGCGAGGACCTGGTCCGGGCGGTGCGGGCCGCCGCCCGGGGCGAGGCGGTGCTCTCCCCGTCGGTGGCCGGGCGGCTGATGGGCCGGCTGCGCGGGCCGGCGGAGGATCCGCTCAGCCAGCGCGAACTGGAGGTGCTCACGCTGGTGGCGAAGGGCGCCTCGAACCGGGAGGCCGCCGCCCGGCTGTTCATCAGCGAAGCCACCGTGAAGACCCACCTGCTGCACGTGTACGCCAAGCTCGGCGTCAACGACCGGGCGGCCGCCGTGGCCGTCGCGTACGACCGTGGGCTGCTGACGCCGGGCGGGCAGTGAGAGGGTGCGCGCGGCCCGGCTGATCTCGTTGGTGTTGCTGCTCCAGTCACGGGAGACGATGACGGCGGCGGAGCTGGCGCGCGAGTTGGAGGTCTCCGAGCGCACCGTCTACCGGGACGTGCTGGCGCTCTCCGCCGCCGGCGTGCCGGTGTACGCCGACCGGGGGCGGGCCGGTGGCTACCGGCTGCTGGGCGGCTACCGCACCCGGCTGACCGGGCTGACCCGGGACGAGGCGGAGGCGCTGTTCCTGGCCGGGCTGCCCGGGCCGGCCGGTGACATGGGGCTGGCCGACGCGGTGGCGTCGGCCGAGCTGAAGGTCCTCGCCGCGTTGCCGCCGAGCCTGCGCGACGCGCCGGCCCGCACCGGTCAGCGGTTCCACCTGGACGTGCCGGGCTGGTTCCGGGAGAGCGGGCCGCCGCCCTGGCTCAGCGAGCTGGCCGGCGCGGTGTGGCGGGACCGGGTGGTGCGGTTGCGCTACCGGCGCGGTGACCGCGAGGTCGACCGGGAGGCGCACCCGTACGGGCTGGTCCTGAAGAGCGGGACCTGGTATCTGGTCGGCCGGGTCGGCGACGCGTACCGCACCTACCGGGTGGACCGGGTGACCCACGTCGAGACGGGTACCGAGACGTTCGACCGGGACGCCGGCTTCGACCTGGCCGGCTACTGGCGGGAGCAGGCCGGGGAGTTCCTGCGCGGCATGCTCCGGGCCGAGGTGACGCTCCGGTTGAGCCCCGCCGGCCTGCGCCGGCTCCGCTTCCTCACCGACGCCCCCTTCGTGTACGACGGGGTGCTCGCCGCGGCCGGCGAACCTGACGGGCAGGGGTGGGTGGTGACCCGCCTGCCCGTCGAGTCCGTGGAGGTCGCGTACGCCCAACTGCTCTCGCTGGGCCCGGAGGTGGAGGTGCTCGACCCGCCGGAGCTGCGGGAGCTGATGGTCGACGCCGCCCGCCGGTCCGCGGCGGTCTACCGGGTCAGCGGTAGCCGGTGACGTCCGCCGGCTTGCCGGTCTCCACCACCTCGGTGATGTAGCGGAACCCGTCCGGCCGGCTGCCGTCGAGGTCGGTGAAGCCGTACACCCGGGACAGTTCGCCGGCCGAGACGGACGCCTGGTTCCAGCGGGCCCGGTCGTCGTCGGCGGCGAGCGCGGCGACCGCGCGCCCGACGAACGCGGGGGTCTCCGAGATGAGGAAGTGCGGGTCCTTGGCGGCGCCGTCCCGCCAGGTCTCCTCGGTGACCCCGAAGTGCTCCAGCATCGCCTCGGACCGGATCCAGCCCGGCGTCAGCGCCACGGCGGTGCCACCGTGCGGCTTCACCTCGTGCCCCCAGGCGTACGCGAGCCGGTTCACCGACGTCTTCGCCAGGTCGTAGAAGACCGACAGCCGGTAGTGGGCGTCGTTGTACGCCTTCGTACCGTCGCCGACCTCGACGACCAGGCCACCGGGGCGGCGGATCAGCAGCGGGAGCGCGAAGTGGCTGGTGATGATGTGCGTGTCGACGGCCAGTCGCAGGGCCCGGAAGCCGTCGTCGAGCCGCTGCTCCCAGACCGGCTTCTCCCAGGTGATGAGCGGATCGGCGCCCCAGACGTCGTTGACCAGCACGTCGAGCCGGCCCTGTTCGGTGTCGATCCGCTCGACCAGCGCACGGACCTCGTCGGCGACCAGGTGGTCCACCCGGACGGCGACGCCGGTGCCGCCCGCCTCGGTGACCAGCTCGGCGGTTTCCTCGATCGTCTCCGGCCGGTCCAGCTCGGAGCGGCCCGCGGTCCGGCTGCTGCGCCCGGTCGCGTACACCGTGGCGCCGGCCGCGCCGCGTTGCACGG
>JAEYGD010000281.1 GCA_023402505.1 Actinomycetes bacterium
GGGGCGGCGCGGGGGCCGGGGGGGGGGGGGCCGGCCCCCCCGACGCGGCTGCCGGCCCGGGTGGCAGGTCGATGTCCACCCGGGCCGGTCCGCGTGCTGTGGCGATCTCCTCGGTCAGCGGCACGCAGCCCATTCTGGGCTGTCCCGTCGCGCACCGACGACGCACCGCCGGATCCGTCACGTGGCCGACCGCACCCCCCGCCGACCCCCCGGGCGGGACAGGACGCGCTGACGCTCAGCGGCTCACCGGCATCAGGGTGAGCAACCGGTCCCGCACCGGCGGGCCCGCCTCGTCGACGGCGTCCGGGTCGGGCTGCACCTCGCTGCGCCAGGCGACGAGCATGGCCCGGCGCTCACGCGGCGTGGTGCCGCCCCAGACGCCGTGGCAGTCGCCGACCTCCAACGCCCAGGCCAGGCAGGAACCCTGCACGTCACAGGTGCGGCAGAGCGCGACGGCAGCGTCGGCCGGCTCGTTCGGCGCCGGAAAGAACGTCTCCGGATCGACGGTCTGACAGGTACCTCTGGTCCGCCACGCGTCGTCCTGCCGGCGTTCGCGTAGTGCTCGCAGCAGCCGCGGGTCTCGTCGCGCGGCGGCCACTTCGTGCGGACGGGGCATGCGTGCCCGGGTCATCCACCCACCTCCCCCGTGGGACCGGCAAGATCGATGGACGTCATCCGCCCCGTGCGAATCGACGCCCACCACCGGCGCTGTGTTGTATCGCACTTCCCGACGTCAATACAAGGGGTAACCGGGAACATGGACGAACAACGCAGCGACGTATCGCCCGGAACTCTGGCAAACCGCGCGTCGCCGGTCGGCGTCCGGAGGTCAGAAGAGCGTCATCTCCTCGGGCTCGACGACACGGGCACGCGGCAACGGCGCGGCCACCCGCTCGACGAGACGCGGGCCGTCGTTGCGGACGTCGCCAACCGCCGGCCCGACGGGGCGGATCTCCAGACCGGCCAGCCACTCAGCGGGCGGCGGGGCGAGCAGGTTCTCCGGCCGGTCGGTCGGCCCGAGCCAGGCACCCCACCGCTCGGCCGGCAGCAGCAGGGGCATCCGGTCGTGCACGTCGGCCAGGTCACCGAGCGCGGCGGTGGTCACGACGCTGCACGTCAGCAGCGGGCCGCCGGGCCCGTCCCACACCGACCAGATGCCCGCGAACGCGAGCACCGAGCCGTCCCGGGGCGTCATGTAGTAGGGCTGCTTCCCGCCCGGGTGGCGGACCCACTCGTACCAGCCGTCGGCCGGGACCAGGCAACGTCGGCGGGCGAAGGCGCGCGCGTACGCCCGGCTCGTCGCCACCGTCTCCGCGCGGGCGTTGATCATGCGGGCGGCGCCCGCCGGGGACCGGGACCAGGCGGGAACGAGGCCCCAGCGCCCGAGCGACAGCGCCCGCCGGCCGTCCGGGCTGACCCGGACCAGCGGCACCGGGTCGGTGGGTGCGACGTTGTGGTCCGGGACGACCCGCCCGTCCGTGTCGTCGAACGACTCGAACAGCGCGCTCAGGTCGCCCGAGGACCGGGTCGTCGCGTACCTCCCGCACATGCCGCACACGCTAACGCCTCCCGGGCGGATCAGCTGTCCCGCTGACCGGGAGTACGTCCGGGCGGCCGGCGGCACCCGGCCCCGGAAGCGGCAGAATGTAACCGTGGGGAATCTGACCGCGACCCGGCCGCTGCGACCGTGGACCGCTCCGACCGCCTCGGACCCGGTCTCGGCGACGCTGCGCCTGCCCGGCTCCAAGTCGCTGACCGCGCGCGCCCTGGTGCTCAGCGGCCTGGCCAGCGGCCCGTCGACGCTCGCCGGCCCGCTGCGGGCCCGGGACACCGAGCTGATGGCCGGCGGGCTGCGGGCGATGGGCGCCCACGTGTCGATCAGCGACGAGGAGCGTTGGCTGGTCCGGCCGCACCCGCTGGTCGGCCCGGCGCACGTCGACGTCGGCCTCGCCGGCACGGTGATGCGCTTCCTGCCCCCGGTCGCCGGGCTCGCCGACGGGCGGATCACGTTCGACGGCGACCCGCAGGCCCGCGTCCGCCCGCTCGGGCCGCTCATCGACGCCCTGCGCCGCCTCGGCGTACGCGTCGACACGCCGCCCACCGGGAGCCTGCCGCTGACCGTGCTCGGCTCCGGTCGGGTCGCCGGCGGCGAGGTCGTCATCGACGCCTCGGCCTCCAGCCAGCTCGTCTCCGGGCTGCTGCTGGCCGCGCCGCGCTTCGACCGCGGCGTGGTGGTCCGGCACGTCGGCCCGCCGGTGCCGTCCGCGCCGCACCTGCGGATGACGGTGCAGATGCTGCGGGCCGCCGGCGCCGCCGTCGACGACACCACCCCGGACGTCTGGACGGTCGAGCCGGGCCCGCTCGCCGGCCGCGGCTGGGAGATCGAACCGGATCTGTCCGGTGCCGTGCCGTTCTTCGCCGCCGCCCTGGTCACCGGCGGGGAGGTGACCGTCCGGGGCTGGCCGCGCGGCAGCGCCCAGCCGGTCGAGCGGCTCCGTACGCTGCTGCAGGCGATGGGCGGCGAGGTGACCCTGTCGACCGCCGGGCTGACCGTCCGGGGCACCGGGGCGGTGCACGGCCTGTCCGCGGACCTGTCCGACGTGAGCGAGCTGACCCCGGCGCTGACCGCGCTGGCGATGCTCGCCGACTCCCCCTCGCGGTTCACCGGCGTCGCCCACATCCGGGGGCACGAGACCGACCGGATCGCGGCGCTCGCCCGCGAGTTCACCGCCCTGGGCGCCGATCTCACCGAGTCCCACGACGGGCTGGAGATCCGCCCCCGGCCGCTGCGCGGCGGGGTGTTCGAGACGTACCACGACCACCGGATGGCGCACGCCGCGGCGATCGCCGGCCTGGCCGTGCCGGGCGTCGAGCTGAGCGACGTCGGGTGCACCTCCAAGACCATGCCGGAGTTTCCGGCGCTATGGTCGGCGATGGTGACCGGCAAGAGCTGAGGAGGGCGGGTCCTGGCGACCAGACGGCGGGAGTACGACGAGGACGACGTACGGGTGCGGCCCGGTAAGTCCTCGCGCCCGCGTACGCGGACCCGCCCGCGCCACGCCGACGCGGTGGAGGGGTTCGTCACCGCGGTCGACCGGGGCCGGTACACCTGCGTGCTGCCCGGCGCTCCCGACGCGCCGGTGACCGCCATGCGGGCCCGGGAGCTGGGCCGCAAGTCGGTCGTGGTGGGCGACCGGGTCGGGCTGGTCGGCGACACGTCCGGCGTACCCGGCGCGCTGGCCCGGATCGTCCGGATCGCCGACCGCCGTTCGGTGCTGCGGCGCACCGCCGAGGACGACGCGACCACGGCCGAGGGCCGTCTGGAGCGGGTGGTGGTCGCCAACGCCGACCAGTTGGTGATCGTCAGCGCGCTGGCCGACCCGCCGCCCCGGACGGGGTTCATCGACCGGTGCCTGGTGGCGGCGTACGACGCCGACGTCGAGCCGCTGCTCTGCCTCACCAAGGCCGACCTCGCCGGCCCGGAGGGGGTGCTCGGGTACTACGCCGAGTTGGAGCTGCCGTACGTGCTGATCCGCCCGGACTCGGCGCTCGACGCGCTGCGCAGCCTCCTCGCCGGGCGGATCTCGGTGCTGGTCGGGCACTCCGGCGTGGGCAAGTCGACGCTGGTCAACCGCCTGGTCCCGGACGCGGCCCGCGCGGTCGGCCGGGTCAGCGCGATCGGCCGGGGGCGGCACACGTCGACCAGCGCGGTGGCGTTGCGGTTGCCGCCGCTGCCCGGCCAGGACGACGACCGGGCCGGCGACGGCTGGATCATCGACACGCCGGGCGTACGCAGCTTCGGGTTGGCGCACGTCTCCGCCGACAGCCTCCTGCACGGTTTCCCGGACCTGGTGGAGGGCACGGCCGACTGCCCGGCGAACTGCCCGCACACAGCTGAGGAGTCGGCCTGCGGCCTCGACGCGTGGGTGGCCGCCGGCAAGGCCGACCCGCGCCGGCTGGCGTCGTACCGCCGGTTGCTGGCCTCCCGGGCCGGGGAGGGCGACCCGCGCGGCGAGGCCGACCCCCGCAATCCGGGCGACCCGCCGGCCGGTGCCTGACCCGACCGGCGCTACCGTCAGCGCATGACCGGGTACGCCGACGACCTCGCCCTCGCCCACCGCCTCGCCGACGCCGCCGACGCGGTCTCCACCGCGCGGTTCCGCGCGCTGGACCTGCGGGTGGACGCGAAGCCGGACCTCACCCCGGTCTCCGACGCGGACACCGCCGTGGAGCGGGAGATCCGCTCGCTGCTCGCCGCGCACCGGCCCGGCGACGGCCTGCTCGGCGAGGAGTACGGTGAGCAGCCCCCGGCCGGCCCGGACGGGCGGCGCTGGGTGGTCGACCCGATCGACGGCACGAAGAACTTCATCCGGGGCGTGCCGGTGTGGGCCACGCTCGTCGCGCTGCTGGAGGGGGACCGTCCGGTCGCCGGGCTGGTGTCCGCCCCGGCGCTGGGTCGCCGCTGGTGGGCGGCGTTGGGCGAGGGCGCGTACGCGGGAGCCGACCTGGCCTCCGGCACGCCGATCCGGGTGTCGGCGGTGACCGACCTGGCCGACGCGAGCTTCTGCTACTCCTCGCTGACCGGGTGGGAGGAGAACGGCCGGCTGGCGGCGGTCCTGCAGATCATGCGGGACGCGTGGCGCAGCCGCGCGTACGGCGACTTCTACGGTTACATGCTGCTCGCCGAGGGCGCACTGGACGTGATGGTGGAGCCGGAGCTGTCCCTGTGGGACATCGCCGCCCTGGTACCGATCGTGACCGAGGCGGGCGGCACGTTCACCGACCTGTCGGGCCGTCCCGCCCCTGGTGACGCCGCCTCCGGCGAGATCAGCGCGATCGCCACGAACGGCGCGCTGCACGCCGACATCCTCGCCCGCCTGGGTCGGGCGTCCGCGCGCTGACCTCCGTCTACCTCTATCCTCGCCAGGTGGTCTCCTCCGGTTGGTGCTTCCTCGCGGCGATGATCGTCGCGTACGGCATCGCCAACCTGCTCCAGTCGGTCGCGGTGGCCCGCACCACCGTGCACCACTCGTTCGATCCGGGGCTGCTGCTGCGGCTCGCCGGCCACCGCACCTACCTGATCGGCCTGGGCTGCCAGGTCGGCGGTTTCGTGCTGGCGTTCCTGGCCCGGCGGGACCTGCCGCTCTTCCTGGTGCAGGCCAGCGTGGCGGCCGGGCTCGGCGTGACCGCGCTGCTCGGCGTGCTCCTGCTCAAGTGGCGGCTGCCCGCCGCCGAGATCGCCCTGCTGGTGCTCCTCTTCGCCGGGATCACCGGGCTGGTGCTGTCGGCCCGTCCGGCGCCGTCGCGGCAGTTGGGCACCGCCGGCCTGGTCGCGCTGGTGGTGACGCTCGGCGTGATCGCCGTGCTGGGCTTCTTCGCGGTACGCCTGCGCGGCGCGCCCGGTTCGGTGGCGCTCGGCTCGCTGGCCGGGCTGGCGTTCTCGGCGGCGGCGGTGGCGGCGCGACCGCTGGCGTCGGCGCCTTCGGTCGAGGCGTTCCTCGGCGATCCGCTGCTCTACCTGCTGGTCGCCCACTCGGTCGTCGGCCAGCTGCTGCTCGGTCTCGCGATGCAGCGCGGGTCGACCACGGCGGCCGTGGCGGCGATGGACGCCGCCGGGGCGGTGCCGGCGGCGATCGTCGGTTTGCTGCTGCTCAACGACAAGATCTGGCCGGGGCGGGAGTGGCTGGCGGCGGTGGGCTTCCTGGTCACCCTCGCCGCCGTGATCGGGTTGACCCGGTACGCGGAGCCGCAGCACCACCACGCCGTGGCCGGCGAGCGGGAGCGGGCGATGGTGACGGCCGGACGGAGCACGGCGGTTTCCGGCTGAGCACGGTGGCCCGCAGGTGGGGCACTGTCAGGCGGCCTCGACCGGCCTGCGGCGCCGGACCACCCGCTCGTAGAGCCGTTCCAGCGCCCCGGCCGTGCGGTCCCACGTGTAGCTGCACCGCACCCGGTCCACGGCGGCGTGCCCGTACGCGAACCGCCCGGCGTTGTCCGAGATCAACCGGCGCAGCGTCACCCCGAGGGTACGCACGTCACCCGGCGTCACGAGCCGCCCGGTGACCTCGTCCACGACCGCGTCGGCGATCCCGCCGATCGCGTAGCCGACGACGGGCACGCCGCAGGCCATCGCCTCCAGCGAGACGCGGCCGGCGGACGAGTAGTGCGCGGTGCAGGCCACCACGTCGGCCGAGCGGTACCAGGTGGCCATCTGCTCGTGCGGCACCGCCCCCACGAGGGTCACCTGGTCGGCGACGCCGTTGCGTTCGGCCACCTCCCGCAGGTGGCGCGCCTCGGCGTGCCGGGCGAGCTGCTCGGCGGGCGGACCGCCGGCGATGACCAGTTCGGCGTCGCCGACCAGCCGCATCGCGCGGATCAGGTCCTCCTGGCCGTGGCCGGCGGTGAGCGCCGCCACGGAGAGGATCCGTGGTCGCGCCTCGCGGGGCGCCGCCTCCCCGTCGGGGTGGAACTGCCCGGTGTCCACGCCCGGCGGGACCAGGGCGACCGAGGTGCGCTGCAGGCCCATCCGGGTCAGCTCGTCGACCTCGTCGTTGGACTGGGCCACGGCGATGTCCACCGCCCGGATGAGGGCGCGTTCCAGCGGGATCCGCTCGTCCGGCGCGTCGTAGTGGGCGCCGAGGTGGCGGAGCTGCTCCACGCCCAGGGAGTGGAAGGTCTGCACGACCGGGATGTCGGTCTCGCGGACCGCGTGGGCGGCGGCCAGCCCGCCGACCCAGTAGTGCCCGTGCACCACCTCCGGCGCCCACTCGCCCGCCCACCGGTCGGCCAGCCAGCGGCCGTACTCGGCGACGAACGGGACCAGTTCGGCGGTGGGGACCGTCGCGGCGGGACCGATCGGGACGCGCTCGACCAGGTAACCGTCGACGGTCTCCGTCGCAGCCAGGTCCGGTGCGTCGCGGCGCTCGTACAGCCGGACGTCGTGACCCCGTGCGGCCAGTTCGGCGGCGACCCGTGCGATGTGCTGGTGGGTGCCGACGGCGGGGCCGCCGGCACGCCGGGACGGGTCGGCGTGCGCGCAGACGAGGCCGACGCGCATGGTCACCTCCAGGCGGTCTCTCAGCGGTGGTCCTCCCGGTCAGAGGGTCCCATTAACCCGGGGTCCGGGAGCCGAAACCTGGCAGATCGGAAGGAGGCTGACGGGTGCCGCAGACAGTTGCCTCCAGGCAAGGATCGCACGGTCCGTCGATCGGACCCGGAAAATGGTCCGCATGACCCCGGCAGGCCGGGGTACCGGCGGAGAATGCCTCTCACCCGCAACCTCGCCGACGCCGTCGTGGTGGTCACCGGTGCCTCCAGCGGGATCGGCACGGCCACCGCGTACGCGCTCGCCAACCGGGGTGCCGCCGTCGTCCTGGCGGCCCGCAGCGAGCCCGCCCTGGAACAGGTCGCCCAGCGTTGCCGCGAGCTGGGCGGGCAGGCCCTGGCCGTACCGACCGACGTGACCGATCCGGCGGCGGTGCAGCGGCTGGCCGCGCGGGCGGTCGACGAGTTCGGCCACCTCGACGGCTGGGTCAACAACGCCGCGGTCGCCGCCGTCGGGCTGTTCGACGAGATCCCGGTCGAGGAGTTCCGCCGGGTGCTGGAGGTCAACCTCCTCGGCACCGCGTACGGCATCCGGGCGGCCCTGCCCCACCTGGCCGCGGCCGGTGGCGGCGTGATCGTCAACAACGCCTCGGTGCTGGCCGAGGTGGCCATGCCGTACCAGTCGGCGTACAACGCCACGAAGCACGGGGTCCGCGGGCTGGCCGACACGGTCCGCCAGGAGCTACGCGTGACCGGCCGGGGCCACATCTCGGTCTGCACGGTGCTGCCGGCCACGATCGACACGCCCTACTACCGGCACGCCGCCAACCACAGCGGACGGGAACTGACGCCCCCGCCCCCGGTCTACCCGCCGGAGGTGGTGGCGGACACCATCGTCCGCATGCTGCGCCGGCCGCGCCGGGAGGCGTACGCCGGTGGGGCCGCCCGCCTCATCGGCCTGCAGTGGCGGGTCGCCCCGGCCCTCGCCGAGCGGGTCCTCGGCTGGTACACCCACCGCACCCAGTTCGGCCCCGCCGCCCGCCTCGACAGCAGCGGGAACGTGTTCACCCCCGACGCCGCCGCGCAGCGCGAGGGCGGCTGGCACGGCCGGCGCCGCCATCTGGTCCGGATGGGCACGGCCTTCGGTCTGGCGGCGGCCGGCACGGCGGTCGGAACGGTCGCGGCGATGACCCGGCGGGGACGGGCGGGTCGCTGATGGACCGGGCCGATCGGCCGGGTGCGGGGGCGCCGCGCGGCAGGCACAATGAGGCGGTCATGCCGACCGACGTGCGCTGCCTCGTGGAGACGGACGAGTCGTCCGGGGTGGTCCGGTTGAGCGGGGTGCTGGATCCGTCGGGCGTCGACGGCATGCGGGACGCGCTGCTCGGCCGGCTGGTCGCCCGACCCGGTCCGCTGGTGGCCGACCTGACCGGGCTGCGGGTGACCGACCCGGCCCTGTGGGACGTCTTCGGCGAGGTACGCCGGGCGGTCCTCGACTGGCCCGCCGCCGACCTGATGCTCTGCGACCCCATCGGCGCGGTCTCCGGCGTCCCGGCCTGGCCCACGCTGGACGGCGCGCTGGCCGGCCTCACCGCCACGCCGCTGGCCGCGGTGCTCACCGCCGACTACGCGCCCGCCGTGGACGCCGCCCGGCACGCCCGGCAGCTCGTCGGCGACGGCTGCGCCCGCTGGGGTGTGCCCGAGTTGACCGAGGCGGGCAGCATCGCGGTCACCGAGCTGGTCAACAACGTGGTCGCCCACGCCCGGACCCCGATGACGGTCCGGCTGGCACCTCGCGACAGCGCCCTGCACCTGGCGGTCCGCGACCATTCCGCCCGGTTGCCGTCCTTCACCGGCCTGGCCCCCCTGCACGTCGCCGGCGGCCGGGGGCTGCTGCTGATCGACACCGTCGCCCGGCGGTGGGGTGCCACCGCCGTACCGGACGGGAAGGTCGTCTGGTGCGTTCTGCACCCCGACGACCAGACCTGACCGTCCCGCCCGCCGGTTACGGGGCACGTGGCAGTGGGTAGAGCACCGGTATGCGCGACGACGAGTACCCGACCCCCGTGTCCGACCCCGAGGCGGAGGGCCTGCCCGACACCGCCGACGACGACTCGACCGCGAACGACGACGTCCTGACCGGGCGGGAGGCGGACGGCCCCGAGCCGGCGCAGCTGCCCGGGGACCGTACGCCGGTGGCGGTCGACCGGTTCGGGACCACCGCCGACGAGCAGCTCGACGGAGAGTCGCTGGACTACAAGCTCGACCGTGAGCAGTACGAGCGTCCGGCGGACGACCCGCTGGCCGGCCCGGTCGACCCCGACATCGCGGCCGAGGCGGACAGCGAGGAGCAGGCCGCACAGGCCCAGCTCGACGCCGACGTGATCGATCCGGGCCCGACGTCCGACCCGAACTCCCCGGTCTCGCTCTACGACCACGGCCAGCTCGGCAGTGTGGCCGACGGCCAGGTGGGCCGGCTGGTCGAGCCGGACGAGGGCGCGCACACCGACCAGGAGACCGACTCGGTGGCGTACGACGCCGGTTCGGCCGGTGGCGGCGCGACCGCCGAGGAGCTGGCGATCCACGAGACGCGTCCGCCCCACTCGGTCTGAGCGGGCACCCGCTCAGTCGTCGAGGCCCCGCTCGATCGCGTACCGGGTCAGCTCGACCCGGTTGTGCAGTTGGAGCTTGCCCAACGTGTTCTGCACGTGGTTCTGCACGGTCCGGTGCGAGATCGCGAGGCGCTCGCCGATCTGCTTGTAGGACATCCCCTTCGCCACCAGACGCAGCACCTCGGTCTCCCGCTCGGTCAGCCGGGGTGCGTCGTCGTTGTCGGGGGCGGCCGGACCGGCGGCCAGGCGCCGGTACTCGCCGAGCACCAAGCCGGCGAGCCCGGGTGTGAAGACCGGTTCCCCGGCCGCCGTCCGCCGTACCGCGTCCAGGAACTCCGCCGGGGCGGCGGACTTCAGCAGGTAGCCGGCGGCGCCCGCCTTGACCGCGTCCAGCACGTCCTGCTGCTCGCCGCTCGCCGAGAGCATCAGCACCCGGACCTCGGGCAACGCGGCGCGCAGCCCCCGGATCACCGCCACCCCGGAGACGTCGGGCAACTGCAGGTCGAGGACCACCACGTCGGGGCGGGTGGCGGGCGCGACCCGGACCGCCTGCCGCCCCTCGCCCGCCGTCGCCACCACCTCGTGGCCCGCCTCGGTCAGGTCGCGGGCCACCCCTTCCCGCCACATCGGGTGGTCGTCGACCACCATCACCCGCGCCACGTCTCCTCCTCCGGTCTCCGAAACGCCACCGCCACGGGGCTCATCACCGCCACGCCACTCACCGCCGCTGCCGGGGCACGGTCAGCTCCACCTCGGTCCCGGCACCCGGGGCGGACGTGATCTGGACCGTCCCGCCGAGGTCGGCGATCCGGCCCCGGATGGAGCGGGCCACGCCCAGCCGCCCCTGCGCCGCCGCCTCGGCCAGGCGGCCGTCGGGGAAGCCCGGGCCCTCGTCGCGGACGGAGACGGTCACTGTGCTCCCCTCGTCCTCGATCAGCACCCAGGCCCGGCCACCGGCGTGCCGCGCCACGTTGTCC
>JAEYGD010000423.1 GCA_023402505.1 Actinomycetes bacterium
GACCGGCTCCGGCTCCGGAGCCGGCTCCGTCGGTGCCGCCCCGGTGGCGGGGCCGGCCGGTGGCTCGCCGCGCCGGCGTGCGCGGCGGGCCCGCAGCGACTCCTTGGTGTGCTCGACCATGGCGTACAGGGTCGGCACCAGGACCAGGGTGAGCAGCGTCGAGCTGAGCAGGCCGCCGATCACCACGATCGCCAGCGGCTTCGAGATGAAGCCCCCCTCGCCGGTGAGCCCGAGCGCCATCGGCAGCAGCGCGAAGATGGTCGCGACGGCCGTCATCAGGATCGGACGCAGCCGCCGGCGGCCACCCTCGACGACCGCCTCCCGTACGCCCATGCCCTGTGCGCGGTACTGGTTGACCAGGTCCAGCAGGACGATCGCGTTGGTGACCACGATGCCGACCAGCATGAGCACACCGATCAGCGCCGGGACGCCCAGCGGAGTGCCGGTCGCCAGCAGCAGCCCGATCGCACCGGTCGCCGCGAACGGGACGGACACCAGCAGGATCAGGGCCTGGGTCAGGCTGCGGAACGTCGCCACCATGATCAGGAAGACGATCGCGATGGCGGCGAGCACCGCCAGCCCCAGGTCGGCGAAGGCCTCCTCCTGGTCGGCGCTCACACCGCCGATGGCGAACGTGGCGCCGGGTACGTCGATCGCGTCCAGCTTCTTCTGCAGCTCCTGGCTGATGGCACCCAGGTTGGAGCCGGTGGCCGTACCGGTGACGGAGACGCTGCGCTCGCCGTCGATCCGGCTGACCTGCTGCGGCCCGTCGGCCACGGTGACCTCGGCGACGGCGCCCAGCGTGACCGCGCCGACCGGCAGGGCCCGCAGCTGCTCGATCGAGAGCGGCGGCTGCGCCGCCGACCGCAGCACCACGTCCCGCTGCCCGCCCTCGAGCGTCACCTGCCCCAGCGGCGCCCCCCGGTACGCCTGCGCGACGATCTGCCCCACGGCCGCCTCGGTGAGCCCGGCCGCGGCGGCCTTCGGCCGGTCGACCGTGACCTCGACCCGCTGCACCTCGGCGGCGAGGCTGGTGGTCACGTCCTCGACACCGCCGAGGTCGCGCATCGCGGAAGCAACCTCGTCCGCGGCCCGGCTCAGCGTCGCCGGGTCGGCGGCCTGGACGACCACCTCGAGCTGGTTGGCGGACGCGCCGCCCTGCCCGGCGCCGAACCGGAACTCGCCGACGCCCTCGCCCAGCGCGTCGAACTTCTCGCGCAGGACGCCGCGCATCTCCTTGGCGTCGGTGTCGCCACCGAGCGCCAGCGACCAGGTCGCGACGTTGCTCCCGCCCGAGCCGGCCCACGGCATGTCGCCGGCACCGGCGGTGACCTGGTACGTCTCGATGCCCTCCGTGTCGGCCAGCACCGCCTCGACCCGCCGGGCCGCCTCGTCGGTGCCGGCCAGGCCGGTGCCCGCCGGCAGCTCCTGCGTGATGCTCAGCGTGTCCTGGCCGGAGTCGTCGAGGAAGTTGGTCTCCAGTTGGCGGGACAGCCCGAACGTGCCGAACAGCACCAGGACGCCGAGCCCGAGGGTGATCCAGCGGGTCGCCCGCTTGCCGGTGGCGAACCCGATGACCGGCAGGTACGCGCGCTGCAGCGGGTTGCGCAGCTCCTTCTCCTCCGCGGCCCGGCGTACGGCGGCCTCGTCGACCTTCCCGCCGGCCGGCTTGAGGAACCAGTACGCGAGCACCGGGATGACGGTCAGCGACACCAGCAGCGACGCGAGCAGCGCCACCGTGACGGTGATCGCGAACGGCGCGAAGAGCTGGCCGATGAACCCGCCGACCAGGGCGATCGGCGCGAACACGGCGACCGTGGTGAGGGTGGAGGCGGTCACCGCGCCGGCCACCTCACGGACCGCGGTGATGATCGCCCTGCGCTTCTCCTCGCCGTACTCGAGATGGCGTTTGATGTTCTCCAGGACGACGATCGAGTCGTCCACCACCCGCCCGACGGCGATCGTCAGCGCGCCGAGGGTGAGCAGGTTGAGCGAGTAGTCGCCGATCCAGAGGGCGATCAACGCGACCACCACCGACAGCGGGATGGAGACCGCGGTGACGACGGTGGAGCGTACGGACAGCAGGAAGACCAGGATCACGACGACCGCCATCACGAGGCCGAGCAGGCCCTCGGTGGTGAGGCTCTCGATCGACTTCTCGACGAACGGCGCTTGGTCGAAGACGATGGTCAGCTCGGTGCCGGAGGCGGTCCGCAGGTCCGCGAGCCGGTCCCGGATCTCGTGGGAGATCTCCACCGCGTTGCCGTCCGGGGCGGCGGTCACGGCGATGCCGAGGCTGTCCTTCCCGTTGGTCCGCGTGATCGCGGTGGCCGGGGCCGCCCGCTCCTCGACCGTCGCCACGTCGCCCAGGCGCACCGGGGCGGCCGGGGCCACCGTGAGGACGATGCCGCGCAGGTCGTCGAGGGTGGCCAGCGGCGTACCGACCTGCACCGGCAGGGTCTCCTCGCCGTCGACCACGGCGCCGGCCGGGACGGTGACGCCGTTGGTCCGCAGCGCCTCGCCGAACGCGGTCGGCCGGATCGCGGCGGCCGCGAGCTTCGCCGGGTCCGGAGTGACGACGACGACGGTGTCCTGGACGCCGGTCAGGTCGACCGTGCGGACCCCGTCGATCGCCTCCAGTTCGGGTACGACCGTGTCACGGAGCTTCTCCCCGAGCGCCTGCTGGTCGTCGCCGCCGGACGCGGCCAGCACCACCGCCGGCAGGTCGTCCGTGCTGCCGGCGATGACCTGGGGTTCGACCCCCTCGGGGAGCCGGGCCCGGTTGATCGCGGTCTGCATCTTGTTGACCACGTCGTCCACGTCGGTGCCGAACGCGTACTGCACCTGGACGGTCGTCGAGCCCTCACGCGAGGTCGACGTGACCTTCTCCAGCCCGGCGATGCCCTGGAGGCTGTTCTCGATCGGCTCGGTGACCTGCGACTCGACGACCTCGGGGCCGGCGCCGGGGTACGCGGCCACGATGAACGCGGCCGGGAACTCCAGCGACGGGAGGAGTTGCTGCTTCAGCGACGGTACGGCGAACGCTCCGAACGCCGTGGCGACCACCGCGATGAGGGCGACGAGCCCCCGGTTGGCGAGACTGAATCTGGCGAGCAGCGACATCGGCTGGACTCACTCCTGGAGTGGGACTGCGGTGCGGGGAGAGGAAAAGTGTCCCGCACCCGGTTTCCACGGTTACCGGGGGGTTCGCCCGGCCGGTCCCGTCGACGGGACCCGCGCCCGCCCGGTCAGACCAGGTCCAGCGAGCGGGCGGCCGCCAGCGGGTCGTTGGCGATCGTGACCGGGGCCGGGGCCGTTGAGATCGCCCACTCCGGGTCCTTCAGCCCGTGGCCGGTGACCGTGCAGACGACCGTCGAACCCGCCGGCACGGTGCCGGCGGCGGCCTGCTGGAGCAGACCGGCGACGCTGGCCGCGCTGCCCAGCTCGACGAAGACACCGACCTCCCGGGCGAGCAGCCGGTACGCGGACAGGATCTCCCGGTCGGTGACCGCGGCGATCAACCCACCCGAGGCGTCCCGGGCGTCCAGCGCCTTCGTCCAGCTCGCCGGGTTGCCGATCCGGATGGCGGTGGCGATGGTGGACGGCTCGCGGACCACCTCGCCGGTGACGATCGGCGCCGCCCCGGAGGCCTGGAAGCCGTACAGCTTCGGGGTGCGGGTGACGTTGCCGGCCGCCTGCTCCTCCGAGTAGCCCAGCCAGTAGGCGGAGATGTTGCCGGCGTTGCCGACCGGCATGCAGTGGATGTCGGGCGCGTCGCCCAGCGCCTCGACGATCTCGAACGCGGCGGTCTTCTGGCCGTGCAGGCGGTCGACGTTCACCGAGTTGACCAGGGCCACCGGGTAGTCCTGGGCGAGCTTCGCGGCCAGCGACAGGCAGTCGTCGAAGTTGCCGCTGACCTGCAGCAACTTCGCCCCGTGCACCAGCGCCTGGGCCAGCTTGCCCAACGCGATCTTGCCCTGCGGCACCAGCACCGCGCAGGTCAGGCCGGCGCGGGCCGCGTACGCGGCGGCGGAGGCGCTGGTGTTGCCGGTAGACGCGCAGATGATCGCCTTGTTGCCGGCCTCGACCGCCTTGGAGACCGCGACCGTCATCCCCCGGTCCTTGAACGACCCGGTCGGGTTGGCGCCCTCGACCTTGAGGTGGACGTCGCAGCCGATCCGGGCCGACAGCACCGGCGCGGGCAGCAGTGGCGTGTTCCCCTCGTGCAGGGTGACGACGGGAGTGGCCTCGGTGACCGGCAGCCGATCCCGGTACGCGTCGATGAGACCCCGCCACATGTCGTACTCCTCGCCTCGGACGCCCCGGCCGTGCCGGGGCCACGTCAAGCCTGCACCAGCCGGACCGGATCGCCCCCGCCGGACTCGCCGGCACCCATCAGGCGGGACAGGGTCAGGCGTCGCCCTCCACCCGCAGCACGCTGGCCACCGAGCGGACGATGTCCAGCCCGCGCAGCTCGTCGACCGTCGCGGCGAGCGCGGCGTCCGGCGCGACGTGCGTGACGATGACCAGGTCGGCGTCCTCGCCCCGCCCGGCCGCCCCGCCACCAGCGGAGCCACCCGCGGCCGACGCGCCGCCGGCCGGCCCACCGCCGGCCGGCCCCTGCCGGACGGTGGCGATCGAGACGTCGTGCCGGGCGAACACCCCGGCCACCGCCGCCAGCACACCGGGACGGTCGGCCACGTCGAGACTGATGTGGTAGCGGGTCAGCGCCTCCCCCATCGGCCGCACCGGCAGGTCGGCGTACGCGGACTCGCTGGCCGCGCGGACCCCGGCGAGCCGGTTGCGGGCGACCGCCACCACGTCGCCGAGCACCGCGCTGGCGGTCGGCGCGCCGCCCGCGCCCCGGCCGTAGAACATGAGCTGCCCGGCCGCCTCGGCCTCGACGAAGACCGCGTTGAACGCGTCACCGACGCCCGCCAGGGGGTGACTCCGCGGGATCATCGCCGGGTGCACCCGCACGCTGACCGTCTCGCGGCCGTCCGTGCCCGTGCCCCGCGCGGCGATGCAGAGCAGCTTGATCGTGCAGCCCATCGCCTTGGCACTGGCCACGTCGGCGGCGGTGACCTCGGTGATGCCCTCCCGGTGGACGTCGGCAGCGCCGACCCGGGTGTGGAACGCCAGCGAGGCGAGGATCGCCGCCTTCGCCGCGGCGTCGAAGCCCTCCACGTCGGCGGTCGGGTCCGCTTCCGCGTACCCCAGCTCGGTCGCCTCCTCCAGCGCCTCGGCGAAGCCGGCGCCGGTGGCGTCCATCGCGGAGAGGATGAAGTTGGTGGTGCCGTTGACGATGCCGGTGACCCGGTTGATCCGGTCCCCGTGCAACGACTCGCGCAGCGGCCGCAGCAGCGGGATCGCGCCGGCCACGGCCGCCTCGTAGTAGAGGTCACCGCCGCCCTCGGCCGCCGCGTCGTGCAGGGCGCCGCCGTCCTCGGCGAGGAGCGCCTTGTTGGCGGTGACCACGCTCTTGCCGGCCCGCAGGGCCTCCACCAACCAGCTCCGGGCCGGCTCGATGCCGCCGACCACCTCGACCACCACGTCGACGTCGTCGCGTTTGATCAGGCCGAGCGGGTCGGTGGTGAACAGCGCCGGGTCGACCGGCAGGTCACCCCGGTCCCGGCCGATCCGGCGGACCGCGATGCCCGCGATCTCCAGCGGAGCGCCGATCCGGGCGGCGAGGTCGGCGGACTGCTCGTGCAGCAGCCGGACCACCTCGCTGCCGACCGTGCCGCAGCCGAGCAGCGCCAAGCGCACAGGTGACGTCATCCCACATCCAAAGCGAGCAGGTCCTCTTCGGTCTCCCGCCGGACGATCAGGCGTGCCCGGCCGTCGCGCACCGCGACCACCGGGGGGCGCGGCACGTGGTTGTAGTTGCTGGCCATGCTCCGGCAGTACGCACCCGTGCCGGGCACCGCGACAAGATCTCCGGGCTGCACGTCGGCGGGCAGGAATTCATCCTTCACCACGATGTCCCCGGACTCACAATGCTTTCCCACCACGCGGGCGAGCATCGGCTCGGCCGCGCTCGCCCGGGAGGCCAGCGTCGCCGAGTACGACGCGTCGTACAGCGCCGTCCGGATGTTGTCGCTCATCCCGCCGTCGACGCTCACGTAACAACGACGCCCACCGGCTGCGTCGCCGCCGGCGCCTACCGGCACGGACTTGACCGTGCCCACCTCGTACAGGGTGAACACGGCCGGTCCGACGATCGCCCGGCCCGGCTCGATGGACAGGTGCGGCACGGCCAGCCGCTCGGCGGCGCACTCCCCGTCGACGATCTTCCGCAGCCGCTTCGCCAGGTCGGCCGGCGCGGCGGGGTCGTCCTGCGTCGTGTACGCGATGCCGAAGCCGCCGCCCAGATCCAGCTCGGGCAGCTCGACGCCGCGCGCGTCGCGGATCTGGGCCTGCAGGGCGAGCACCCGGCGGGCCGACACCTCGAAGCCGCTGGCGTCGAAGATCTGCGACCCGATGTGCGAGTGCAGGCCGCGCAGCTCCAGCACGTCGTCGTCGAGGATGCGCAGCGCGGCGGCGATGGCCGCGCCGCCGGCGAGCGAGAACCCGAACTTCTGGTCCTCGTGGGCGGTGGCGATGAACTCGTGCGTGTGCGCCTCGACGCCGACGGTGACCCGGACCAGCACCCGTGGGCGGACGCCCCGCTCGCGGGCCAGCGCGGTGAGCCGGTCGATCTCGTGGAACGAGTCGACGATGATCCGGCCCACCCCGGCGTCCAGCGCGCGGCTCAGCTCGGCGACCGACTTGTTGTTGCCGTGGAACCCGATCCGCTCCGCCGGCATCCCGGCGGACAGCGCGGTGGCCAGCTCGCCGCCGCTGCACACGTCCAGGTGCAGGCCCTCCTCGGCGATCATGCGGACGACCGCGCGGCAGAGGAACGCCTTACCGGCGTAGTAGACGTCCTCGGTGGGGAACGCGGCACGGAAGTCGCGGCAGCGCGACCGCAGGTCGTCCTCGTCGAGCACGTACACCGGGGTGCCGAACTCGGCCGCGAGGTCGCGGACCGGCAGGCCCGCGACGGTGAGCCCGCCGTCGGCCCCGCGGGCGACGTTGCGGGGCCACAGCTCCGGCACCAGGGCGTTGACGTCGACCGGGGTACGCAGCCACGCCGGCCCCCGGCTGCCGATGTCCCCGTGCAGGGCACCGGCCTCGTGCGCCCGCATCAGTTACCACCGCTTCGCGACTGCGGGGCTCGCAAGCTCACTCCTCGCGCTCGCACCAGTTCCCCTCCGCTTCGCGACTGCGGGGCTCGCAAGCTCACTCCTCGCGCTCGCACCAGTTCCCCTCCGCTTCGCGACTGCGGGGCTCGCAAGCTCACTCCTCGCGCTCGCATTACATCCGCTCCGGGGCGGACACGCCGAGCAGCCGCAGGCCGTTGGCGATCACGGTGCGGGTGGCGTCGTTCAGCCAGAGCCGGGCCCGGTGCAGGTCGGTGACCTCCTCGTCGCCGCGCGGCAGGATCCGGCAGTTGTCGTAGAACCGGTGGTAGGCCCCGGCCAGCTCCTCCAGGTAGCGGGCCACCCGGTGCGGCTCGCGCAGCTCGGCGGCGGTGGCGACCACGGCGGGGAACTCGGCGAGCGCCTTGAGCAGCTCGTTCTCCTTGTCGTGGTCGAGCAGCTCGGGACGGAAGCCGTCGGCGTCGCCCCGGGTCAGGCCGACCTCGGCGGCGTTGCGCCCGACGCTGGCCGTCCGCGCCGCCACGTACTGCACGTAGTAGACCGGGTTGTCCCGCGTCGCCCGCGTCCACAGCTCCACGTCGATGTCGATCGGCGAGTCGGTGGAGTAGCGGGCCAGCGCGTACCGGGCCGCGTCCACGCCGATCGCGTCGACCAGGTCGTCCAGCGTGACCACCGTGCCGGCCCGCTTGCTCATCCGCACCGGCTGCCCGTCCCGGACCAGGTTGACCAGCTGGCCGATGAGGATCTCCAGGTTGCGGTCCGGGTCGTCACCGAAGCACGCCGCCATCGCCCGCATCCGGCCGACGTAGCCGTGGTGGTCGGCGCCGAGCATGATGACCACCCGCTCGAAGCCGCGCTCCCGCTTGTCCAGGTAGTACGCGCAGTCGGCGGCGAAGTACGTCCACTCGCCGTTGGACTTGCGCAGCACCCGGTCCTTGTCGTCACCGAAGTCGGTGGTGCGCAGCCAGGTGGCGCCGTCGGCGGTGAACGTGTGCCCCTGCTGGCGCAGCCGGTCGAGCGCGTGGTCCAGCTCACCGCGGTCGTGCAGGTCCTTCTCGTTGAAGTAGGTGTCGAACTCCACGCCGAAGTCGCGCAGCGACGACTTGATCTCGGCGAACATCAACTCGACACCCTCGACCCGGAACACCTCCTGCGCGGCGGCGTCGTCGAGGGTCAGCACGTCCGGCCGGCGGGCCCGCACCTGCTCGGCGATCTCGGCGAGGTACGCCCCGGCGTACCCGTCCTCGGGTGCGGGCTCGCCCTTCGCGGCGGCCAGCAGCGACCGGGCGAACCGGTCGATCTGGGAGCCGGCGTCGTTGAAGTAGTACTCCGTGCCGACCTGGGCACCGGTGGCCCGCAGCAGGCGGCTCAGCGCGTCGCCGACCGCCGCCCACCGGACGCCGCCGATGTGCACCGGGCCGGTCGGGTTGGCCGAGACGAACTCCAGGTTGATCGACTGGCCCGCGAGCCGATCGCCACGGGCGTACTCCGCGCCGGCCGCGACGATCGTGCGGGCCAGCACGCCGGCGGCGGCCGCGTCGAGACGGATGTTGAGGAAGCCCGGGCCGGCGATCTCCACCGACTTGATCCCCGCGGCCCGGCCGAGCTGCTCGGCCAGCGCGGCGGCCAGCTCCCGCGGCGGGACGCCCACCTTCTTGCTGAGCTGGAGCGCCAGCGTGGAGGCGTAGTCGCCGTGCTCGGGATTACGGGGCCGCTCCACCGACGTTCGCTCCGGTAGCGCGGACCGGTCCAGACCCCGCTCGGTGAAGACGGCGTGGGCTGCGGTGAGGACGACCTCGGCGAGTTCTGCGGGAGTCACCGATCCATGTTATCGGGGGTAGACTCGGTCCCCGCGGCGGCGACCCAGCATGTGAACCCGGCCCGCCAGATCCCCTGACCGACCGACCTGACGAGGCACGATGAGCATCAGCACCCCGGGCGGCCCGGAGCGCCGCCCGACCGTGGTCAGCACCGGCAAGAAGCCCGCCGCTGGTCGGCCGGGCGCCGGCAAGGCGGGGTCCGGCAAGCCCGGCTCCGGCAAGCCGGCGGCCTCGTCGCGCGGCGGCGGCAAGGGCCCGCGCAAGCCGATCGCCCCGGTGAAGGTGAGCCAGGGCCGCAGCTGGGGGCCGATCGCGCTGTTCGTCGCCGTCGGCGTGCTGGCCGTGGCGATCATCGGCTACGGCGCTTGGGCGACCGTCCAGGGCTCGAAGCCGTGGGACGAGCGGGCGAACGCGATCGACGGGATCGTCAACTTCCGCGAGAAGGACCCGGATCTGGTCAAGGGCGGCAACCACCAGCAGGGTTCGATCCAGTACTCGGTGCTCCCGCCGGTCGCCGGCCCGCACAACGACGCCTGGCAGAACTGCATGGGCGACGTCTACGACGCCCCGATCGCCAGCGAGCACGCGGTGCACAGCCTGGAGCACGGCGCGGTCTGGGTCACCTACCGGCCCGACCTGCCCGCCGACCAGGTGGAGAAGCTGGCGGAGCGGGTGCGCGGCAACGAGAAGCTGATGCTCAGCCCGTTCGAGGGCCTGGACAAGCCGATCTCGCTGCAGGCCTGGGGCTACCAGCTCAAGGTCGACAACGCCGACGACGGCCGGATCGACGAGTTCATCAAGACGCTCAAGGTGAACGCCTCCGTCGAGGGCCCGACCGCCCTCTGCAACCAGGGCATCACCGCCACCGGCACCACTCCCCGCACTCTCCAGCAGCAACAGCAGTAACCAGCAGCAACAGCGGTAAAAGGAGCTGCCATGACCGCCACGACCGTCGACGGCACCACCGACGAGGCCGCCGCCGGCGCCGGTGACGGCGGGTCCGCCCGCCGCTTCGGCACTCTCGCGGTGACGCTCGCCGTCGTGGTCGGGCTCCTGCTCGGGTACGCCGGAGGGCTGCTCACCCCCGGCCTCACCCGGCCCGGGGACTCGTCGGTCGAGGCGGGCTTCGCCCGGGACATGACCACCCACCACGCCCAGGCGGTCGAGATGGGTCTGATCGCCTTCCAGCGCGGCACGGACCAGGAGGTCCGGACCATCGGCGGCGACATCGCGCTCGCCCAGCAGGGCGACATCGGCACGATGCAGACCTGGCTGCGGTCGTGGAAGCTGGATCCGACCGGTTCCCAGCCGCGGATGGCGTGGATGCCGGGCGGCACCGACATGATGCGCAACGGGCTGATGCCCGGCATGGCCACCCCGGAGCAGATGGCGCAGCTGCGCGAGGCCCAGGGCAGGGAGCTGGACGTGCTCTTCCTGGACCTGATGATCAAGCATCACATCGGTGGCATCCACATGGTCGACGCGCTGCTCGACGCGAGCGGCGAGCAGGACGTCGTCCAGGCCGCGCAGACCATGAAGAACACCCAGCAGACCGAACTGACCAACCTCCAGAACGCCCTCAAGCGCATCCAGGGCTGACCTGCCTCGACGAAGGGCCCGCTCCGCCGGTCGGCGGGCGGGCCCTTCGTCGAGAGGGCCTTCGGGTCGAGCCGATCACGGACCGATGTCCGGTTCACACCCTCTGTGCGGTCCGACCGAATCCATCGCTAAGAGAAGTTTCTCCACACATATCGTGACCAGTTGCGATTCGGGCTCGTTGCGCAGGACGTGGGGGTTGCACTGAGAGACGCGCGGCGTTCGGTCACCAGCTGGTGCCGGCGCCACACCATCGGCGGCGACGGGGCGGTGGCGGCCGTCCGTCGCGGAGCACGGCAGGGCGAGCCCGGAACGCTCAGCCGCGAACAGGAACTCGAACTCATCGACACCCTGCGGGGCAGCTACCCCGACGCGTTCGGCCTGGACGAGGAGCTCTGGACGCGACAGAGCCTGCTCACCCTCATCCAGGACCGGTTCGACGCGCGGTTCGACGCGGGCGCGGTCGGGGCGTACCTGCGGGCCTGGGGGTTGGGTCCGCGGGAGCCGAGAGAACGCGCCTGCGGGCTCTGCGTCGGCGCGGTGGAGCGGTGGGTACGCACCGAGTACCCGGCGATCACCCGGGCCGCTCAGGAGCACCTGGCGGAGGTGTACTGGATCGGGCGGATCCGTCTGCGCGGCACGATGCCGGCCGCCGACGTGATCTCCGCCGTGTCGTCCCGTGGCCGGGTCCGGTTCATGATCACCACTCCGTCCGTCGACCCACCGCTCCCCCGGGACTTCGTGCTGCGGCTCAGCGGTGAGGAGCAGCGCTCCGTGCACCTGATCGTGGACGGGTCCTGGCCGCGTAACGAGTGGCCGCGCCGCCTGCCCCGCCGCATCGTGCTGCACCCGCTGCCGAGCTGCGGTCGCGCCGTCGCCGCCTGAGGCGCCGCCGGGGAGCGGCTCCGGCCGCGCGGGCGCACGACGCCCCCGGCCAGCCGTCGAGCCGGCCGACCCAGGTCCGCCGGGTAGGTGGACCGGGCGGGCCAGCGGCGGCGGCGCGGGCCGTGTCTCACGGATACCGATTCGGCGATCGCGGGAGACGTTTGCTAGTCTTCTCGGGTCGCTGAGCCCCCGTAGCTCAGGGGATAGAGCACCGCCCTCCGGAGGCGGGGGCGCAGGTTCGAATCCTGCCGGGGGCACACTTGCTACGAAGGTTTTGACCAGCACGAAGGGCCCCTGACCCGGCGCGGACCGGTCAGGGGCTTCATCGTGTGCGGGGCAGGGCGAGGGCCGACCCACCGGACCACGGGATCGGGGCCCCGCGTCGGCGTCACCGTCGTCTATGGTCGTCCGATGGTCGTCTCGCGGCTCCAGCCTCTGGTCCTCGTGTGCGGGCAGGCGCTCGCCGGGGTGCTGCTCGTTCTGGACGCGCGCCGCGAGTGGAGCGCGTACGAGCTGGTGCTGCTTCTCCTGCTGCTCGCCGCGCTGGCCGCGGTCCCGGCGGCGCTCGTCGGCTCCCCGCTGTTCCGGCCGGCCGTCCTGGTCACCCAGAGCGTCGGGGCCGGCATCGTCGCGCTCGCCCTGCACGACACGACCGGCAAGCGGGCACTGTGGGCGTACGCCCTGGCGGCCGTGGTCGCCGTGGTCCTGCCCTCCGGGCGGCCGGCGCTCGGTCGGACCGCCGTGGCCGGGGTGGGCCTGGCCTTCGTGCTCACCCTCGGCGTGTCGGCTCCCGCGCTGGCGTGGGACGGCGGGCAGGCCGATGCCGTGGTGTGCGTACGGCCGGGCGAGTCCGCCTCGGCGCTCGTGGACGACCACCACCGCTTCGATCCGGACGACGTCGTCGCGGGCTTCGGGTCCGAAGGGCCGCAGGCGCCGTGCCTGGAGGTGCTGTTCGATCCCGGTGCCACCGCCGACGACGCCGACGGCGTGGTACGCCGCTACTCCGCGGACCCGAGGGTGGTCTCGGTCGACCGGGCCCGTTGACCGACGCCCTGCAACAGCACCCGGTGGAAGTGCCGCGCGACGTCCAGCGACGTCAGCGGCCCGCGACGGTCGTACCACTGGTACGCCCAGTTGCACATGCCGAACAGCGCCATGGCGTTGAGCATCGGGTCGCCGGTCAGCAGGCCCTCGGCGCGGCCCCGCTCGAACAGCCCGCGTACGGAATCGAAGTAGGCGTCGCGATCGGCCAGCGCCTCCCGGCGTGCCTCCTCGGGCAGTTCGCGGTGGTGCTCGAAGAACACCCGGACGTAACCGCGGTGCGTCCGCATCAGGTCGCAGATGTCGACCATGACGTCGAGCAGGAGGTCCGGGACACCCCGGTCCTCCTGTTGTGACCGCTGTCGCTGCCGGCCGAGCAGGATGGCGATGAACTCCTGGTGGATCGCGAGCAGGATGCGGTCCTTGCTGGTGAAGTAGTGGTACAGGGTCGGCTTGGCCAGGTTGACGGCCCGCGCGATGTCGTCCATCGACGTCAGGTGATAGCCGACGTCGTCGAAGAGCTCGGCGGCCCGCAGGACGATCTCGGCACGCCGGTCGTCCGCGTTGCTGGGCCGGCCGGTTCGTCCCGCGCCGCGGGCCGTCCGTGACGTGGCCATTGTGAAACCTCCCGAGCGGCCCGGCCGGCGAGGGTCGGCCTCGTTCTCGGCCCGCCGCCCGGCGTCATCGTAGCCGGGCGGTCACACCGTCCCGACCGGCGGAGCCCACGGCCGTCACTGCGCGGTCCAGCCCCCGTCCACGTGCAGGACGCTGCCGGTGACGTAGCTGGCGCTGTCCGACGCCAGGAACACGACGGCGCCGACCACTTCCTGCGGCCGGCCGAACCGGCCCATCGGGATCCGCTCGCGCAGCCGCGCCGACCACGCGTCGTGGCTGCGCAGTCCCTCGGTCATCTGGGTCTCCAGGTAACCGGGAGCCACCGCGTTGACGCGCACCCCGGCGGGTGCCCACTCCAGCGCGAGGCTCCGGGTGAGTTGCTCGACGCCGCCCTTGCTGGCGCTGTACGCCGCCAACCTCGGGAAGCCCACCTGCCCGTGGACCGACGACATGTTGATGATGCTGCCGGCACCCTGCTCGATCATGATCGTGCCGGCGGCGCGGGCACAGAAGAAGACGCCGGAGAGGTTCGTGTCGATCACCTGCTGCCAGGCGGCGATGCTGAGCCGCTCGCTGCGTTCCAGCAGCGGGCTGATCCCGGCGTTGTTGACGAGGACGTCCAGGCGCCCCCACCGCTGCCTGGCCAGGGCCACGACCGCGTCGGCGGTGGCCGGGTCGCCGACGTCACCGGCGACGATCTCCGCCGTACCTCCGCCAGCCACGATCTTGTCGCGGACAACCTGGAGCATGTCGGCGTCGCGCGCCTGGAGGATCACCGTCGCACCGGCCTCCGCCAGCCCTTCGGCGACCGCCGCGCCGATGCCCCGGCCCGCTCCCGTGATCCAGGCGACCTTGCCCTGCAGTTGTCCCTCGACCATGCGTCAACCTTCCTCGCCGCGGCGTCGTCACGACCGCGGAGCGTCGGTGCCCTGCCCGTCGGCGACGCGCAGGTCCATCTCCAGCGGCGCCGGGGCCGCCGCGGAAGCACCGGTGGCGTCCGTCCCGGGTGCTGGCTCTGTCGGGAGCGGACCGCTTCCATGATGACCGGGGGCGGGTTGAGGTCCACCTCAGCCGTGCGTCCGGTCGGCGGCCCGGGCGGCCTCGAACCGCCGGACGGCGCGGCGCGCCAACGCCCAGCGGTGCGCCTCGGAGGCACCGTCGTAGATGCGGAACGGGCGCACCTCGGCGAGGAACCGCGCCAGCGGCAGGTCGTGGGAGACGCCCTGCGCGCCGCACAACTGCACGGATCGGTCGACCACGCGGCCGACCGCCTCGGAGACGAAGGTCTTGGCGATCGACGTCTCGCCGCTGGCGCGTTCGCCGGCGTCCAGGGCTGCGGCGGCGGTGCGGATCAGCGCCCGGGACGCGGCGAGGTCGATCTCGTTCTCGGCGATCAGGTGCTGCGCGAGACCGAGGTCGGCGAGCCGTCTGCCGAACATCTCCCGCCCGACGACGTAGCCGAGCATGATGTCGTGGGCCCGGCCGGCGAGGCCCAGCCAGCGCATGCAGTGGGTGAGGCGGGCGGGCCCGAGCCGGGCCTGTGCGTTGGCGAAACCGCGGTCCACCTCGCCGAGGACGGCTGCGGACGGCACCCGGCACCGTGTGAAGGTGACCTCGCAGTGCCCGCCGGCGAAGCCCTCGTCGATCGTGGGGATGTGCCGACCGACGGTGAGCCCGGTGGCTCCGGCGTCGACCAGGAACATCGTCGCGGCGGCGTCCCCCGTGCGTGCCATCACGATGAAGAAGGCGGCGCCGTCCGCACCGGTGATGAACCACTTCCGTCCGTCGATCAGCCAGTCGTCGCCGTCGCGCACCGCGGTCGTGGTCAGCGCGGCGGGGTCCGAGCCGGCCCCCGGTGCGGGCTCGGTCATCGCGAACGCCGAGCGCACGTCGCCGGCGGCGAGCGGCCTCAGGTACGTCTCGCGTTGCGCCGGCGTGGCGACACGTTCCAGGAGGGTCATGTTGCCCTCGTCGGGCGCCGCGCAGTTCAGGATGGACGGACCGGGCAGGCTCCAGCCGGCGGCTTCGAGCACGTCCGCCTGTTCGAGCATCGACAGCCCCATGCCGCCGTACTCGACCGGCGCCGTCGGGGCGAACACGCCCGCCGCACGGGCCGCCGCGCGAAGCTCGGCGAAGATCTCCGGCTTCCCGCCGAGGTCGCTCTCCACCGGGATGACCTGCCGCCCGATGAAGGCCCTGACCCGTCCCACCACGTCCCGAGCGTCCTCGCCGGTTGCCGCGCCCGCCTGCATGCCAGTGCCTCCTGGTTGCTGCCGGTAGTCGCGGCCGTCCACCGCGTACCGATCGACTGTCCCGACCGACCGGTCGGTAGCAGAGGCTACCGCACCGGAAGATGGATCTGTATCATTCAACCGAACGGTCGGTCGAGAAACTCATCAACACCCGGGGGCAGGCCGGACACCCCCGGTCCACCCTCACCGGTCGGGCCGGTGTCGTGCCGACTCCAGCATCGGGACGAGGAACTGCCGGGCCACGGCGGCGAGCTGCTCGTCGTCGTCGAGATCGATCAGGTGGCTGGGGATCGCCAGGAAGGAGGCGGACACCCGGACCATCAGTTCGGCCACCAGGTCGGCGTCCAGCTCGGCCGGGACGTTGCCGGCGCGCTGCTCGCGCCGCAACTGACCGGCGACGAACTGCCGCACGGTGGCGAGCGTGTAGCCGCCGTCGTTGACCATGGACGGCACGAGCAGGTTCGGCTCCGCGGCCAGCAGGCCGCCGATCAACGGATTGCGCCGAATGGTCCGCAGCGAACTCACGAATCCCAGCACCACCCGGTCGGCCACGGTTTCGGCGTGCTCGATCTCGGTGAGGAACTGATCGAAATAACGGCGGAACTCGCGCCGCACCACCTGCTCGACGAGTGCGTTCTTGGTTGCGTACCGGCGATAGACGGTGATCCGTGAGACCCCGGCCTGTCGCGCCACGTCTTCCATGGTGGTGCGCTGGATGCCCATCCGGCAGAACTGCTCGTACGCCGCGTCGAGAAGGCGCGTCCGGATGTCGTCCAGATCATCTACGCGTTCAAGAGCGTCAATGTATGCCCGCTCCAGCAGCGATTCCGGGACGGCGGTTTCCACGGTCACCTCCTCGGCCGGGATGTTTCCGCAGACCATATTTTCAACAGGCCTTGTGATCGCCGAAACCTTGTGATGTCATACGCGATACATAGATGCAACATGCGTTTCATCGTATCAGAATGCTCTTGCGAGGAGGGCGGCGGCATGGACAACGTGAGCAGACGCAGAGTGTTGCAAGCCGGAGGGGCCCTGGGTGCGCTCGGCGCGCTGGCCGTCGCCGCACCCGGGCAGGCGGCGGCCTGGTCGTGGTCACCCAAGGGCTCGGTGGCGGGCGCCGGAGCCGGCCTCGACCCGCGGTGGGTGTGGGACGACGAGGCCGACCCGCTGGTCGCCTCCCTGCTCGACCGGGGCGACGTGCCCAGGGTCAACGAGCTGTTGCGCACCTGGACCAAGAACGCCCAGCCGTTGCCGGCCGGACTGCCGACGGACCTGCGGGACTTCATGGAGCACGCCCGCCAGCTGCCGTCCTGGACCGACCAGCGCATGCTGGCCAAGGCGGTCCAGTTCAACGAGAAGCGGGGCCTCTACCTCGGCGTCCTGTACGGGCTCGCCAGCGGCATGATGAGCACCGTCATCCCGAAGGAGGCGCGCGCGGTCTACTACTCCATGGGTGGCGCGGACATGAAGGACCGCATCTCCAAGACCGCCAAGCTGGGCTACGACATCGGGGCACGCAACGCCTACGACCCCGACGGCGAGATGATCGTCACCTGCGTCAAGACGCGGCTGGTGCACGCCGCGGTACGCCACCTGCTGCCGCAGTCGCCCTACTGGTCGGCGGTCGCCGACGAGGACATCCCGATCAGCCAGCGGGACATGATGGTCACCTGGCACAGCCTGCCCACGACGGTCATGCAGAAGCTGAACGCCTGGCGGGTGCCGATCCCCAACGACGAGTCGGCGGCGTTCCTGCACTCGTGGCAGCTGGCCGCGTACATGCTCGGGATCAAGGAGGAGTACATCCCGGCCTCCTGGTCCGAGGCCAACGCCCAGGCCGACCAGGTCCTCACCCCGATCCTGGCGCCGACGCCCGAGGGGATCAAGCTGGCCGACATCCTGCTCAACCTCGGCACGCCGGTGGACGCCGGCATCCTCAGCAAGCCCATCCTCGGCGCGTTCACCCGCTTCCTGCTCGGTGACGAGATCGCGCGGTGGCTGCGCATCCCGCGGGAGCTGGTCTGGGACCCGCTGCTCCGGACCGCCTGGGGGCCGTTCATCGCCGTCCGGGAGGGGTTGCTGCCGTTCCCGCTGGCGCCGCAGGCGTACTGGCTGTTCGACGAGTTCCTGCGTAAGGCGGCCCTGCTCTTCCTGTCCGAGGCCCGACCGATCCGCATCGAGATCCCGGTCACGAACCGCCCCATGTGATCACCGCCGGGACGCGGCGGCTGTGGCCGCCGCGCTCCCCGGTGTCGGGTGAAGCAGGGTTCCTCCCCCTCTCTGGCAGGGCGCTTCGCGTCCTGCCAGAGATACAGAGCAACAGGTTGCGTTTCTACATATCACTCGTATGACCCGGGAAGGGATGCCAGGAAATGGCCGAGCTGAGCAGGCGAAAGATTCTGGTGTCGGGCGGAGCGCTGGGAGCGCTCGGAGCGATGGGCCTCGGGTCCGCGGCGCAGGCCGCCTCCGCGAAGCCCTGGACCTGGGCGCCGAGCGGTTCGGTCGCCGGTGCCGGCGCCGGGGCCGACCCCCGGTGGGTCTGGGACGACGAGGCCGATCCGCTGGTCGCCTCGCTGATCGACCGTGGCGCCGTTCCCGAGGTGAACCGCCTGCTGTGGGACTGGACCCGCAACGACCAGCCCCTGCCCGCCGGGCTGCCGGCGGATCTCCGGGACTTCATGGAGAACGCGCGTCAGCTGCCGTCCTGGGCCGACCGCACGAAGCTCGAGGCCGCCGCCGAGTTCAACAAGTCCCGAGGGCTCTACCTCAACCTGCTCAACGGCGTGGGTGGCGGCATGCTGGCCACCGCCATCCCCAAGGAGGCCCGGTCCGTCTACTACTCCAAGGGCGGCGCGGACATGGAGGATCGCGTCGCCAAGACCAGCATCCTGGGGTTCGCGGTCGGATCGCTCAACGCCTACCGGCCGGACGGCAGCTGCGTCGTCGAGGCCGTGAAGACCCGCCTGGTGCACGCGGCGGTGCGGCACCTGCTGCAGCAGTCCCCCCACTGGACGGAGGGGATCCCGATCAGCCAGGAGGACATGCTGGTCACCTGGCACACGTTGCCGACCTTCGCAATGCGGAAGATGCGCGAGTGGGACGTCCGCCTCACGGCCCGGGATTCCGAGGCCTACCTGCACGTGTGGCAGGTGACCGCGCACATGCTGGGCATCCGGGACGAGTACATCCCCACCTCCTGGGCAGCCGCCTACGCGCAGTCGGACGAGGTGCTGCCGCGCAACATGGGACCCACCCGCGAGGGCGTCATCCTCACCGACATCCTGCTGGGTCAGCTGGCCGAGCAGACCAGTCCGGCCAGCATCAGCCGGCCGCTGTGCAACGCGCTCGCCCGGTACCTCGTGGGCGACCAGGTCGCCGACTGGAACGGCATCCGGCGCGAGCCGGTGTGGGGCCCGCTGATCGCCACCGCCTGGCCGCTGCTGGTGAGGTTCCGGGAGGGGCTCCTCCCGCTGCCGCTGGTGCCGGAGGCCGCCTGGGTCCTCGACGAGGCCATCCGGCGGTACATCCTGTTCTATCTGACCAAGGGCAGGGAAACCAAGATCGAGATCCCCACGACGAACCGGCCCGAGTGAGGCCGACGATGACCGGACCCGTTGGTGACGCGATGGCCGAACCCATCAGGCGGCGGCGTCTTCTGGGCTACGTCCTGGCCGCACCCATCCTGGTGACCGCGGCCGAACTCGGCCGGGCGGAGGACGCCGCCGCGGAGGTGCCCTCGCCCGAGATCACGGAACTGCTCGACCTCAACGACATCATGACCGCCGCCGCGCTGCCGACGTCGGGGCTCATCTCGGTCGAGATCAACCCGGACGGCACCGTGTCGTTCGCCCTCCCCCGGGCCGAGGTGGGGCAGGGCATCACCACGTCGACCGCCATGCTGATCGCCGAAGAACTGTCCGTACCGCTGCACCGCGTCCGGGTCACCCTGGCCGACGCCCGCCCGGAGCTGGTGTTCAACCAGCTCACCGGCGGGTCGAACACCACCATCGCCACCTACACCCCGATCCGGGTCGCCGCGGCCGTCGCCCGGCACCGGCTGTTGGCCGCCGCGGCGGACGAGTTCGGCTCGGCGGTCACCGACCTGACGATGAACGGCGGAGTGATCACCGACCGCTCGGGCAGCCGCATCGACATCGGCCGGCTCGCGGAGAAGGCCGCGAGCCCGCGGACGCTACGGGTGCCCGTCGAGCTCGCCGCACGCGAGACGTTCACCGTCATCGGCAAGCCCCACAACCGGATCGACGCGCTGGACGCGGTGACCGGACGCAAGCGGTACGCGATGGACCTCGACGTGGCCGGCGCGAAACCGACAATGGTGTGCCGGCCGCCGACCATCAACGGCAAGGTCGGCTCGGTGGCCAACCTCGACGAGGTACGCGCCATGCCGGGCGTCACCGACGTCGTGGTGATCTCCACCGGCGTGGCGGTACGCGCCGGGACCTTCGGCCGGTGCGTCGACGCCGTGCGCGCGCTGCGCGTGTCCTGGCGACCCGGTACCGCCGAGGGCAAGTCCGACCAGAGCGTGCGGCAGGCGCTGGCAGCCGCCGAACTGCCGATGGGACCGCGACCGCTGACGCCGGTCGTGGAGGGCCGGTTCACCTTCCACTTCCGCAGCAACAGCGCGCTGGAACCGAACTGCGCCGTCGCCGACGTCCGGGCCGACCGTGCCGAGATCTGGTCGGCGCTGAAATCGCCGATCGTGGCGAAACAGGCCATCGCCGCCAAGCTCCGGCTGCCACCCGACCGGGTCACCGTGCACGTCACCGAAGGAGGCGGCTCGTTCGGGCGCCGGCTCTTCTTCGACGCCGCCCTGGAGGCCGCCGAGGTGTCCCAGCGGATCGGCAAGCCGGTCAAGCTCATGTGGCACCGGGCCGACGACTCCCGCCAGGGCCGCACCCATCCGATGGCCACCTCCCGCGTACGGGCCAGCTACCTCGGCGACACCGTGCTGAGCTACGAACAGCGGCACACCACCGTGTCGACGGACCTCAGCCACGGGCTCGGCGAGATCATCACCGCCATGGCGGCCCGCCTGCCGATCGGTGACATCGGCATCGCCGAGACGTTCTTCCAGTTCAGCCAGACGATGTCGTACAACTTCGGCCTCACCAGCCGGTTGCTGAACCAGACCGACAAGAGCTTCAACACCGGCAGCATGCGCAACGTCTACTCGCCCGACGTCACCTGCGCCCGGGAACTCGTCGTCGACCAGCTCGCCGCGCGGATGCGGAAGGACCCGTACCGGTTCCGGCGCGACTTCCTCCGCGACGACCGCTCCCGCGCCGTGCTGACGAAGGTGGCCGAGGTCGGCGACTGGGGGCGGGCGATGCCGGCCGGAACCGCACAGGGCATCGCCTTCCACGCCGAGTACAAGGCGGTCAGCGCCGTGCTGGTCGAGATCGACTGCCGGCCCGGGACCGTCAACCGCCCGATCCGGGACGGCGTGGCCGGGCCCCGGGTCACCAAGGCCGTCATCGCCGTGGACGTCGGCCTCGTCGTCAACCCCCGCGGTCTGGAGGCGCAGATGATGGGCTGCGTCATGGACGGCATCGCCCTGGCGCTGACCTCCAGCCTGCACCTGCGCGACGGATACTTCCTGGAAGCGAGCTGGGACAACTACTTCTACACCCGGCAGTGGAACACCCCGCCGGACCTGCGGATCATCGTCATGCCGAACACCTCCGACAAGCCCGGTGGCGCCGGCGAACTGGGTGTGGCCGCGTCGATGGCCGCGGTGGCCTGCGCGTACGGCAGAGCGACCGGGACGATGCCCACCAGCTTCCCGATCAACCACGGCACGATCTCGTTCTCGCCCAAACCGACGGTTCCCCCGATTCCCGCCTCCCCCACCGACGGCCTGAACCACGCGCGCTGAGCCAAGGAGCCTCGAGTGCCCGAGCACACCTTCCGCGTCAACGGCGAGCAGGTCACCGTCGACGTCGCCGACGACGAGCGCCTCTTGTGGGTGCTGCGCGACATCCTCGGCATCACCGGACCCAAGTACGGGTGTGGCATCAACGTCTGCAAGGCGTGCACCAGCCACCTCAACGGCAAGGAGATCAATCCCTGCGCGGTCCCGGTCAGGGATCTCCAGCCGACCGACGAGGTCACCACCATCGAAGGGCTACCGGCCACGGTCGGCAGGGACCTGCACCCGATGCAGCAGGCCTGGCTCGACTTCGACGTCTCCCAGTGCGGCTACTGCCAACCCGGGCAGATCATGGCGGCGGTGGCGCTGGTCCGACGGGTCGCCGCCGAGGGCCGGACCGTCACCGACGCGGACCTCGACGAGCTGCGGAACATCTGCCGGTGCGGCACGTACCTCCGCATCCGCGAAGCGATCAAGGCGGGCGCCCGGGCGATGTGAGGTGCGCGCGCCCGGTCGCACGGGCGCGCGC